>NZ_DATMFZ010000023.1:0-9807 GCF_035556675.1 Geminicoccus sp. | reverse complement strand
GTGGCGTTGAAGAAGAAGCCCCCGCCGCCGAACACGCCCACCCCGTCGATATGGTTCTTCGCCCGATCCAGGGTCGCGTGGCGCACGTCGCTGCGGATCCCGGCATAGGTAATGTAGCCGACGAAGGAGCAGATCGGCCCGGAGCTCAGCCGCAACTGGCCCGACGCCGCCACCTCGCGACCCAGCATGTCAGCGCACTTGGTGCCGTTCAGGAAGTTTCCGGCCGCGTTCACCTGCAGGACGCAGCGCGTCCAGTAGGGTTCGTAGCCGCGCTGGTAGCCGAGCGAATAGACCTGCCAGATCCCGGCGACGTCCTTCTGGACGCAGGCGGCGAGCGCGCTGCCGGCCGGCAGGACGACCAGGGCGGCGAGGAGGCAGGCAGCGAGACGACGGATCATTGGCAGCTCCGGCAGGAAGAGGTCCATGCTCCTCCCTGCCTGCCGGTCGCCGCCCCTACAAGGTTATTTAATCGTTACTTGACCGATACTCGTGAAACAGCAGTTCCCGGGTATGCAGCCCCGGTTCACCGCACCGACATGCCGCCATCGACCGGCACGATCGCGCCATTCACATAGGACGCATCGTCGGATGCCAGGAACACCGCCACCCTGGCCACCTCCTCCGGCTGGCCGACCCTGGCCATCGGCACGTCGGCATACATGCCGGGCGCGGTCGCAGGATCGTCCAGCAGGGCCTGGATCATCGGCGTCGCGATGGGACCCGGGCAGATGCAGTTGACCCGGATGTTCTTCGCCCCCCAGTCCACCGCCAGCGTGCGGGTGAGCGACACCACCCCGCCCTTGGCGCAGGTATAGGCGTCCGCCCCCAGGATGCCCTTGATCGCCTGGATCGAGGCATTGTTGACGATGGCACCGCCGCCCTGCGCCACCATCACCGGGATGGCGTGCTTGCAGCCGAACGCCACGCCTTTCATGTTGATGGCGACGATGCCCTCCCAGGCATCCTCGGGCGTGTCGACGATGCTCGCCATCTTGTAGCGTCCGGTGGCGCTGTGCCCGACCGCGGCGTTGTTGAACAACACGTCCAGCCGCCCGGTCCCTTCGGTCGCGAACGCGACCAGGTCGCGGAGCTCCGCCTCCTTGGCCACGTCGATCCGGAACGCCCGCCCGCCGATCTCGTTCGCGACCTTCAGGGCGCCATCGCCGTCGAGGTCGGCCACCACCACCCTGCCGCCTTCCGCGGCGAACAGCCGGCAAGCCGCGGCCCCCATGCCGGAGGCCCCGCCGGTTACCACGATCACCTTGTCCTGGAAGCGCTGCATCGGGCTCGCTTGCTCCTGTTCCTGCCGCTGGCTCGGCGCAGGCCTTGCCCGGTTACCGGCGGTTGCGCAACCGCAGGCGCTGCCCATATGCCCGGCCATGACCCTGCTTCCGGCAGGGCGGTCACAGCTTGGTGCCGGTGTTGCGCCCCTGCCGCCCCGGCCGTTGCGCCGCGGCCGCATTGCCTGCCATGACCTCGCCATGACCACGCTGGAACTCTACCGAACCGAGCGGACCACCCCTTGCCTCGTGATCGCCGACCATGCCGGCCGGATGGTGCCGGAAGGGGTCGAGCTGGGGGTCGATCCGCACGACCTGGCCCGCCATATCGGCTGGGACATCGGAGCGGCGACCGTGAGCCGCCGACTGGCCGACCGGCTGAACTGCGGGGCGATCCTTTGCCATGTCAGCCGGCTGGTGATCGACCCGAACCGCCGTCCGCGCCTGGCCGCGTCCATGCCGGTGGTCAGCGACGGCACGGTGGTGCCGGGCAACCGGGACCTGAGCGAGGTGGACATCACCACCCGGATCCGCGACCACTTTCTCCCCTATCACCGGGCGATCGCCCGCTGGCTCGGTGAGAAGCGCCGGGCCGGCATCGTCCCCGCCCTGATCGCGGTGCACAGCTTCACGCCCAGGATGCTCGGCCAGAGCCGGCCCTGGCAGGTGGGCGTGCTCTGGCGCGGCGACCGCCGGCTGGCCCAGCCGCTCCTGGACGGCCTGCGCCGGGACCCGCACTTATGCGTGGGCGACAACCAGCCCTACTCCGGCGAGCAGGACTTCGGCTACACCGTCAACTTCCACGCCCAGCGCACCCATATCCCGCATGTGATGGTGGAGCTGCGCCAGAACGAGATCGACCGGACCGAGACGGCACTCGCCTGGGCCGACCGGTTGGCCGATCTGCTGATCCCGGCGCTGGCCGACCCGGAGCTCTACCGGATCTACGAGGGCGACAACCTGGCCGACCTGCCGGAGGGCACCAGCTGGCGCCAGGCAGTCAGCTGCTCGTCCTCGACCCGCTGATGACCGAACCAGGAAAGCTGCCCGCCATGGACGACCAGACCCGTACCGAACTGGAGGCCGCCGCGTTCCGCACGCTGGTGGCGCACCTGCGCAGCCGCAACGACGTGCAGAACATCGACCTGATGAATCTGGCCGGCTTCTGCCGCAACTGCTTGGCCAAGTGGTACGCCGCTGCGGCCAAGGAGCGCGACGTGCCCGGCCTCGACTATGAGGCGGCCCGGGAGATCGTCTACGGCATGCCCTATGCCGAGTGGCGCGAGCGCTTCCAGAAGGAAGCGACGCCTGAACAGCAGGCCGCGTTCGCGAACAACCAGCCCGATCACTGACGCTGGCGGATGCTGGCTCTAAGGCGATGGATTTTTCGCTAAGTTCCACAGGCAGCAGGAAGTTGTGGACGAAGCGCCCTGTGGACAAGCCGGGAAGGATCTGAGCCCGGCACTGATCCACCTCAACCACCGCCTCAACAGGGCCGCACGGTTATCCACAGAATCGACCTGCCTGTGGGAAGCGGGGACGAAGCGGCTGATCCGATTTATCCCGCATTGACTGCGTGGATCGTGCCACGTTCTCCCTGCTTATCCACAGGATGGTGTCAGGCGTGGACGGCCAGTAGCTCGGCCACGAAGCGCGGCACTTCCTCCGACGCCTTGCCGAAGCGCCGTTCCTCGAACCGGGAACTCACCAGCGATTCGGCGAGGTTGATCTCGACCGTGTGTGCCAGGCTCGAGCTGCGCACCGTCTCCACGAAGCCCGCGGCCGGATAGACGTTGCCGGACGTGCCGATCGCGATGAACAGGTCGCAGACTTCCAGCGCGTCCTCGACCTCCTCCATCGCCTTGGGCGTCTCGCCGAACCAGACGATGTCCGGCCGGAGCTGACCGGCGGCATTGCAGCCGGGACAGGCATGGATCGTGCCGAGATCGACCTCCCAGCGGCCGCTCCAGCCACAGCGCACGCAGCGCACCCGGTCCAGCTGGCCGTGCAGGTGCAGGACGGTGCGCTGGCCGGCCCGCTCATGCAAGTCGTCCACGTTCTGGGTCACCACCCGCACCTCGCCCGGCCAGCGCCGCTCGAGTTCGGCCAGTGCCAGATGGGCCGGATTGGGCTGCACCGCCGGGTCGCGCAGCTGCCGGCGCCGGTGGTTGTAGAAGCGATGGACGCTTTCCGGATCCGCGGCGAAGGCTTCCGGCGTGGCCACCTCCTCGAAGCGCCGCCCCTCCCACAGCCCGTCCGGGCCGCGAAAGGTGGGCAGGCCGGACTCCGCCGAGATCCCGGCCCCGGTGAGCACCACGATCCGTGCGTCTGCGCCGATCCGACGTTGTAGCATGAGTGACCATCCTCCTGCTGCCGCTGCCGGATTGATCCGGCTTGAGACGCGATCAGGCACGCTCAGGCAGGCGCGCCGGGTATCGTTCATCCGACCAGCATCCCTCTAGCCGCCCGCTTCGCATGCGTCACGGGGGCACGTGTCACGGGCTCGCAAAGCAAAATGGCGAGCGGACATGCAGGACCTGTCGCACCGGTCTCGCCGGCACGCAGCCACATGTTCACTCGCCATGGAATGGTTGGCTCCCCGGGCCGGACTCGAACCAGCGACCCAGCGGTTAACAGCCGCTTGCTCTACCGACTGAGCTACCGGGGAACGTGGGCTGCTTCTTATGGGCGCCCGCCGGGCTTGGCAAGCGCTATCTGGACGGTGCATCGATCGGCGGCGAAGGGTTCCACTACTGGACATGCCGATGCGCTTCGCCCTCCTGAGCCGGCTCCCCTACCGCCGTGTGCTCGCCTGGCAGGAACTCCTGCAGGGGGCACTCGGTGGTGCCGACGTGCTGGTGGGCCCGCCGCACGGTGATCCGGATCCGGCCGAGCGCGCAGCGGTCGAGGTGCTGTTCGTGGCCGATGCGGCGCCGGGCAGCTTTGCCGGCTGGCCCGGGCTGCGGTTCGTGCAGAGCCTGTGGGCCGGGGTGGACGGGCTGCTGGCCGACCCTTCCCTGCCGCAGGACCTGCCGCTCGCCCGGATGAAGGATCCCGCCTTTGCCGACGAGATGGCCGAAAGCGTCGTCACCCACGTGTTGAGCCTGCATCGCCAGCTGCATCGCTACCGCGCGCAGGCAGCCCTGCGGATCTGGCAGCCCCTGCCACAGCCGCGTGCGGCGGAGCGGGTGGTCGGGGTGCTGGGCATGGGCGAAATGGGCGCGCGCGCCGCGTCAGCCCTGCAGCGTCTGGGCTTCGTGGTGCTGGGCTGGAGCCGGAGCGGCCGGTCGGTACCGGGGGTCGAAGCCTATGCCGGGCCGGATGGCCTGGCCGCCATGCTGCCCCGGGTCGAGATCCTGGTGAACCTCCTGCCGCTCACCGAGGCGACCCGCGGCATCCTGGACCGCACCCGGCTGGCCCTGCTCCCGCCGGGTGCCTGTCTGGTCAATCTCGGGCGAGGTGGGCATCTGGTGACGGCCGACCTGCTGGCCGCACTGGACGAGGGGCGGCTGGACCACGCGGTGCTGGACGTGTTCGACGTGGAACCCTTGCCGGGTGATGATCCACTCTGGGAGCATGGTGCGGTATCGGTACTGCCGCACGTGGCCGCGGTCACCGACCCGCGCACGGCGGCCCCCATCGCTGCCGCCAATGCCCGGCGCTTCCTGGAGGGACACGAGCCGGACGGGCTGGTCCGGCGCGAGCTGGGCTATTGATGACGGATCACGCCGGCATCGTCTGGCGGACGACCTCGGTGGCGAACTGGTGGCGCGCCCGGTAATCGGTCGAGACCGCGCGGGCATTGCACCATGCCCGGAACGGGTCCGGCTCGATCCGCACCTGGACGACCGGCAGGCCCTGCTCCTGGAACAGGCGCAACGCCTCCTGCGCGGCGCCGTGCCAGGCCGCGAACGACGGCGGCAGGCGGTCGCCGTCGCTGAACAGGTCGCGCAGTTTCGGATAGTCGGCAGGATCGAACCACGGAAAGCCGATCGACGGAGGCATCGCCATTCTCTTGTGCCGCTTGTCTAGTCGCTGGTGCCGCATCCCAGGATGACGGCTGCCGGATGGAGCGCGGGCTCATCCCTGTATCGCATCGCGGCTCCGATAAGCCATGACCGTCGGATCATGTCGGTGACTAATGTCACAAGTTCGCAAGTGTTCTTTCAGTACCGGCAGCCCGACCAGTCGGGCTGTTGCCGGATGGCCCGGTCGCCGCGCAGCGGATCACCCAGACGTCGGAGCCGCGCCGCCGGTCGCGGCCGAACACCGGCAGCCGGCCGCCAGCGGGCGCCCCAGGCCCGAGAGGACGTGGCACGATGCCCTCGCTCAGATGGAGGATGGCCTCGTCGGGATCGATACCGGGCGGAATGCGCCACGCATCGCCGCCCACGTCATGCCAGCCGAGCCGCCCAAGCAGTACGACCAGTTCGCGACGCTGGACGGGACAGCAACCACTGGCACCCAGCTCAAACAGCAGGTCTCCGTTCACCGGGATCTCCTCGACGACCACCTGGACGGGCATTTCCCATGCACGGCAGATTCCGGCACCGCGGACATCCGCCATGCGGCAATCATGATCATCGTCCGGCGTGAGTCGGCCGGACGTCGCCGGCAGCTCAGGCCGCCGTCACCCCCGCCCGCCTGCCATAGCAGGATTCCCGGGAGCCTGTTCGCCCGACTGCGGGCCTGCTGCATCATGGGATGGCAGCAAGCGGATGCGCATTATGGAGGTGGAGGCCGGAGGGGGAATCGAACCCCCGAATAGCGGATTTGCAGTCCGCTGCATTACCACTTTGCTATCCGGCCGGCGGTGCAGGTTCTAGGCAGTGGCGCGGGCGCGGTCAACGCGGACGTGGCGCATCGGATGAATGCGCCGTGGCTGGCGGCGACCGCCCGGCGCAGCGGATCGACAGACGGCCCCCCTGCTTGCTATGAGCCGGCTCGTCCGGCGCCAGCCCGGGCCCGAAGAGATTCTGGGTGCTTGCATGAACGACTACGCCGCCCGCCGCCACCTGATGGTCGAAGCCCAGCTTCGACCGAGTGCCATCGATGACGAGCGGCTGCTCCAGGCCATGGACCAGGTGCCGCGCGAAGCGTTCCTGCCCCGGGCGCTGAAAGGGGTGGCCTACGGGGACGAGGACATCGTGCTGGGCGACGGCCGGCGGCTGGTCGAGCCCCTGGTGCTGGCCAAACTCCTGCAGGCAGCGGCGGTCCGGCCCGCGGACGTCGCCCTGGTGATCGGCTGCACCACCGGCTACTCGGCCGCCGTGCTCGGCCAGCTCACCAGCACGGTGTTCTGCATGGGATCCCAGGCCGAGCAGCTGGCCCAGGCCGAGAAGGTGTTCGCGGAAATCGGCTGCGACAACGTGGTGCCGGTGGTGGGCGACCCGGCGGAGGGCCACCCGGCGCAGGCTCCTTTCGACGTGATCGTCATCGCCGGTGCCGTCAGCAGCGTGCCGGAGAAGCTGAAGGCGCAGCTTGCCGAAGGCGGCCGTCTGGCGACGGTCCTGCAGAGCGGCCGCGCCGGCAAGGTGGCGGTGGTCACCCGGGTCGGCCAGGCCTTCGGCATGGTCACCCCATACGAAGCGGCTGCCCCGGAGGTGCCGGAGCTGCGCCCGGCACCCGCCTTCACCTTCTGACGGTCCGGCCGCGCCCCTGGTCCTGGCCGGGCCTGTGCTGATCGTAGCGACTGGAACCGATCGATGACTGCCCGTCCGCTTGCCATCGAGGTCGAGGAACTGGCCCGGCTCCGCGAAGGTCCGGATGCGCCGGTGCTGCTGGATGTGCGCGAGCCCCGCGAGCTGGCAATCTGCCGCTTCCCGGACAGCCTGGACATCCCGATGGGCAGCCTGCCGGAGCGCCTCGCCGAGTTGCCGACCGACCGCTCGATCGTGGTGGTCTGCCGCTCCGGTGCCCGCAGCATGCAGGTCACCCGCTGGTTGCGGGCGCAGGGGCGCGACGACGTCAGCAATCTTTCGGGCGGCGTGCTCGCCTGGGCCGAGCGGATCGACCCGAGCTGGCAGACCTACTGAGGCGCGGGCGCGACTATCTGGCGGAAACTGTCGTACAACTCGCCGCCAGGTTGCGTTGTGGCCCGATCCGAATCTACCATGCTGCCATGGCGGCACTGGCTACCCGGTTGCAGCCGTGCCGGACGGCCGCACCCGACGCGAGGACAGGATGAGCGAGCCGAAAAAGGACGTGCCCGAGCCGTCGATGGAGGAGATCCTGTCCTCCATCCGCAGGATCATCGCCGAGGAGGACGACGGGCCGCGGCCCTTGGTGGAGCAGGCCGGGCGTCCTGAGCCGGTCGGCGAGGACGTGCTGGAGCTGACGGAGCGGATCGACGAGCCGCAGCCGCTGCCAGAGTACCGCTCGGGCCCCCGTCCGGCCGATGCGCCGCCGCCCGCCCCTGCCCAGCGGCCCCAGCCCGACCCGGCCGTCGCAGCTTCCCGGGAGCTACCCTTGGCCGAACCGAGCCCGCTCGTTTCCAGCACCGCCGCGGCGAGCAGCGCCGCGGCACTCAGCAAGCTGGCCCGCGCCGCGACGCCGCCACCGCCCGAGACACCGCGGCCGATCGCCGGCCTCACCGTCGAGCAGCTCCTGGTCAGCATGCTGGAGCCGATGCTCAAGGAATGGTTCGACAAGAACCTCCCGGCCCTGGTCGAGCGGATCGTCGAGGACGAGGTCAAGAAGCTGGTGCGCCGCGCCGAGATGCAGTGAGGCCGGGGCCGGCCCCGGCCCTGCCCCTGTCCTGGCACCGCAGTCCGGCGGCGGCATGAGACCATCCCGGCTGCCTGCCTTGTTCGACGCGCTGCTTTCCCCTAAATCGCGGATCGCTCCTGCCCGGCCCCCGGGCCTCATTGGGATTCCGCCGATGCTCGACAAGACCTACCGACCTGCCGAGGTCGAGGCTCGCCTCTATGCCGAGTGGCTGGGGCGCGACGCCTTCGTAGCGAGCGGCGACGGCGAGCCCTGGTGCCTGATGATGCCGCCGCCGAATGTCACTGGCAGCCTGCACATGGGTCATGCCCTGACCTTTACCGTGCAGGACACGCTGACCCGGTTCGAGCGCAAGCGCGGCCGCCGGACGCTGTGGCAGCCGGGCATGGACCATGCCGGCATCGCCACGCAGATGGTGGTCGAGCGCAAGCTCGCCGCCGAAGGCAAGGAACGCCGCGCCATGGGGCGGGACGCGTTCCTCCAGGAGGTCTGGGCGTGGAAGGAGGAGAGCGGCGGGGCGATCGGTCGCCAGCTCCGCCGGCTGGGTGCCAGCCCCGACTGGTCGCGCGAGCGTTTCACCATGGATGCGGGCCTCTCATCCGCGGTGGTCAAGGTGTTCGTCGAGCTGCACCGCCAGGGCCTGATCTACAAGGACAAGCGGCTGGTCAACTGGGACCCGAAGCTGCAGACCGCGATCTCCGACCTGGAGGTCGACCAGAAGGAGGTCGACGGCAGCCTCTGGCACTTCCGCTACCCGATCGTGGAACGGCCCGGCGAGTTCATCACGGTCGCGACCACCCGACCCGAGACGATGCTGGGCGATAGCGGCGTCGCGGTGCATCCGGAGGACGAGCGCTACCGGCACCTGCACGGCCTGCACGCGATGCTGCCAATCGTCGGCCGCACGATCCCGATCGTGGCGGACGAGTATTCGGACCCGGACAAGGGGACGGGTGCCGTCAAGATCACCCCTGCCCACGACTTCAACGACTTCGAGGTCGGCAAGCGTCATAAGCTGGCGCAGATCTCGGTCCTGGACCGCGAGGGCAGGATCGCCGGCGAAGGCGTGCCGGCCGCACTGGTCGGCCTGGACCGGTTCGAGGCGCGCAAGCGGGTCGTGCAGGCGATGGAGGAAGCGGGCCTGCTCGACAAGGTCGAGAAGCACAAGCACATGGTGCCGCATGGTGACCGCTCGGGCGTGCCGATCGAGCCCTTTTTGACCGACCAGTGGTACTGCGACGCTGCGACGCTCGCCAAGAAGCCGATCGAGGCGGTCGAGAGCGGCCGGACCGTGTTCGTGCCCAGGCAGTACGAGAACACCTTCTTCGAGTGGATGCGCAACATCCAGCCCTGGTGCATCAGCCGCCAGCTCTGGTGGGGCCACCGGATCCCGGCCTGGTACGGCCCGGACGGTCAGGTGTTCGTGGCGGAGAGCGAGGCGCAGGCAGCGGCCGACGCCGCCGCGCATTATGGCCATGCCGTCGAGCTCACCCGTGATCCCGACGTGCTGGACACCTGGTTCAGCTCAGGCCTCTGGCCGTTCAGCACGCTCGGCTGGCCGGAGCAGACCCCGGAGCTCGAGGCCTTCTATCCCACCGACGTGCTGGTGACCGGCTTCGACATCATCTTCTTCTGGGTGGCCCGGATGATGATGCTGGGTTGCTGGTTCATGGGCGACGTGCCGTTCCGCACGGTCTACATCCATGGCCTGGTCCGCGACGAGAGCGGCCAGAAGATGTCCAAGACCAAGGGCAACGTGGTCGACCCGCTCGACCTGGTCGACCAGTACGGCGCGGATGCG
>NZ_DATMFZ010000022.1:0-12369 GCF_035556675.1 Geminicoccus sp. | reverse complement strand
CGGTAGCTGCCATGCCATGGATGGAGATGATCGATGAGCTGGAGCCCCTGTCCCGATCCGGTGTTGGGCGATCGCCGGACCACGGACGTCATCGAGACGCTGATCGTGCCGCGCGCGGTCGACCTCGGCGAAATGACGGTGCGGCGTGCCCTGCCTTCCACCAAGCGGCAGATGGTCGGCCCGTTCATCTTCTTCGACCAGATGGGACCGGCGGAGTTCCTGACCGACCAGGGCATCGACGTGCGTCCCCATCCGCACATCAACCTAGCGACGCTTACCTATCTGTTCGAGGGCGAGATCCTGCACCGCGACAGTCTGGGGACCGAGCAGACGATCGAGCCGGGTGCGGTGAACTGGATGCGTGCCGGGCGCGGCATCGTCCATTCCGAGCGCACCAGCGAGCAGCGCCGCCGCAATGGTCAGCGTCTGTTCGGGATCCAGACCTGGATGGCGCTGCCGGCGGCGCAGGAGGAGACCGATCCGGCCTTCCTGCACCACCAGGCGGACGCGCTGCCGGTCATCGATGCCGACGGGATCCGGGCGAGACTGATCGCAGGGCAGGCGTTCGGTGTTACCTCACCGCTCGCCACCGCGTCGGAGACGCTCTACGCCGACGTGCAACTCGGACCGGGTGCCCGGATGCCGATCGACGCGACCTACGAAGAGCGTGCGCTCTACACCATCGCCGGCACGATCGAGGTGGCGGGTGACCAGTTCGGGCCCGCCCAACTCCTGGTGCTGCGTCCAGGGGATGCCATCACCGTCACCGCGGTGTCGGCAGCGCGGTTCATGCTGTTCGGCGGCGCGCCGATGGAAGGGCCACGCTACATCTGGTGGAATTTCGTTTCCTCAAGGCCTGAGCGGATCGCAGCGGCCAAGGAGGAATGGGCGCGCGGCCGCTTCGACACCGTGCCAGGTGACGAGGCGGAGTTCATCCCTCTGCCCAACAGGCAGGATGACCCGCTGCGGGCGGAAGGAGGGGTGCACTATCCTTGACTGACTGTGGGCAGCGTCGCTGAGGTGACCAGTTCGCAGGCTGATCCGGCATGTCGCGGCTGGAGGGCTGCGTCGCCAGCTGGTGGCTGCCCAGGTGATCGAGGATGCGGAGACGCGCCTGCCCCGCCGGCCCTGCGGCTACCACGCCGTGCCGAAGCGGCTGTTCGGCAAGGCGCGGGGCGCCATGACCCAGGGTGGGTCGATCCACCAGACGAGCGCAGATGGCGCTTGTCTTGCGTCCAATAACGTATACGCTAGCGCATATGACAGTGGATGCTTCGATCGCTGATCCCGACCTGCGCGGCAGCCGCCGCGCCGCCGAGACCGCCTATGATCAGATGAAGCGGCGCATCCTCGATAACGAATATGCCCCAGGTGCCCAGGTCCTGGAGCAGACCCTGGCCGACGATCTCGGCATGTCGCGGACTCCGGTCCGCGAGGCCTTGATGCGGCTCGCCCGCGAGGGGCTGGTCGAGGTCGTGCCGCGCCACGGCATGCGGGTGCTGCCGATCTCACCGGACGACATGCGCGAGATCTACCAGGTGCTCGCCAGCCTGGAGCCTGCCGCCACCGAGATTCTCGCCGCGCGACGGCCCACCGCGCAGGAGGTGGCACCTCTGGCCCAGGCATGTGACGCCATGGAGGCGGCGCTGGAACGGGACGACCTGCTCGGCTGGGCCAAGGCCGACGAGTGCTTTCACTTCGCCCTGGTGAACCTGTGCGGCAATCGCCGTCTGGCGGCCATGGTGATGACAGTCTGGGAACAGTCGCACCGCGCGCGGATGTTCACCCTGCGTCTTCGGCCCAAGCCGGTCGAATCCACCCGGGAGCACCGCGCCGTGCTTCAGGCGATCCTGGCCGGAGAGCCCGAGCGGGCGCGGGAACTCTATCGCCGTCATCGTGAGCGCGCCGCCGCTGGCCTGCTCGACATCATCAACAAGTTCGGATTGAGCCGTCTATGAAGTCGCCGTCCAAGAAATCCAATGCCTTCAACATCGCTGTCATGCCCGGGGACGGCATCGGCATCGAGGTGATGGACGCGACCCTGGCCGTGCTGGACGCGGTCGAGCGTCGGCATGGCCTGGGCTTCCACCGCGACGTGCGCCAGGGCGGCGCCCATTATTTCCGCGAAACCGGCACCGCCTTGGACGAGGCTTCGTTCCAGGCCGCAGAGAAGGCCGACGCGATCCTGTTCGGCGCCATGGGCTGGCCGGACATCCGCTACGAGGACGGCACCGAGATCGCCCCACAGCTCGACCTGCGCTTCCGGCTGCGGCTCTATGCCGGCGTGCGGCCGATCCGTGCCGTGCCGGGCGTGCCGGCCACCTTGAATGATCCGCGCGCCAAGGACATCGACTTCGTGGTCCTGCGCGAATCCACCGAAGGCATGTTCGCCTCGCGCGGCAAGGGCGTCATCGAGGACGACCGGCTGGCCCGCGACACGATGGTGATCACCCGCGAGGTCACCGAGCGCCTTTCGCACTTCGCCTTCGACCTCGCCGCCAGGCGTGGCCAGCGCAAGGGCCGCAAAGGGACGGTGACGCTAGTCGACAAGGCGAACGTGTTCAAGTCCTTCGCCTTCATGCGATCGGTCTTCTACGAGGTCGCCGCCCTACATCCCGAGGTCGAGGCCCGCCACCACTACATCGACGCGATGGCCCTGGACTTGGTGCGCCGCCCCTGGGACTTCGACGTGCTGCCGATGGAGAACCTGTTCGGCGACATCATCTCCGACCTCGGCGCCGGCCTGATCGGCGGCATGGGCTTCGCACCGTCCGCCGACATCGGCGACGAGCACGGCCTGTTCCAGCCGAGCCATGGCAGCGCGCCGGACATCGCCGGCCGGGGCATCGCCAATCCCACCGGGATGATCCTCTCACTCGCCATGATGCTGGAATGGCTGGGCACCCGGCATGGCAGCGATGCCTGCATCGCCGCGGCCGAGGAAGTGCGCACGGCCGTCGATGCGGCATTCGGCTCGGGTGCCGTGCGCTCCTTCGACATCGGCGGCCAGGACGGCACCGGGGCCGTGGCCCGTGCGGTGATCGACCGGCTGGGAGGGTCGGCCTGACGCTCCGCTCGACGTTGCAGGGGCATGGGTGCCGGTGAGACCGGTGCCCGGTCTCCTGCAGAAGCCATCAGGGAGAAGCAGTAGAATGAAGAAGATCGCGACGCTCTCTGCCGTTGCCGCCTTGGGCCTCGGTGTTGCCACGGAAGCCCATGCCGAGGCCGATGCGCTGCGCGTCGCCAAGCAATATGGGCTGGGCTACATCCAGTTGATGATCATGGAGGAGGAGGGCCTCGTCGAGAAGCATCTCCAGAAAGCCGGCATGGGCGACGTGACGGTCGAGTGGGCGACCTTCCGGTCCAGCGACGTGATGAACGATGCCCTCATCTCCGGCAACATCGACTTCGCGAGCCTCGGCCCCACCGGCATCGTCACGATCTGGGAGCGCACCAAGGGCAGCTACGACGTGAAGGTGGCCGCCGGCCTGAACGCGCTGCCCTGGATCCTGACGGTGCGCGATCCGTCGATCAAATCCATCGCCGACTTCGACGACGACGACCGCATCGCCGTGCCGGCGGTGAAGGTCTCCGGCCAGGCCGCCGCCCTGCAGATGGCGGCGGCCAAGCAGTGGGGCGACGACCAGTTCGAACGCCTGGACCACCTGACCGTCTCTCTGTCCCATCCCGATGCCACCGCTGCGATGTTGGGTGGTCCCAGCGAGATCGTGGCGAACTTCACCTCGCCGCCCTATGGCCACCGACAGCTCAAGAACCCGAACATTCACGCGATCCTGACCTCCGGGGACGTGCTGGGCGGCCTGTTCTCGTTCAACGTCATCGCGACCACGGCCGCGTTCCGTGAGGACAACCCCACGCTCTACAATGCATTTCTAGGGGCCCTTCAGGAGGCTACCGACCGGGTGAACGCGGACATGGACTGGGCCGCCGACATGTACCTGAAGATCTCCAACGACCCGACGCCCAAGGAGGAGATCCTGGAGATCATGCAGGACAAGGAAGCTCGCTTTACGACCGAACCGCTCAATCTGGGTGCGTTCAGCGACTTCATGGCCCGTACTGGCCGGATCAAGGAGGCTCCCGAAGACTGGCGGGCCGAGATGCTGTTCCCTGAAGCGCAATAGCTTCAGCATCGGCTCAATCGCGCCACTGAAATCGCCGAGCCAAAGCCGAGACCCTCGGGTCGAGCCCGAGGGCAGACTTCGCCGCTCGGCAGCGATGCAGCGATGATCTGGGCAGGTGTGACAGGGGCGACTGCAGGGCATGAAGGCAGTCGTCCATTGGCAAGAGCGCAGTGTCGAACAGCGACAATGATCGCTTCCTCTCTCGGCTGTGCACGGTGGAAGGCGGCGCCTTGCCCCATCGGCGCATCCCTGGTGCAGGTCGTTTGCGCCGTTCTTGCACCGCACCGGGACTGGTGCAGCAGCGTCTAGATGTTTGTGTGGACGGCGCCCGCGGGTCCAGGGGGCTGGAGTAGCTGTTCCCGCCGGCGGGCGCGGCCTGGCCAGTGGCGCCAACGGCCGGACCGTGCAGCATGTCTTGCGGCACAATGGCAATGGGGGAGTTGGCTGGCTGCCGGACGGCGACGTTGACGCCGGTGGAGTTGCAGAGCCCTCTCTTTCATTGTGAAGCTGTTCGGGCCTCTGGTTGAAGTTGGTGATCTGAGTATTGGCGAAGCGCTTTGCCGAATTCACGTAGCGCGTCCGCTCCTCTGTCACCCAGTCCGCCCCTCATGTGGAGCGAACCGAGCTTATCCATCTGTCCGAATTTCGGAGGCTATCTCTCACTTCAGCCTCGCATCCTGTGGCCGTGCGAATTCTTTCAGAGACCGAGTGCGCGCTGCAGAGACGCCGCGAGATGGTCCTCCATCGCCCGCACCGCCGCCTCGGAGTCGCGCGCCCGCACCGCCTCCAGGATCCGCAGATGTTCGGTCATGGTCGAGGCGACGGTCACGCTCGACAGGAGGTAGAGATTGTCCAGGCGGATCAGACGGATCTGGTCCCTGGTGCGCTCGTAGATCTCGTTGATCAGTGGGTTGCGCAGCGCCGCCACCAGTGCTGCGTGCAACGCCACGTCCGTTGCGTGCGCCTGCCCGATCAACTCATCGGTGGAAACGCCCGCGCCGCTGTCGCGCATCACCTTCTGGTGTCGCTCGATCCAGGCCAGGACCTCCTCCATGCTCGCCCGCTCGGTGAACTTGCGGATCGCCTCGCATTCGATGATCCGCCGCAGCTGGAAAGAGTTGCGGATCAGGGTCAGGTCCGGCTTGACGATCCGGATGCCGGCGCGCGGCAGCATGGTGACCAGGCCCTCGCTCTCAAGGATCTGCAGGGCCTCGCGCAAGGGGCCGATCGGCACGTCCATCATCGCCATCAGCTCGGACTGGGTGATGGTGGCACCGGTGGGGATGCGCTGGTCGAACAGCATCTCCTTGAAGCGATGATAGGCCAGCTGTCCCGCTTTCATCGGGCGGCTGCCTCCATCCTTGCCTGGAAGCCTGACCGGATCAGAAGAGTTCATTGATTATCTCATAAGGCATGTTGAACAGATCATATGACAAAATTCTGCTTGCCGCGAGAGACGCTTCGGCAGCCGATCCTTACTGCTGGCTTGCCAGCAGCCGACAAACCTGTTGCCGCCAAGGTAATCTGATGCAATGTTTTGGCTCCGTTGATCGCATCACAAGGGCATGACAGTCGACGGCTGAACGTGCCCCAGGGTCATCAGAACCCAGGGAGGCGTCGAAATGACGACGAGTCGTCGGCAGATCCTGCTGAGCACCGTGCTGGCCGCTGCGGCGCTGCTCGGTACACGTGGCACCGCCAGGGCGGAAGGGCGCCTGACCTACTGGCATCCGCTGACCAGCCAGAGCGAGTTCGCCGGGCTGGAGCGGATCATCCAGATGTTCCAGGACGCCAACGCCGGCACGACGGTGGTCCAGGAGAACATCCCGAACAGCGAGTTCATGGCAAAGGTCACCTCGGCGATCCTGACCCAGAGCCAGCCGGACACGCTGATGGTGCTGGCTGAGCGGGTCGACGACCTGGTCGCCATGGAGGGCCTGGTCGACCTCACCGGGCAGGTGAACGGCTGGGAGCGCAGAGGCGATTTCGCCGACACCGCCTGGCAGGCCATCACCCGGGACGGGAAGATCTACGGGATTCCCGCCTTCACCTTCATCGACCTGCTGTACTACCGCACCGACTGGTTCGAGGAGGCCGGGATCGCCAGCCCGCCCAGGACCATGGACGAGTTCGCCCAGATCGCGGAGAAGCTGACCGATCCGGCCAAAGGCCGCTTCGGCTATGGCATGCGCGGCGGCCAGGGCGGCGACGTCTACATGGTCAACATCCTGCGGCAGTTCGGGGCCCTGACGGTCCAGGATGGCCGGGGCGTGCTCGACCGGCCGCTCGCCATCGAGGCCGTCGACTTCTGGACCGGCCTCGCCAGGCGCAAGTTGGTGCCGCCGAGCGCTACCAGCGACAGCTATCGCCAGGTGATGGAGGGCTTCCGCACCGGCCATACCGGGATGATCTGGCATCATACCGGCTCGCTGGTGGAGGTCACCACCGCCTTGAAGCCGGGCGAGCAGGTCATGACCGCGATGGTCCCGGCCGGCCCGGCCAACGACTATCGTCGGGTTTCCTACGGCTACAACAGCCTGATGAGCGATGCGCAGGCCGATGCCGCCTGGCAATGGGCGAGCTTCTGGGGCGAGGCTGAGCCCGAGATCGCGATGCTGGAGGCGACCGGCTACTTCCCGGCCTCGGCGCAGGCGCTGAAGGACCCGCGGATCGCGGACAACCCGATCTACCAGGCCGCCAGCGACACCCTGCCGGTGGGCGAGCCGCCCATCAGCTTCGTGGGCTCCAACCACTGGCGCGAGGACGTCGTTCTACCCGCCATGCAGAGCGTCATGATCGGCTCCGCCACGGTGGAACAGGCCGTCGACGTCATGATGAAGGGTCTGGACGACGCCTGACGCGTCGTCGCCCATTCTTCCTGGGACCATCCATGCAGATCACCGACATCCGCTGCTGGCTCGTCGAGGGCCAGCATCCCCGCTGGCCGTTCAAGTGGCGCAAGGGCCTGGATGGCTCCGGCGACGGCACGCCCATGCATAAGAAGCCGCTCGAAGCCATCATCCGCGTCGACACGGACGAAGGCATTTACGGCGCCATGCGCGTGCCGCAGGGGCCCTCGGTGATGAGCCTGGTCGAGCGCCGGCTGAAGAAGCTGGTGGGCCAGGACCCGCTGCTCACCGAGAAGCTGTGGTGGCTGGTCTGGGAGATCGATCGGGTCGAGGAGATCCCGGTGCGCCACTTAGGCATCCTCGACTGCGTCCTGTGGGACATCAAGAGCAAGAAGGCCGGCATGCCGGTCTACCAGATGCTCGGCGGCAATGACCCCAAGGTGCCGGTCTACGCGTCCACCATCACCTGGGACACGATGGACGAGTTCGAGCGGCACATCAAATACGCCATGGACAAGGGCTTCACCGCCTTCAAGCTGCATGCCTGGGGCGATGCCAAGGAAGACGCCAGGCTCTCGCGCAACCTGCGCAAGTGGACCGGTGACGATGCCGACCTGATGTTCGATGGCTCGGCCGGCTGGGACTATGTCACCGCGCTGAAGTTCGGCCGCGTCATGGAGGAGTGCAACTTCCTCTGGTACGAGGAGCCGATGCGCGAGTTCGAGCTGGGCTCCTACAAAAAGCTGTGCGACGCGCTCGACGTGCCGGTGCTCGCCGCCGAGACGCCGGACGGCTGCCACTGGAACATGGCGACCTGGATCCAGCTGGGCGCGCTCGACATGACCCGCACCAGCTGGTTCTTCAAGGGCGGCATCACCGGTGCGATGAAGGTCGCCCATCTGTCCGACAGCTTCGGCATGCGCTGCCAGGTCCACGGCATGGGCCTGCCCAACGCGCAGATCTGTGCGGCCATCCGCAACAACGACTATTACGAGCAGATCATCATGAGCGAGGCGCAGATCGACAACCTCGTCGAGCTGGGCCCGCTCGCGATCAGGGACGGCCACCTCACCGTGTCCGATGCGCCGGGCCTGGGCGAGGACTTCGACTGGGACTACGTCCAGCGCACGGCGCTGGCCAGCGTCTGAGCGGGCGACGATGGCACGCAGCTGGGACGGGGGCCGGCAGGAGGTAGCGGTCGGCCCCGATCGCTGGAACCCCTTCGGCCGGATCGCCGAGTTCTCCGAGCGCCGACACTGGGCCTGGTTCCTGCTGCTGCCCTGCGTCCTGATCGTGGCGCTGATCGTGATCTACCCGACCTTCTACGGCATCACGCTCAGCTTCCGCGAGATGCGCCTGACCCGGCCGGGCCTGGGCACCGGCTTCGTGGGCCTCAAGCACTACCTGGCGATCCTGCAGGACGGCACCTTCTGGCTGTCGGTCCGCAACACCCTCGCCTACACCAGCCTCGCCATCGTCCTCGAGCTGTCGCTGGGACTGGCCAGTGCGCTCGCCCTGAACCAGCGCCTGCCCGGCCTGCGCTTCCTGGGCGTGGTGATCCTGCTGCCCTGGTTCCTGCCGAACGTCGTGGCCGGCAACATGTGGGCGCTGATGCTGGATCCCAGGCTCGGCGTGATCAACGACCTGCTGGTCCGCGCCGGCATCCTGGACGGCTACCGCGCCTGGTTCGCCGATCCCGCCACCGCCCTGATCGCCGCGGTCGTGGTCGAAGCCTGGCACGGCTTCCCGTTCTTCACCCTGCTGCTCCTGGCCGCGCTCAAGGGCGTGCCCGACGAGCTGCACCAGTCCGCCGCGGTGGACGGCGCCACGGTCGTCGACCGCTTCTGGCACGTCACCCTGCCGATGCTGAAGATGGTGATCGTGGCTGCCGTCGTGCTGCGGGTGATCTCGATCGTGAACTCGCCCGACCTGCTCCTGATCCTGACCAATGGCGGCCCGGCCAACTCCACCATGGTCCTGTCCCTCTACGCCTTCCAGACCGCCTACCGGGCCTTCGACTTCGGCTATGCCGGCGCGCTGTCGGTGGTGATGCTTCTGCTCCTGATGCTGTTCTGCTTCCTCTACGTGAGGGCCTCCAACATCATGGCCAACTCGTGATCGTCGGCTCGCGCAGGTCGCGCCGCATCTGGGCTGTCGTGACCTATGCGACGATCCTGTTCTTCCTGCTGTTCACGACGCTGCCGCTGGTCTGGCTGGTGCTGACCTCGGTCAAGCCCGAGACCGACATCGTCACGGCTGCCGGGGTGAAGTACTGGCCCTCCAGCTTCACGTTCGAGCACTACGTCAACATCTGGTGGCAGTCGGGCTTCGCCGTCCTGGTGCTGAACAGCGCCAAGACCACCGCCATGACCATCCTGATCTGCCTGGTCGCCGGCAGCCTCGGCGCCTATGCCTTCTCGCGCTTCCGCTTTCCCGGCCGCAAGGAGATGCTGCTGGGCCTGCTGGTCGTGCGGATGTTTCCGGCGGTGGTGAAGATCATCCCGCTGTTCATCATCATGCGCGGCCTGGGCCTGCTAGACAGCAGCTTCGGCCTGGCGCTGGCCTATTCCAGCTTCCTCCTGCCCCTGTTCGTCTGGATCATGAAGGGCTTCTTCGACGCCCTGCCCGACGACCTGGAGGAAGCCGCCCGGATCGACGGCTGCACCCGGCTGGGTGCCATGGTCCGGATCGTCCTGCCGCTCGCCCGCAACGGCCTGGTCGCCACCACCGTGTTCGTCGCGATCGGTGCCTGGAACGAGTTCCTGTTCGCCCTGATGCTCACCACCAGCCAGGGCTCGCGTACCTGGCCGGTCGGGCTGCAGCTGATGATCGGCGAGTTCCAGCTGCCCTGGGGCATGCTGGCCGCCGGTGGCGTCATCAGCATCATCCCCGTCGTCGTCCTGTTCGCCTTCATCCAGCGCGTGCTCGTGAGCGGGCTCACCACCGGTGCGGTGAAGGGCTGAGGCCCGCCGCCAAGAAGGATCCATCCGACGTGCCGACCATCAAGGAAATCGAGTTCCAGACCTTCACCTTCCCGGTCGAGGGCCTGTCGATCGACCACAGCATGAACGCCGTCTACACGCCGGGCGGCCGCATCGAGCGCACCGGCTATGCCGTGCGCATCACCGACAGCGAGGGCTGCGTCGGCGAGTGGGTCAACGTCAACTATGACGCCACCCTGTACGCGCAGGCCCTGGCCTTGGCGAAGATGCTGATCGGCCGGGACGCCGACAGCCGCGAGCAGATGTACGACGACTGGAAGCGCGTCCAGCGCAAGACCTGGGGTCTCGGCTACGCCGACCTCGACATCGCGCTCTGGGACATGGCCGGCAAGCGCTACGGCGTGCCGGTCGCAAAGCTGCTGGGTGGCTTCCGCGAGCGCCTGCCCACCTATGCTAGCACCTTCCACGGTGACCGCAACGGCGGCCTGTCCTCCAAGGAAGCTTTCGCGGACTATGCCGAGTATTGCCACGAGCTGGGCTTTCGCGCCTTCAAGATCCATGGCTGGACCGACGCGGAGCGGCGCGAGGAGGCCGCCAACGTCCTGCACGTCGCGGCCAGGGTCGGGGACCGCATGGACCTGATGCTCGACCCGGCCTGCGAGCTGAAGACGTTCGGCGACGCGCTCTATGTCGGCCGCGCCTGCGATGAAGCCGGCTTCTTCTGGTACGAGGACCCCTATCGCGACGGCGGCTATTCCCGCCATGCCCACAAGAAGCTCCGCCAGATGCTCAAGACGCCGATCCTGATGGGCGAGCACGTGCGCGGCCTGGAAGCCAAGGCCGACATGATCGCGGCCGAAGCCACCGACTATGTCCGGGTCAACCCGACCCTCGACATGGGCATCACCGGCGCCATGAAGATGGTCCATCTGGCCGAGGCGTTCGGCCTGGACGCCGAGATGCACGGTGCCGGCCCCACGCAGCGCCACTGCATGGCGGCGATGCGCAACACGAACTACTACGAGCTGGCCCTGTGTGCGCCCAAGATCGGCAACCCGAAGCCGCCCATCTATACTTGCGGCTACAGTGACCAGCCGGAGGATGTGGGTGCCGATGGTTGCTTCCCTGTCCCTACCGGGCCGGGACTGGGCGTCGGCTATGACTGGAACTACATCGCGAGAAACCAGAAAGCGCTGGTTGTATTGAGGTAATATTAGGCTGGACATTTGCCAATGCAGATCCCGCTGCCCACCGCGATCGACTATTGCGGTACGATCGACGGCAGTGCGGGCATGCCGGTAGTCGGCGAGACCATGGTGTCCGGCTTCCGCCCGCAGGTCTTCGTGACCCGGGCCTATTCCGTCGGCGTCGCCGGCTTGGCGTCCGGGATGCCGGCGGTGGAAGCCATCCACGACGCGCTCGGTCGCCCGGCGGACTGGCCGTGACCACCCCGGTACTGGCGCTGGAGGGCGTGCGTAAGGAGTTCGGCGGCGTTGTCCCGATCGAGCGGATCGACCTGGAACTGCATGCCGGGGAGATCGTGGCGCTGCTGGGCGACAACGATGCTGGCAAGTCGACGTTGGTGAAGATCATCGCCGGGGTCCACCCACCTACTGCCAGGCGGATCCTGATGGATGGCAGCCCGATCAGCTTCCTGAACCCGTGCGCTGCCCAAGCGCACGGCATCCAGGTCGTCTACCAGGACCTGGCGCTGGCCGACCAGCAGCCGGTCTACATGAACATGTTCTCACTGACTGTCGGCAAAGTCACTGGGTGACCAGTTTGTAGGTCGATCAGGCATGTCCTCGTTGGGGAGCGCCATGCCTGATCGGCCCTATCCTACTGATCCGAGTGACGCGGCGTGGGCGGCGCTGGAACCGCTCCTTCCATTGCCTTCGCTGCTCCCGAGAGCCCAGCGGTGATGGCGGACGTGGAACGCTTTACCGACGCTGCGCCTGCTCGCGAAAGCGCAGTTGCATGGTGCGCGAGGGCCAATGACGATCTGGAACAGCATGCTTCCCGTACGACTTGGCACGACTACTTGCCCGGCGAGCGGATCGAGCGCTAGATGTTCGGTCCCAGGGTGTAGAGCTACAGTCGAGCCGCACACTTGGAAGGACGCGCTATGGGCCAGGTTCTTCACGGCCGCGCCACGACGACAGAGACAGTGCGTCGCGCGATCCAGGCTAGTGAAGCGAGCGTGAGGGCACTGGCCAGGCGCTAGGGCATCAGCCCGACCACCGTGCAGAAATGGCGCAAGCGGACCTTTGCCGCCGATGCGCCGATGGGGCCGAAGGCGCCGCGGTCCACCGTGCTGAGCCCCGAGGACGAGGCGGTCATCGTCGCGTTGCGGCGCTACACGCTCTTGCCGCTCGACGACTGCCTCTACGCCCTGCAGCCGACCCTGCCGCACCTGACCCGCTCCTCGCTGCA
>NZ_DATMFZ010000021.1:0-3751 GCF_035556675.1 Geminicoccus sp. | reverse complement strand
GTTCAAGCCCACCAGGCTGCAACTGGTCTTGCCAAGGTCGATCCCTAGCACCGCGATCGGTGTCTTCGTCATCGGTCCCTCCCTCCCTCAGCGCCTGCGCCATGTAGCGCCAGGCCGTGAGGGGCGGACCATCCCATAAGCCCCGGCCGCACCAGGCGGCCGGGGCTCCCGCTCGAGCCGGAACCCGGCTCAGCCGAACCAGGAGGCATCCACGCCGGTCACGCCCGTGAGGGTGACGGTGTGGTTCAGGCCCAGGTTGAGCACGGTATTGCCCTCGACCACCGTGGCGCCGGCGATCGCGTTCTCGACCGTGTTGCCGTTGCCGCGCAGCGAGATCGTGTCGATGCCGACCTCGAAGTCGGTGATGGTGTCCTGGTCGCCTTCGGTGCGCAGGATGATGAACAAGTCCTCGCCGGCACCACCGGTCAGCGTGTCGTTGCCGGCCTGGCCGTTGATCTGGTCGGCCCCGGCACCGCCATCCAGGATGTCGTCGCCGGCTCCACCGGTCAGCTTGTCGTCACCCTCGCCACCGAGCAGCTGGTCGGCGCCGTCCTTGCCGTCCAGCTCGTCGTTGCCGGCACCGCCGTCGACCACGTCGTCGCCCATGCCGCCGAACAGGCCGTCATTGCCGTCCTCGCCGAACAGCTGGTCGTCGCCCAGCGCGCCAAAGAACCGGTCGTCGCCGTCGCCGGCGCGGATGATGTCGTTGCCCGCACCGCCCGTCCCGATGTCGTTGCCGGTGTCGACCGTCAGGGTCTCGCTGCCACCGTAGATGACGTCGTCCCCGGCGCCACCGTCGAGGCTGTCGTCGCCATATTCGCCGAAGATCTGGTCGTTGCCCTGCCGGTGAAGATCCGGTCGGCGGCACCGACGGTGGTCTCGACCCCGACGGCGGTGCGGTCACCCCAGGCGGTGTCGTCACCCTCGCCACCGGCGATGATGTCGCTGCCATTGCCGCCATAGGCGCGGTCGTTGCCCGCACCGGCGATGATGACGTCATTGCCGTCGCCGCCCATCAGGCGGTCCAGGCCGTCGCCGCCGCGCAGGACATCGTCGCCGTTGTTGCCGAACAGATCGTCGTTGCCCGCCCCGCCATCGACGATGTCGTTGCCGGCGGCCCCGTACATGCCCTTGTCGTTGCCGTCGCCGCCATAGATGCGGTCGTCGCCATCCTCGCCGTTCAGCATGAGGTCGTCGCCGGCCTCGCCGAACAGCAGGTCATCGCCGGCCCCGCCGAAGATCCGGTCGTTGCCTTCCAGGGCATGAATCTCGTCCGCCTCGGGCGTGCCGGGAATGGGCGGATCCTTGTCGTCGCCAGGAGTACCGAAGATGAGAGCCATGATTGCACCTAGTTGAGAAGAGAGGACTGGACAGCTCGCAGTGGCTAAGGAGGCCGCCCGGTCGCACGTGCGCGCCTGCTCGGAAATCCACTGAAGAAACAGGATCATGCTGCCGGCTTCTCAGGCCGGTAGCGCACCCGGGGATCCTGTCGGCCAGCGACACGCACCGCACGCCGGGTCGCCTTGCGCGTGCGGTGCCCCTGGACAATCACCGGCCGGCAACAGGCGCGCATCACCCGCCAGCGCCGCATCGCGCACACATCCGGACACAGCTGCGTGAGACGTTCGTGAGCGGTCGGAAACGACGGTCTTCACAACCGCCAGGGCAGCGTCCCGGCCGGCAGCCGGTCGCCCAGCCGGTCGATCGCCACCACCAGCAGCACCACCACGGCGGTGGCCGAGAGCGCCACCGCACTGGCCTCGCTGACCAGGCCCGCCTCCTCCAGCGAGAACAGCACCACCCCCAGCGTCTCGGTGCCGGCGGTCCACAGCAGGGCCGACACGGTCAGCTCGTTGAACGCCAGGAGGAAGGCCAGCAGTCCGCCGGCCGTGACCGCCGGCCAGATCGCCGGCAGCACCACATGGACCAGCCGGGCGAGCGGCCCCGCACCATCCAAAGCCGCCGCCTCCTCCTGGGCGCGCTCGAGCTGCGCCAGTGCCGCCAGCGGCGGCTTCAGCACGACCGGCAGGAATCGCGCCATGTAGGCGAACAGGATGATCCAGGGCGTGGCGTAGATGGTGACGCCCAGGAGCGGCAGCGGCCGGACGAACAGGAGGATGCAGGCGATCGCCAGCACGATGCCCGGCAGGGCGTAGGGCAGCTCGATCAGCGGCAGGAGCAGCTGGCGCGCCCTGGCCGGTGCCCGGTCCAGCGCATGCCCCACCGGCACCACGACCAGCGCCAGGAGCAGGGCGGCACCACCGGCGAACAGGAAGGAATTGCGGAAGGCCCGCACCGTCACGTCCTGGCGCCAGAGCACCTCGGCGAAATGGGCGAGCGTCGCCGAGGCCGGGGTGAGCCTGGCGCCGTAGGTGGGGGCCAGGGCCGAAGCCAGCAGCGCCCCCAGCGGCAGGAACAGGACCAGCGCCACCATCGCCCAGGCCAGCACCAGACCCGGCAGCCGCCAGCGGCCCAGCCGCCAGAAGCGGCCGAGCGGGCGCTCCGTGCTCCGCCTGGTGCCCGAGCGCGCCAGCACCACCGCGGCGCCGCCCGCCGGCAGCAGCACCAGCACCAGCATCGCCACCGCCAGCAGGGCCGCCCGGTCGATCACCCCCAGCCCGTTGCCGACCAGCTCGCGGTAGATCAGGGTCGGCAGGGTCAGATAGCCGGCCGGCATGCCGAGCAGGGCCGGGATGCCGAAATTGCCGAAGGCCGCGACGAAGGCCAGCAGGGCCGCCGCCACCAGCTGCGGCGCCAGCAGGGGCAGGACGATCCGGGCCAGGAGCGTGCGCTGGCCGGCCCCGTCCATGGCCGCCGCCTCGACCAGCTCGTGCGGCACGGTCTTGAGCCCGGCCAGCACCAGGATGGTGACCAGCGGCGCATGGTGCAGGCCCAGCACCAGGATCACCCCGCCCCGGCCGATCAGCGGGTTGGGCGTTCCGGCGGCCGGCGCCATGCCCAGTGCGTTCAGCAGCGGCGAGGCCGGCCCCGCCAGCACGGTGAAGGCCAGGGCGGTCACCTGCGGCGCCATCAGCATGGACAAAACGAACAGGATACCGATCGGGTGGCGCTGGGGCAGGTCGGTGACCCCCAGCAGCAGCGCCATGCCTGTGCCCAGCACCAGCGCCAGCAGGCCGGACAGCACGCCGCTCTCGATGCTGTGCCAGGCCGCGCGCAGGCTGGCCGGGGCCAGCAGCGGCGCCAGCGCGTCGCCGGCCAGCGCCTGGAGCAGCAGGCGGCCGACCGGCAGGGCCGCCAGCACCAGCACGATCGCCAGCAGCAGCCAGAAGCCCGGCCGTCCCTCGGGCCGGCCACTTGCCGGCCGGCCGGGCAGGGTCGCGATCACGGCTGGAAGATGGCCTCGAAGCGGGCGCGGTTGTCCGCCTCCTCGGCCAGTGCCTTGGCCGGGTCGAAGGGCAGGACCTTGATCGTGTCGCGGGCCGGATAGCCCTCGGGCAGCGCCACGGCCGGGTCGGCGGAAATGTAGCCCTGGGCGGCCGCCAGCTCCTGGCCGGAGCGGGAGACGAGGAAGTCGACGAAGGCCCGGGCGGCCTCCGGGTTCTGCGTGGTCTTCAGGATCGCCACCGGCTCGGTCACCGCCGACACGCCTTCCTCGGGAAACACGAACGAGACCGGCGCCCCCTTGGCCTGCTCGCGGATCGGCATGAAGTCGACGATCATGCCGAACAGCTTCTCGCCACCCGCCACCGCCTTCAGCACCCCGCCATTGGCCCCCTCGGCCAATGCATCG
>NZ_DATMFZ010000020.1:0-2690 GCF_035556675.1 Geminicoccus sp. | reverse complement strand
CTGGCGCCGGTGGCACCCCGTCCGCCGCGGCCGCAGCCGCCGCCGGTGCCCGATCCCGACCTGCCGCCCTTGCCGGTGCGCGCCGCACCGGTCCTGTTCGCCTTCGTGGTCACGCCCGAGCGCCGGGTCGTGCTGCGGGCCCTGGACCCGGCGGTCACCGAGCCGCCGCCACGGCCGGAACCGGGCGAGGGGGTGGCGGGCGTCGCGTTCGAGACATTCGCCCGAGCTTTCCGCGGCACGCTGCTGCTGGGCCAGGACGGCCAGGGCCGGATCGTCGGGCGCGCCCCGGATGGGCCGCCGGAACGGCTGCGCTTCCGGGTGACGCCTGGTGGCGACACGGTGGTCCAGGCGCTGGACGGCCACGCTTATGGCGAGCAGATCGTCGAGCCGCGGCCGGACAGCCTGATCTTCGGCCTGCCCCACACCGTGCTGGCCGAGGCCGGGCAGGGCGAGCTCGTGCTGGATCCGGACCGCCTGATGGCCCGGCTGGTGCCCGACCAGGCGGGTGTGGACCCGCTGCCCGAGCGCCCGCACCGCCGCTCGCTGCTCGTGCCGCTCCTGGGCGTGGCGGTCGTGCTGTGCGTGGGCGGCGCCACCATTCTGCTGTGGTGACAAGGCCGGCTGCAGCCCATCCGCCGCGGCCTGCCATCTACATCGCACCATTCCCCCGGGCGCCATGACGCCGGGGCCAGTCTGCACGGCTGCCTGATCAGCCTGCCGGCACCGATCGCCGGACCGGCATGTTCTCGGTCCGCTCCCACCAGTTCACGCTCTGTTCCCACGAGGTCACCCTCGTCGCGTCCGGTCGCCCGACCCGCCGCGGCTGCCGACGGATCGCCTGCGTTAATCAGTGCAGCTTATTCTCAAATCAGCTGCACTGATTGCAGCCGTTGAAGGGGCAGGGCCGGCCTGCCGGCGCGGCTGCGGATGCCGCGCGGCTGCCGATTCTCGATACGATGCCCGGCTTCCCGAACGGGGCGTGCCGTCAGCCCACCGCACGCATCGCCCGGGCCAGCACGGCGAATGCCTGCGGATCGGCGCACTGCGCGACGTTGAAGCGCAGGAAACTGCCGGCGGTCTGCCCGATGCTGAAGACATTGCCCGGTGCCAGCACCACGTCCTCCTCCAGCGCCCGCCTGGCCACGGCCGCGGCGTCGCGCCCGTCCGGCAGGCGGCACCAGAGGAACATGCCGGCGGACGGCTCCAGCCAGGGCTCGATGCCGAGTTCCGCCAGGCGACGCAGCGCCAGGTCGCGGGCGCGGGCGAGGCGGGCATGCAGCCCGCCCAGATGCCGGCGATAGCTGCCATCGAGCAGGAGCCGCAGTACCACCTGCTCCGCCAGCCGGCCGCCGCTGAACGAGGTCGCGAGCTTCAGGTCGACCAGCCCCTCGATCCAGTCCGGCCGGGCCGCGATGAAGCCGCAGCGCAAGGCGGCGGACAGGGTCTTGGAGAAGCTGCCGACCTGGACGACCCGGCGCAGCCCGTCGAAGGCGGCCAGCCTGGTGACCGGGCCGGTGGCGAGGTCGCCGAAGATGTCGTCCTCGACCACGGTGAGCCCGCCCGCATCGGCGAGCGTCAGCAGCCGGTGGGCCACCACCGGCGACAGGCTGGCCCCGGTCGGATTGTGGATCGCGGAGTTGGTCAGATAAAGCCGCGGCCGATGCGCCTCGATCGCCTCCGCGAACCGGGCGAGATCCGGCCCGGCCGGCGTCATGGGCACGCCGATGACCCGTGCCCGATGCGCGCGCAGCAGCGCCAGGAAGTTGAAGTAGCAGGGATCGTCGACCAGCACGGCATCGCCCGGCTCCAGGAGGAAGCGGCAGACGAGGTCGATGGCGCCGGTACCGGATTCGGTCAGCAGGATCTGGCCGGGCGTCGCCTCGATCCCGTGCAGGCCGAGCCGGCGGGCCAGATGCTGGCGCAGCGCCGCCAGCCCGAGCGGCGCCGCATAGTCGCCAAGATCGGCCGGCTCGGCCCGCGCTTCGCCGCGCAGCGCCCGGCGCAGGGCTGCCTCGGGCAGCCAGTCCGGCGGCAGCCAGCCGCAGCCCGGCTTGAGCATGGCTGCCCCGGCATCCAGCGCCTGGCGGGACACCCAGAACGGGTCGATCGCCCGGTCGAGCTTCGGCCCCAGCTCCGCCAGCGCCAGCGGGGCCGACGGGCCAGCCACGAAGAAGCCCGCCCCCGGCCGCGCACGGATCAGCCCCTCGGCCGCCAGCCGCTCATAGGCCTCGACCACGGTCGAGGGCGACACGCCCATGTTCGTGGCCAGCCCGCGGATCGAGGGCAGCTTCGCCCCCTGGCCCAGCCTGCGCCCGGCGATCCGCCGGCGCACCGCCGCCATCACCTGCTCGATCCGGCTCCTGCTCTCCGCCGCGCGCAGCATCCGTAGGGCTCTCCGTACCCATACAGTTTCGTCCAACTGTATGGGATCGTCCCTGGCGCTGCCAGCGTGGCGCGCGCAAGGTGCCCCCGGATCCATGGCAGGAAGGCGAGGGGCCGGATGGAGCGGACGATGGGGGCCTGGCTGAACGGCCTGCTGGGCGTGCTGATCTTCAGTGGCTCCCTGCCGGCCACGCGCGTGGCCGTGCTCGACTTCGACCCGATCTTCCTGACGGTGGCCCGCGCCTCCGTCGCCGGCGTCCTGGCGCTGGCCCTGGTCCGCCTGTTCCGCCTGCCGCACCCGGCCCGCA
>NZ_DATMFZ010000019.1:0-18758 GCF_035556675.1 Geminicoccus sp. | reverse complement strand
CATCACCGCCCTGGATCACGTCGTTGCCGCGGCTGCCCTGGATCCGGTCGTTGCCGGCCCCGCCGGCCATGAAGTCGCCCGAGGCACCCGGTTGCCCGCTGCCCTCCAGGAAGTCGCTGCCGTCGCCCCCCATCAGCCGGTTCGCACCGCTGCCCCCGGACAGGAGGTCGTCGCCGGCACCGCCAGCCAGCACGTCGTTGCCGGCCTCGCCGAACAGCCGGTCGTCGCCGGCCTCGCCCATCAGCACGTCGTCGCCCTCGGCGCCGTGGACCACATCGTCACCGCCGCCCAGGCGGAGCATGTCGGCCGCCGAGGTCGCCACGATCTCGTCGCCGCCCTCGGTCGGGCGGCGCATGAAATCATCGACGGTCAGCTCCTGGATGCCGTCCAGCAGCAGGGTGGAGGGCCCCAGCGGATCGAACCGGTCGGCATGGTGGAACCGCGCCAGCGCCGCGATGTCGATCAGCAGGCCGTCGTCCTGCAGCACCACGCCCCGGTCACCCCCGTCGATCACCCCGTCGCCATTGTTGTCCAGCTCGGCCAGGCCCAGCGTCGTGCCATTCGAGAGCGAGATCCGGCCGAACAGATCCTCGCCATGAGTGAAGTCACGCACGACCAGGCTGCCGAAGCCGGGAAAGGTGAGATCCTCGCCGCCGCCCCGTGATCCCTGCAGCTCGAACGTGTCGGCGCCCGCACCCAGCGTGATGGTCACGTTCTGCGCGCCCCGGATGCTCTCGACCCGGACCACGTCGTCGCCCGCCCCGCCATCCAGCAGGTCGCTGCCCAGGACCACCAGCACGTCGTCGCCAGCGCCACCCAGCAGCCGGTCGGCGCCCGCATCGCCCTGCAGCGTGTCGTTCCCGAGGCCGCCATCCAGCGTGTCGGCACCCTCCCCGCCCTCGAGAAGATCGTCGCCGGCATCGCCGAACAGCCGGTCGTCGCCGAGACCGCCCGCGATCCGGTCGTCGCCGTCCAGGCCATGGATGAGGTCGTTGCCCGAGCTGCCGGCCAGCTCGTCGTCATCGGCGCTCGGATGGTCGGCGAAGTCGCCGGCCTCCAGCGCGCCGATGTGCAGGAGCCGCAGCGTGGATGGGCCCTGCACCTCCGACAGCCCGAACGCCTCCTTGGCGACGCTGGCCAGATCGATGCGCAGGGCGCCATCATCCAGCTCCACCCCGGGGTCCGCGGCATCGATCCGGCCGTCGCCATTGCCGTCGAGCTCGGCGAAGCTGATGGTCCGCCCGTAGCCGTCGGTGATGCCGCTCAGCGTATCCTCGCCCCGGGTGAAGTCGTGGACGACGACGCTGCCGATCGCGTGCCAGTTCTCCGGCGGCGGCGGCGAGGACGTGGGCTCCGACCAGTTCTCCCACCGTTCCGGGTCGGTATAGTAGGCCTGGGCGACCACGAGCAGCCGGTCCCGGCCCGCTCCCAGCTCGATATCGACAGCCGACGCCACACCGGCTTCGGCGGAGAACTCGATCCGGTCGTCGCCGACACCGGCCTCGACCCGGCTCTCGCCAGCCCCTGCCCGGATGACGTCGTCGCCGCTGCCGCCGATGAGGCGGCCAACCCCCTGCAGGACGTCGTCCCCCTCGTCGCCGCGGATCTCGTCCCGACCGGTGACGCCGTCCAGGAAGTCGTCGTCAGGCCCGCCGGCGATCGTGTCGTCGCCGGCACCGCCCAGGATCCGGTCATTGCCCGGACCGCCGGACAGGGCGTCGTCGCCGCGGCCGCCATCGAGCACGTCGTCGCCGGCACCGCCATCGATGCGGTCGTCGCCCGTGCTGCCGGTGATGATGTCGTCACCGTCCGTGGGCTGGGCCAGGAAATCGCTCTGGTCGAGGAAGGTGATGCCGTCCAGGCGCAGGCTGGCCGGCCCGTCCACCCGGACCTCGTACACCCGCTCCGCCATGGCGGCGAAGTCGATCGACAGCCCTTCGGCCGTCACCGTGACCTCCGCATCGGCGCCGTCGATCCGTCCGTCGCCGCTCGTGTCGAGCTCGGCAAAGCCGAGCGGCCGGTCGTAGAGCTGCGCGTCCACCAGTTCCACGGAGACCATCCGGTCCTCGCCGCGGGTGAAGTCGCGGATCACATGCGTGCCGAAGCCCTGCCAGACCGTGGGCACCTGCCCCTCGACATACTCGGCGGTCGTGCCGAACACGGCCTCGAGCCGGTCGCTGCCGGCGCCGAAGGTGATCTCCGAGCGGCCGGCCTGGAACAGGGGATCGACCTTGATCAGGTCGTCACCGGGCCCGGCGTCGATCCGGCCGTTGCCGTCGCCGGCGCGGATGAACCTCATGCCGCTGGTGTCGTCCGCCATGCTGCCCGCCCTGCCTCAGCCGCCCGTCATAGCCGTTGCGCATGGTGGAAGCATCTTCATCTTCCGGCAATACGCTTGGCCGATGCCGCGACCGGCATCCGGGGGAACCGGGCTTGCCGGGCCAGGAGGAAGCGACCAGTTCCTCAACATCATCCTCTGGATGATGACCATGTGCGGCGGCCGGGATGACACCGATGGACCTCGTCATCGACTTCCTGAACGAGATCTTCTGGGGCTATGTCCTGGTCTATGGCCTATTGGCCGTGGGCATCTACTTCACGCTCCGCCTGGGCTTCGTGCAGATTCGCATGTTCCCGGAAATGATCCGGTCGGTGATCGGCGCGAAGGAGGAGGACAAGGCCGGCATCACCCCGTTCCAGGCGCTGTGCACCAGCCTCGCCTCGCGGGTGGGCACCGGCAACATCGCCGGCGTGGCCGTCGCGCTCTATCTGGGCGGCCCGGGGGCGATCTTCTGGATGTGGATGGTGGCGGGGGTCGGCATGGCCACCGCGTTCGCCGAGAGCACGCTGGCCCAGCTCTACAAGATCCGCGACGACGAGGGCCGCTACCGCGGCGGACCGGCCTTCTACCTGGCCCGCGGCCTCCGCGCGCGCTGGGCCGGCCTGATCTTCTCCGTCTGCCTGATCCTGTCGTTCGGCCTGGTGTTCAACGCCGTCCAGGCCAACTCGATCGCCGATGCGGCCCTGGGCGCGTTCGGCCTGCCCAAGCTCGTCACCGGCGTGTTCGTGGCGGCACTCACCGCGGTGATCATCTTCGGCGGCATCCAGACGATCGCCCGGGTCGCCGAATATGTCGTGCCGTTCATGGCCGCGGCCTATGTGGCGGTCGCCGCCTACGCCCTGATCATCAATATCGGCGAGGTGCCTGCCATGCTCGCCCTGATCGTGCGCAGCGCGTTCGGGCTGGAGGAGGTGGCTGGCGGGGTCACGGGCGGCATGATGGCGGCCCTGATGAACGGGGTGCGGCGCGGCCTGTTCTCCAACGAGGCCGGGATGGGCAGCGCCCCCAACATCGCCGCGGTCGCCACGCCCGACCCGCACCACCCGGTCAGCCAGGGCCTGGTGCAGTCGCTGGGCGTGTTCATCGACACGCTCGTGATCTGCACCGCCACCGCCCTGCTGATCCTCCTGTCCGGCGTGCTCGACCCGACCTCGGGCGTGACCGGTACCCAGCTCACCCAGGAGGCGGTCAGCCATCACATCGGCGGGTTCGGCCACAGCTTCATCGCGATCGCGATCTTCTTCTTCGCCTTCACCTCGATCATCGGCAACTACGCCTATTCCGAGAACGCGATGACCTTCCTGGGCCTGGGCCACAAGGGACCGGTGACGGTGCTGCGGATCGCCGTGTTGCTGATGGTGCTCTGGGGTGCCTATGAGAGCGTCGCCACCGTGTTCAACGCCGCGGACGCCTCGATGGGGCTGATGGCGACCATCAACCTCATCGCGATCCTCCTCCTGTCCGGCATCGTGATCCGGCTGCTCCGGGACTACACGCAGCAGCGCCGGGCCGGAAAGAAGCCCGTCTTCCTGGCCAGCCAGATGCCGGAGCTGGCCGGCCAGATCGACGCGGAGATCTGGACGCGGAAGTAAGGATATCGGTCCTCGAACGGTACGGTTCAGCCGAATCCGGAACTGCATGACTGCAGCCAGTGCATCTCATGCAGTTCCTGGCTTCCTCCACTTCTGCTTGACCTGGATGTCGGCTGTTCGGAAATCTGTCCGAAAGCGGCTTCTCTTGACGAGGTCGGCCCGGGGAGGAACGAGTGGATCGCCCAGGATGTCCTCGACGCAGCCCCCGTCCGTCTCACCCATGACGGCTTCGCCGCCGGACGAATCGACCAGGGCCTGAGGGAGTTCTGCCGGCGCCTCGTCGAAGCCGCCTATCGGGCCATCCTGTCCGATCCGCAGCGGCGCCAGAACCTGTTGCCTGAGCTGACAGTCCAGACCGCGGCTGGCGTCGCGCGGGTGGAGGACAAGCTGGACAGCCTGCTGCGCCGCCTCGAAGCGGAAAAGGGTATCCCGATCGCCGTCCTCCAGGGAATCCTGCGCCGCTTCGATGCCAAGAACCACGTTCCTGACGACCCGGCCGAGTTGCAGCGGCGTCTGGAAGAACAGGCCGACGAGTATCTCCGTCTGCTGGCGCGCTGGGAAAGCCTGTTCTCGGACGATCCCGCCGTCACCGAAGTGCGAGACGCCGAAAGGGAAGCGATCGAGCGGGGCGAATTCGAGTGGGCAGACCAGCTTCTGGAAGAGGCGACCGATCTGGATCTGGCAGCGGCGAGCCGGCTGGTCGCCGCCGCCCGGGCGAAACAGCGCTCTGCTGCGGAGAGCCTGGTGCTGCGCGGTGAGACGGCGCATCTTGCCCTGGATTATCCGGCTGCCGCTCGCCACTGCGGCTCGGCTCATCGCAGGCTTTGATCCGGCGAAGCGGATGGAACTGGATTTCCGGACCGCGAAGACGCTGTACGATCAAGGCAACAAGTTCGGTGACAACGCAATCCGGCGCTGGTCGCCGTCACCGCTACCTACCGTAGCATCCTACTGGACTGTCCCCGCGAGCGCGTGCCCCTGGACTGGGCCATGACCCAGAACAATCTCGGCAATGCCCTGCAGACGCTGGGGGAGCGTCGGAGCGACCGCAAAATGCTGGAGCAAGCGCTGGTATGCGTAAGCAATGCCCGCTTCCCCCTGACGGATCCTCACCGATCCGCCGGCATCTCCGTCCCCTGCTCCGCCGCCTTCTCCGCGTCCTTCATCCGCTTGGTGTTGTCCAGGGCGAACGGCCAGATCAGGCCGATCACGATCGCCACCACCACCACCGCCAGGATGATCGCGCGGTTGCGCGTCTGCGTGCTCATCGTCGAGAGATCCAGCTAAGCGAAGGTCAGATCAGGCGGGAGCCGGCATGGGCCGCCTCGTGGTCGAGCAGCCAGCGCTTGCGCGGCAGCCCGCCGCCATAGCCGCCGAGCTTGCCGTCATGGGCGATCACGCGGTGGCAGGGCACGATGATCGAGACCGGGTTGCGGCCATTGGCGGCACCGACCGCGCGGAAGCCCGCCTGGCTCGCCACCAGCCCTGCGAGCTGCTTGTAGGAGATCGTGGTCCCGTAGGGAATCGTCATGAGCGCGTCCCAGACCCGACGCTGGAACGGCGTGCCGTCCAGCCGCAGCGGCAGGTCGAAGTGGATCAACTCACCGGCGAAATAGGCCTTCACCTGCCGGCTGGCTTCCTGCAGCAGCGGCGTGGCGCACGGCTCGGCGGCAAACCCCTGCTCTTCCCCGGTGAACAGGCCGACCAGCACCTCGCCATCGCCGATCAGCCGCACTGGCCCCACCGGCGTGGTCAGCGTCGCCATCTCCATCCTGCCCGGCCTCCCGCCCGGCCTCCTGCCCGATACGCGTGACAGGTTCTCGCAGGCGGGCCCGCCCTTGTCGAGCGGGATCGGCCGGGCCCGTCCGGCGCTGCAATCCGACATCGGATGGCCGCTGGGGAATGAAGCCGGCGGGCCGGCTCAGCGCCATTGCGCCCCCCGCCGGGCGCGCCGGCGGGCGGAGGCGGCGGTCCGCACCGGCGGCGGCACTGAAGCAGGCTCGTCGGCGGGCTGGGCCTGGGCCTGATGGTCGTGGACGAACTCCGCGACGAACAGCTGCCGGGCACGGTAATCGCAGGACAGGCCGCGCATGGCGCACCAGCGCGGGAAGTCGAACAGGTCCAGCGTGGCCTTCACCGGGACCGCACCCATCTCCTCGATACGCGCCATGCCCTCATTGGCCTCGCTCAGCCACTGGTCGAACGTGTCGGGTAGCTGCCGCCCGTCCGGGAACAGCCTGCGCAGCTCGTCGTAATGCTCCCGGCGATACCAGAGCACCCCGATTGCCCTTTCCATGACCCGCTCGCCCAGCCTTGTGCAGTCGAGCTGGATATGGCGGACAAGTTACCGAAGGTTCAAGGGGTTCTACTTGAACGTTCAGACGCACCTTTGGAAACTTCCAAGGAGCCCCTGGACAAGTTCTGTTATCCCCTCAGATGAATTTCCAGTGTTGCGGCTCAGCAGCCGGGCCTGACCAGCGGCACCGCCAGTTCACCCACCATCCGCTGGTCCTCGGGGTCCAGCTCGTTGCGCGCGGCCACCAGCAGCTCCGCCTGGCAGGGGCGCCGATGATCCTCCGCCACCACCCACTCCACCTCGGCGCGCGGATCGGCCGGTGCGATCATGGCGAACTTCCCCTCCGCCGCGCGACGAAAGAAGGTGAAGACCGGCTGACCGCTGCCGCCGGTGACCTCGGCCTGCAGCCGGACCGTCTGACCGGGCGCGATCGGCCCGGCTGGCTCGACCCGCAGCGCCACCGCGGTGATCGGCCGGGTCTCGGCCAGCGGCTCGCCGGGTGCCGTGAAGCTGCCCTCGGCCCGCCAGCTCGCCCATTCTTCGGCGGGACCTGCCACCGCGAACCGCTCATAGGGTGCAAGGCGCCGCGTGTGCGGGCGTACCGGCCCGCTCACCACGAAGGGCCGGCTGCCGTTCAGGGCGATCGGCGGATCGGGCAGGTCCAGCCGGCTCTGGCCATCGGGGCTCGTGGCCGCCGCCTCCAGCAGCGCGAAACTGTCCCGGTGATGGGTGGGAGTCCGGTCGGTCCTCATCGGACCGCCGGCACCCAGCGGCTTGATCGCCAGGGCCGGGCGGGCATAGCTCATGAGCTCGTTCCGCCCATAGGCCTCGGTGCGGGTGACCTGCGGCCCGGGCTTCCCGTCCGGCACGACGTTCAGCCCGGTATCCGACTGCAGGATCACCACGCTGCGCTCCAGCACGCCCAGCTCCCGCAGCCGCTCCACCAGCCCGCCGAACAGCCGGACCGCACAGGTGGCCTGGGCCAGATAGCTCGGCCAGTCGTCGGCCGCCTCCTGCCGGAGCCGGCAGTCGACATCGAACATGAACGGGCGGTGCGGCGGGTAGAAATGCAGGAACTGGTAGACCGGCCGGTCGGTCGCGACCCGGTAGCTGCCCGCCAGGTGCCGGGCGACCTCGCGGGACAGGACGACGTCGCGCTGGATCGGGGTCAGCTCCGGCAGGGCATCGTCCGCACGCGCCGGGATCAGCAGGGCTCCCTCCCGATAGACCGCGGGCTTCAGCACGGCCGGCGCCAGGCGCAGCAGCGCCAGGTTGCCCAGCAGGATCCGCTCCGAGGTCAAAAGGGCGGCGGGATCGCCTGCCTCGATCGCCACCCCCTCCTGGGCCGCCACCTGGTCGAGCGTGGCGCAGGCATGGGGCGCGCCCTCGCAGAACACGCCGCCGGGCGGCATGGCGCTGGCCTGGAAGCCGGCCTCGTGCAGGCGGGCCGGCAGGCTGTCCTGCGCCAGCCAGCGGCCGAACAGGGCGTTGGCCGGCTCGTCCGGCGGCACTGCCTCGTCGAAGTAGAAATGCTGGGCCAGCAGGCCGCCCAGCGAGATCGTGGTCCAGTTCGAATAGCCCATATGCTCGGGATAGACGGTGAACCCGTCGAAATGGCGGCGCAGCTCCGGATGGGCCGCCAGCACCTCGGTCAGCGCATCCGAACGCAGCGAATCGAACATCACGTGGATCACGTTGAAATCGCTGGAGAGCTCGGTGATCGGGATCCGGCCGCCCGGCTCCGCGCCCGGCTTCGTCCAGTAGGCCTGCGCCGGCACCAGGGCCGAAGCCGCCGCCCACAGGCCCAGGATCGCTACGACGCTGCCGGCATGCGCCGCGATCCGGCGCCGGCCGAACCAGGCCGCCGCCAGCACCAGGGCGATCACCGCCAGTTCGACGGCCGCACGCACCGGCGGCACCGACAGGCTGTGCTGGGCGCCATCCAGCACCATGCCCTCGCCCTGGCCGAAGATCTGGCTGCAAAGGAGCAGCACCACCGTGCCGGCGAGGCAGGCCACCAGCACGTGGCGCGACCAGCCGGTGAGCAGGCCCAGCAGGACCGCCGCCACCCAGACCAACAGGAAGGCAAAAGCGAACGGCGCCAGCACCGCCGGTGCGGGTGAAGCGAACTGACCGGCATTGGGTGCGTGCACCGCGATCGCGGGCAGGAGGCAGAGGGCGAAGGCGAACAGGCCGGCCGCAACGACCTGGCAGAGGATCTTCATATGGCCGGCGAGCCCCGGGAGATGATGTGGACGAAGCAGGCCCGGTCCGGTCAGGCGGTGCGTTCCGCCTGCGCCTGGGCGATCGTCTGGATGCGCCCGATCATGGCGTAGAGCCCGTTGGAGCGCGACGGGGTCAGATAGCGCTCCAGCCCGATCTCCTTCAGCACCTCGGGCGGATTGGCCAGGATCTCGGCGGGTGGCAGCCGGTCATAGAGCCTGAGCAACAAGGCGATCAGCCCCTTGACCAGGATCGCGTCGCTTTCCGCATGGAAGTGCAGCCGGTCGCCCTCCATGGTGCCGACCATCCAGACCTGGCTCTGGCAGCCCTGGACGCGCGAGGCGTCGGTCTTCAGCGCCGGCTCCATGGGCGGCAGCGCCTTGCCCAGGTCCATGACGTTCTCGAGCTTGTCGCGCCAGTCGTCGAACAGGGCGAACTCGTCGCGCAGTTCCTGGGCACGTTCGGCAAAACTCGTCACGATGGCTGCACAACTCCTCTTCCCGTGGCGCGCCGCAGGCGGCATGTCCAGCCACGGACTAGCCGCGGACCCGTGTCGATGCCCCCACGTCTTCTGATCGTCCAGAATAATCTGGAGAGCCCGGCCGGGATCGTCCAGGAAGAGGCCGCCCGTTGCGGCATCGAATCGACCCTGCTTATGGGCTCGCCTGACCTCGTCCTGCCGGCGGATGCCGCCCGGCATGACGGGCTCCTGATCCTGGGCGGGACCATGAACTGCCTGGCCGACGACCAGTGCCCCTACTTCCCGCCCCTTCTGGAGTTGGCCCGCCGCATGGACGATGAGGGCCGCCCGGTCATGGGCATCTGCCTGGGTGCCCAGCTCCTGGCCCGCGCCTGGGGCGGCACGCCCCGGATCGGCGGCGCGCCGGAATATGGCTTCGTGTCCCTGGAGCCGACCGAAGCCGCCGTCGACGACCCGCTCCTGTCCGACGTGCCGTCCGGTACGCATTTCATGCAGTGGCACGACGACACCTACGACCTGCCGCAGGGCGCCACCCTCCTGATGCACAGCGCCACCTGCAGGAACCAGATCTGGCGCGCCGGCAACGTCACCTGGGCCTTCCAGGCCCATATCGAGGTGACCCCGTCCATCCTGGTCGCCTGGGGCCTGATCCGCCAGAAGCTCACCGGCGACGCCGAAGCACCTGTCCTCCTGCGCGCCGCCTCGGACCGCCACCTGCCCGAGGCCGACCGTGCCGCCCGGATCGTCGCGACCCGGTTCGCCGAGGAGATCCTGGCGGGCGCCCGCCGGCGCCGCCAGGCCGCCTGACGCCGGCCTAGAGCGCCGGCGGCTTGCCCGTCTTTACCTTCGCCTTGCTGGCCACCCAGTCCATCACCGCCAGCAGCACGCCCGAGAGCACGAAGACCATGTGGATGGTCACCATCCAGCGCAGGTCGCTGGGGGACATGGTCGACACGTTCATGAACGACTTCAGCAGGTGGATGCCCGAGATCGCGACGATGGACGCGATCAGCTTCAGCTTCAGCCCGCCGAAGTCGACCGTGCCCATCCATGGCGGCCGGTCCTTGTCCTCCACGTCGATCCGGCTCACGAAGTTCTCGTAGCCGCTGAAGATCACGATCAGCACGAGGTTGCCGGCCAGCGACAGGTCGATCAGCGTCAGCACCATCAGGATGACGTCGGTCTCCTTCATCTGGTGGATGCCGGCCACGAAATGGGCCGTCTCCAGCAGGAAGGTGTAGAGCAGCATCATGAGGGCCACGATCAGGCCCAGATAGAAGGGCGCCATCAGCCAGCGGCTGGCGAACATCAGGCGCTCGAGCGAGCGTTCCAGCATCGCAACTCCGGTCTCGAAAGCAGGCAGCTCGGATGAACGGGCGGGTCAGACGCCCACGGTTTCTACAGCTTGGCGGGACAGGCTCGGCTCGTGCAGCAGCAGGTCGCGCGCCACCCGCCGGCAGGTCGTCTGGCCCAGCACATAGGTCCTGAAGTCCCAGGCCAGGATCCGGCCGAACGCCTCGTCCAGCACGTTCAGCCCGCCGGTGAAGGCGCCGAAGGCCGGCAGCACCAGTCGGCGGCCGTCGGTGACGAAGCAGCCGAGCCGGGCGGTGCGCCGGCCCAGCCGCAGCTTGGCCCGCGGGTGAAGGTGCCCGACGATCTCGATGCAATTGCTGGCTTCTTCCGGCTCGTGGCGCAGGACCAGCTCCCCGAATGCCACCTCGCCCACCCCGGTGCCACCCAGCTCCGCAGGCGGCTCCGGATCATGGTTGCCGCGGACCCATAGCCATTCCCGTGCGCAGGTCATCCGGCGCAGGCGCCCCGCCAGTTCGGGCGGCAGCCGCCTTGGCCCCTCGCGGTCATGGAAGCCGTCGCCCAGGCTCACCACGATCTCCGGCGCCAGCCGTTCCAGCGCCAGTTCCAGCCGCTCGATCGTGGCGACCGTGTCGTGGGGCGGCAGCATGACCCCGCGCCGCGCGAACGCCGCCCCCTTCTCCAGATGGAGATCGGCCACCACCAGCATGCGCCGCTTCGGCCAGAACAGGACGCCCGCCGGGTCCAGCAGCAGCAGCTCGCCGGCCAGGACCAGCTCAGCCGGCCGCACGCATCGCCCCCGGCTCATCCATCCGCTCAAGCGACATCCGCATCGCCCTGCAACTCAATCTCTTCTTCCGGCGCCATCGCCTCGTCGATCAGTTCCTCGGCATGCCGGTCCAGCAGCATGTCGATATCGGCCTCGCCCACCCGCTCGCGCCCGATCTGGAGCATCACCGGCACCGCCAGCGGGCTCACCCGCGGGAGGCGCTTGTGCATGATCCGGCCCTGGACCGCCACCAGCATGTCGGCCAGGCGGCGGATGTCGGTGAGGCCGGCCGCCGCCTCGTTGCGGGTGGCGCGCAGCAGCACGTGGCCGGGCTCGTACTTGCGCAGCACGTCGTAGATCAGGTCGGCGTTGAACGTCACCTGCCGGCCGGTCTTCTCCTGGCCGGGATGGCGTCGCTCGATCAGGCCCGCCACCACCGCGACGTTGCGGAAGGTCCGGCGCAGCATGGAGCTTTCCGCCATCCAGGCTTCCAGGTCGTCGCCCAGCATGTCGACGTCGAACAGGGCCTCCAGGTCGGTGGCCTCGTGGCCCGACCAGATCGAGATCGCGTAGTCCGAGGCGACGAAACCATGCGGTTCCAGCCCGGCCCGCTGCATCCTGCGTGTGAGCAGCATGCCCAGCGTCTGGTGCGCGTTGCGGCCGGCGAACGCATACGCCACCAGGAACCAGCGCTTGCGGTAGCTGAAGGTCTCGACCAGCAGCCCGTCATCGGGTGGCAGGGCCGAGCGGCGCACCTGATGGTGCAGCCATTCGCGCACCGGCTCCGGGAAGCGGTGCCAGCTCTCCGGCTCGCCCAGCATCCGGCGGACCCGGGCGGCGAGATAGGTGCTGACCGGGAACTTGCTGCCGCCATAGAGCGGGATCTCGGCCTTGCCCGCGTCCTTGGCGACTTTGGTCTGCACGTCGTGCTCGCGGATGCCCAGGAACTCCAGCACCTGACCCGCGAAGATGAAGGTGTCGCCCGGCGTCAGCGTGCGGATGAAGAACTCCTCGACCTCGCCCAGCGTGCGGCGGCCCTGCTTCACCCGCAGCACCGGCGCCTCGACGATCACCCCGACATTCATCCGCCACTGCCGGGCGATCCGCGGATCGGCGAGCTTCAGGCTCCCGTCGGGGAGCGGCACCAGCCGCCGGTAGCGCTCGTAGCCGCCCAGCGCATAGCCGCCATCGATGCAGAACTGCACGACGTCATCGAAGTCCTTGCGGCTGAGCTGGCGATACGGCTCCGCCCGGATCACCTCGGCATAGAGCTGATCCGGCAGGAACGGTCCGGAACAGGCCACGCCCAGCACGTGCTGGGCCAGCACGTCCAGGCCCGGCAGCAGGGTCACGCCAGTGTCGAGGTCGCCCTCGCGCACCGCCTCCTGGGCGGCCACGCATTCCAGGAACTCGAACCGGTTGGCCGGCACCAGCACGGCGCGCGACGGCTCGTCCATCCGGTGGTTGGCCCGGCCGATCCGCTGCACCAGCCGCGCCACGCCCTTGGGCGCCCCGATCTGCAGGACCAGGTCGACATCGCCCCAGTCGATGCCGAGGTCCAGCGAGCTGGTGCAGACCACCGCGCGCAGCTTGCCGGACGTCATCGCCGCCTCGACCCGCTTGCGCTGCTCGACCGACAGGGAGCCGTGGTGCAAGGCGATCGGCAGCCCGTCCTCGTTGGCCCGCCAGAGGGCGGCGAACAGGACTTCGGCGGAGGAGCGGGTGTTGGTGAACAGGAGGCTGGTCCGTGCAGTCCGGATCAGCCGGTAGATCGCGTCCACCGCGAACAGGCCGAGATGGCCGGACCAGGGCACATAAGCGTCCGGCACCAGCATGGTCACCTCGGGCTCGGCACCGGGCTCGCCCTGGACGACCACGGCACGCTCCGGGTCGGGCGAGAGGAAGCGGAGGAGGCCCGGCGGATCGGCCACGGTCGCCGAAAGCCCACAGAAGCGCGCCTGCGGCGCCAGGCCGCGCAGCCGGGCCAGGCCGAGCGAGAGCATCTGCCCGCGCTTGGTCTCGGCCAGCGCGTGCAGCTCGTCGACGATCACCGCGTCCAGATGGGCGAAGCGCTCGGCGGCATCGGTCCAGGACAGCATGAGCGCCAGCGATTCCGGGGTGGTCAGCAGGATGTCCGGCGGCCGGCGCTTCTGCCGGGCCCGGCGGTTCTGCGGCGTGTCGCCGGTGCGGGTCTCGACCGTGACCGGCAGTTCCGCCTCCTCGATCGGGCGCACGAGATTGCGTGCCACGTCGGCGGTGAGTGCCTTGAGCGGCGAGATGTAGAGCGTGTGCAGCCGCGGCACCGGCGCAGGCCCGCGGCGGGTGAGCGCCATCAGGCTCGGCAGGAAGCCGCCCAGCGTCTTGCCGCCGCCGGTGGGCGCGATCAGCAGCGCATCCTTCCCGGCCATGGCCGCCTCGATCATGCCGATCTGGTGGCTGCGCAGAGCCCAGCCCTGCCGGTCCAGCCAGGCCTGCAGTGCCGGCGGCAGGAGGCCGGCCAGCGCCGCGTCACCCTCTGGTGTCGATTCGGCCGGAAACTCTCGCTTCAATTCATCATGCCGATCGTTTACCAACCTATGGTAGATGTCGCTCCCGGGGAGCAAGCTGGTGGTCGGTCTGTTCTACCTCCTGGTGGGCCTGGGCGCGCTGGTCGCCGGCACCGGCGCGCTCCTGGCGATCCCCGACCCCCTGCTGCGAGCCACCGTGGCACCGGTGGCCGTGACCCTGCTCCTGCTGGCCTCTGGCGGCCTCCTGCTCCTGCACCGCGAGCGGCGCCTGACCAGCCCGGCCGCCACGGCGCACCGGCGGCCGGCCGCACCGGAAGATGATGTGCCGCATCAGCCAGCACCAGGGCCGGCACCGGAATTGCCGGTCGGCCGGCACCAGGAGCCCCTGCTGGTCCTGACCGAGCCGCTCGGACTGGATGAGGCGGACCAGGCCGCCCGCCGCACCGGACCCGACGACACTTTCTGCACAAACGAACCCGAGACTGCCTTTTGTCCAAACGAACCCGAGGCCGCCCCGCCGGCACCGGACAAGGCAGCGCGCTTTGGCTTCAACCTGTTCCGGCGCGAGCCGCAGCCGCGTGACCGGCGCATCGCAGCCGCGCCGGCCCGTCCCGCCGAACCGCTGCCGCTGCTGCGAAACGAACCCGAGCCGGATAGCTTCGTCCTGCCGCCGCCCTCGCCCCGCCTGCTGGCGGAAATCGACGCTGCCGCGGATTTGCTCGACAACCCGGACAGCCGGACCCATTCGGTGGCCCGGGCGGTCGAGCGCGGCGAACTCGAGCCGGTGTTCCTGCCGGTGGTGAGCCTGCCGCAGCGCCGGCGCCGGGTGGTGCGGATCCGGCTGGAGTGCCGCCACCTGGATGTCGCCTGCGATCCGCACGACCTGCTGCCGCCCGGCCCGGGCCCACTACGCGCCGCCCTGGATCTGGAACTGCTTCATGCTGCGGTGAAGGCCTGCGCCCGAGCCAGGCCCGGCAGCGAGAACCTGCCGGTTCTGGCCTGGCTCTCGATCGCGTCCTTTGCTGCCGAGGAGGCACTGGCGGCACTGCGCGTCCTGCTGGATCGGCACCGCCAGGGCTCGACCCCGCTCCAGGTCGTGCTCGACCAGTGGCCGACCGAGCGGTCCGGACTGGAGCTGGTGGCCCTCCTGCGCGGGGCCGACGTCACGATCGGGCTGGAACTTTGCCAGCGGCCCTATCTGTCGCCGGACGCGATCACCGGCCGGCGGATCGGCATGGTGGCCCTTTCAGCCGGGCTGGTCCGCGCTGCTGCACTGGAAGCCTACGACACCGACCTGATCCGCGACCTGAAGCGCCTGGAGCGCGCGGGCGTCACCGTGCTGGTGACCGGAATCGGCGACGAGCGGACCCTGGCCGAGGTCCTGGACTATCCGGTCGGCCTCGGTAGCGGCCGGCTGTTCGGCCGGATCGGCTGACGATCGGGCGGGGCTGTCCTGCGTTCGAGGGTGTGACCTTCCGCCGTCAACTCTGCTAGAGGTCGCCGCGCGCGCCCGTGGGTCACGGGCGCCTGTCCCGTTTTGGAAGCGCAGGTCGGTCTCATGCAGGAGCTCTATCAATCGGCCAAGGCCTGGCCGTTCGTCGAGGCACGCCGCATCGTCGAGCGGATCACGAAGCGCCCGCCGAAGAAGGGCTTCGTCCTGTTCGAGACCGGCTATGGCCCGTCGGGCCTGCCGCATATCGGCACGTTCGGCGAGGTGTTCCGCACCACGCTGGTGCGCAACGCCTTCCGCCTGCTCCGCCCGGACATGCCGACCGAACTCTACGCCTTCTCCGACGACATGGACGGGCTGCGCAAGGTTCCGGACAACATCCCGGACGGCGAGATGGTGGCCCGGCACCTGGGCAAGCCGCTGACCGACATCCCCGACCCGTTCGGCACGCACGAGAGCTTCGGCCACCACATGAACGCCCGGCTGCGCGCGTTCCTGGACCGGTTCGGCTTCGCCTACACCTTCCAGTCCGCCACCGAGCTCTACCGCTCCGGCCGGTTCGATCAGGCCCTGCTGCGCGCGTTGGAGGTCCATGACGAGCTGGTCCGGATCGTCACCCCGATCCTGGGTGCCGAGCGTGCCGCCACCTACAGCCCGTTCCTGCCCCGCTCGCCGAAGTCCGGGAAGATCCTCCAGGTGAAGATCGAGGAAGTGAAGCGGGATGCCGGCACGGTCGTGTTCCGCGACGAGGACGGCACGCTCACCGAGGTCCCGGTCACCGGTGGCAACTGCAAGCTCCAGTGGCGCGCCGACTGGGCGATGCGCTGGTACGCGCTGGACGTCGACTACGAGATGTCGGGCAAGGACCTGATCGATTCGGTCAAGCTCGGCTCGCAGATCTGCCGGGCGCTGGGCGGTGTGCCGCCGGAGAACCTGACCTACGAGCTGTTCCTGGACGAGCAGGGCCAGAAGATCAGCAAGTCCAAGGGCAACGGGCTCACCATCGACGAGTGGCTGCGCTACGCCACCCCGGAGAGCCTGCAGCTCTTCCTCTACCGCGACCCCAAGGCCGCCAAGCGCCTGTACTTCGACGTGATCCCAAAGCATGTCGACGAGTACCAGCAGCTCCTGGAAGCCTATCCCGACCAGGACGACAAGGCGAAGCTGGGCAACCCGGTCTGGCACATCCATGCCGGCGACCCGGTGGTGACGAAGCTGCCGATCAGCTTCGCCATGCTCTTGAACCTGGCCTCGGTGGTGAATGCCGAGGAGCCGCAGGTGATCTGGGGCTATATCAGCCGCTACGCGCCGGGCACCACGCCCGAGAACGCGCCGGAACTGGCCAGGCTCGTCGAGCATGCGGTCGCCTACTACCAGGACTTCGTGAAGCCCGAGAAGAAGTACCGCCAGCCCACCGAGCAGGAGCGCGCGGCCCTTCAGGAACTGCACGACGTGCTGGCCACCCTGCCCGAGGGGACGGACGGCGAGGCGATCCAGAACGAGGTCTATGCGATCGGCAAGAATCACGGCTTCGAGCCGCTGCGCGCCTGGTTCTCGGCCCTCTACGAAGTGCTGCTCGGCCAGAGCCAGGGCCCGCGCTTTGGCAACTTCGCCGCCCTCTACGGCGTTGCTGCCACGCGCTCCCTGATCACCCAATCCCTGGCAGGCCTGCCCCGTGGCTGATCGACCCCACTACGTCGCCCCTTCGCACCGCAACGCCTGGGTCCGGCCGGACGACCGCTCGACGGCCGGCCGCTCGCGCACCGGCGGTCCGGATGCCCGGATGATCGCGCTCGACATCCTGGAAGCCGTGCTCGGCCAGAGCTGGCGGACCATGGACGACGCGCTGGCGCTCCATCGCGGCCTGAACCATCTGGACCCGCGCGACCGCGCGTTCACCCGGATCCTGGTGACGACCGTGCTGCGCCATCGTGGCCAGATCGACGACGTGCTGGCGCGCTTCTGGCGCTTCCCGCCGCAGAAGTCGCGCGCCCTGCATCTGCTGCGCATAGGGGCCGCCCAGCTCCTGTTCCTGGGCACCCCCGCCCATGCCGCCCTGTCCGCCACCGTCCAGCTGGCCTATGGCCCGCTGGATCGCGAGCGCGGCATGATCAACGCGATCCTACGCAAGGTGGCCGAGGAGGGCCAGGCGATCCTGGCCGAGCAGGACGCCGGGCGGCTCAACACCCCGGAATGGCTCTGGTATTCCTGGGTGGAGGCCTATGGGGAGCCGACCGCATCGGCCATTGCCCTGGCGCACATGCAGGAGCCGCCGCTGGACCTGTCGGCCCGGGACGATGCCGCCTCGCTCGCCGAGATTCTGGGCGGCAAGCCGATGCCCGGCGGCACGGTGCGCATGCCCAACAGCGGCCAGATCGAGCGGCTGAAGGGCTATGGCGAGGGGCGCTTCTGGGTCCAGGACCTGGCGGCCAGCCTGCCCGCCCGCCTGCTGGGCCAGGTGAAGGGCCTGGACGTCCTCGACATGTGCGCGGCCCCGGGCGGCAAGACCGCCCAGCTCGCCGCTGACCATGCCCAGGTCACGGCGGTCGAGCAGGACCCGAACCGGGCCGAGCGCCTGCGCCAGAACCTGCGCCGCCTGCGGCTGGAAGCCGAGATCGTGGTGGGCGACGCCGCGCTGCTGCCCGAGAGCCGGCGCTGGCCGCGCGTCCTGCTGGATGCACCCTGCACCGCGACCGGCACGATCCGGCGCCATCCCGACGTCGCCTGGCACAAGCGCGCCTTCGACGTCACCCGGACCATGGACCTGCAGGCGCGTCTCTTGGACGGTGCTGCCCGGGTGACCGAACCGGGCGGGCTGCTGGTCTATGCGGTCTGCTCGCTCCAGCCCGAGGAAGGGCCGGTCCAGGTCGAGCGCTTCCTGGAGCGCAACGCGGGCTTCGAGCGCGTCCCGCTGGACCATGCCGAGTTGCCCGGCCTGGAGCCGTGCATCAACGACCAGGGCGACCTGCGCACCCTGCCCTGCCACCTCGCCGAGGATGGTGGCATGGACGGCTTCTACGCAGCGCGCCTGCGCCGCGTCTCCTGACCCTCCGCCTCAACTGGACATTCGCCTCATGGACGTCGTGCCGATCCGCTCCGCCCTGCTCTCGGTGAGCGACAAGACCGGACTCGTTGCCTTCGCCACCGCCCTGGCCGGCAAGGGCGTGCGCCTGCTCTCGACCGGCGGCACCGCCCGGGCGCTGCGCGAGGCCGGGCTCGACGTGACCGACGTTTCCGAGGTCACCGGCCATCCCGAGATCCTGGACGGCCGGGTCAAGACCCTGCACCCCAAGATCCATGGCGGCCTTTTGGGCCTGCGCGAGGATGACGAGCATCGCCGGCAGATGGCGGCGCACGGCATCGAGCCGATCGACCTCCTGGTCGTGAACCTCTACCCGTTCGAGGCCACGGTCACGTCGGGTGCCGGCTTCGCGGAATGCATCGAGAACATCGACATCGGCGGCCCGGCCATGGTGCGCGCGGCCTGCAAGAACCACGAGGCGGTCACGGTCGTCACCGACCCCGCCCAGTACGAGCGGGTGACCGCCGAGCTGGCGGCCCATGGCGGCACCACGCTCGGCACCCGCCGCCGGCTGGCGCTGGAAGCCTACGCCTCGACCGGCGCCTATGACGCCGCGATCACCGCTTGGCTGTCCCGCCAGCTCGACGACACAGCACCCCTGCCGCAGCTCCCGCTGGGCGGCCGCCTCAGGCAGGCCCTGCGCTACGGCGAGAACCCGCACCAGCAGGCGGCCTTCTATGTCAGCGACCCGTCCGTGCCGGGCGTG
>NZ_DATMFZ010000018.1:0-3661 GCF_035556675.1 Geminicoccus sp. | reverse complement strand
TGAACCGGCTCATGGCCGCATGGATCACCGCCACGCCGGTTTCGGGCAGCCGCTCATGGTCCCGGGCAAGGCGACGGGAACGGGAGAGCCAAGCGAAGGTCCGCTCAACGATCCATCATCCGTCAGCAGACGGATGATCCGCTTCCCGAAGGGACCGCGGTCAGCAGACCGCGGAGGCGGCGCGGCAGGACGTGGCAGCCTGCCGGCCGTTCCGCCAGTCCATAGCGCCATGCCTGACGCTGACGGTGGAAGGGGACCTCCATGCGCCAGCCGCGCTCCTTCTCCAGCCACGTTGCGAATGGTCCGGCATAGGCACCGTCTGACCAGACCAGTTCCAACCGTGGCAAGGCCGTTATGGGCGCCGTCTCGATCATCTGCTGTGCGCCAACCGTGTCGTGCAGGCTGGCGGCGTGGATGTGCGCCAGGAGGATCAGGCCCGACACATCCACCAGGATGTGTCGCTTGCGCCCGAACGTCTTCTTGGCGGCATCGAAGCCTCGGTCAGGTCCGCCCGCGCCCGTTGTCCGTGCTGTTTTGCGCATCGATCACGGCAGCGGAAGGCTCCCGATCTCGGCCGTCCTTCTCCCGCGCATGCTCACGCAACCGGTCGTGCATCCGCTGAAGCGTGCCGTCCTTGCGCCAGCGGGTAAGCTGCGAGTGCACGGTCGGCCCTGTCGGCTCTGCCGACATCACTCCGTGGGATCGCTGCGCGATGGAGGAAAGTGGCGCGGCAGCATACGCCACGCGCAGCCGGAGCGAACCAGATAGAAGATCGCCTCCGCCATGACCCGCCGCGGCCACTTCGGCGGGCGCCCGAGCCGACAAGGTGGCGGAAGAAGCGGCTCCAGCGCCACCCATTCTGCGTCATTCAGATCGGAAGGGTAGGGTCGATCAGGCATAGCGCTCTCCAGCGACGACATGCCTGATTAACCCGCGAACTGGCCATCTCAGCGACTTTGCCGACAGTCAGTAAGGTTGGTGCGGCTGCGCCGGCTGCGTCTCCGTCCCGACGGGAATGGCTGCGAGGAAGGCACCGAACAGTGCCAGGTGGCTGACGATGGGCCGGTGATCTTTGGCAGCCGAACCGGATCGCATCGCCCACCCGAGGGGTGAGGGGTTCTGCCGGTACGGGCAGGACCAGCAATTTCTGCCGCTGGACACGGCATCCGGCGCCCGATGCCGGACGGGGGCCAACATGCGACCGGATCAGCCTGCCGGCGGCGGGCGGCTAGCGGTCCGTTGGACAGCTTGGGAAGCGACTGGTCTGCGATCTCTGCCGGCCGTTCCGACTCAGCCGCTCTCAGGACAGTCTCCCGACTGCCAAGCGCGGTGGTAGCAGGACCGGTCAGGTTGGCCTACTGGCCGAATGATCAGCGCCCGGCGGGGATGGAGACCCAACGGGTATTCTCAGATCACACGCGCCGTTGGCTGGCGGTCAGGGGCGTGCTCACCACGCTGCAACACACTCATCGATCGGCAGGAGCCGATCGATCCGTTTCCCGAAGAGTGGATGTCCAGCAGGCGATCCGGAAGGTTGTGCAGCTTTGCCCGCGGACTGGGCCATGCCGTCCACACTGACTGGATCTGGCCCATGGAACGCGGGCTATGGCGAGTCATATGAACCGTTGCACCGCCCACGGGAGCGTCCGGTCCGTGCCGAACCCGGGCGAGATCCGGCCGATCGCAGCCAGTCGGCGCGAAAATCGTCGCGGAGCCTGCAGCTGAACCAGGTGCAAGATCCGCGGCCGCACCAGGAAGGTCGGACCCTGCCCCTCCTGCAGGCTGAGGAACAGCGGTTGCGCATCCTTCTCCGCCATGAGGTCCAGGACCATCCGGCACCCAATCCTTAGCCTTGCCCCGTTTCACCTCCATGTCGACGGCGGCCTGGTCCTGGCCGTCGGCTCGCGCGCCGACCTGCCGCAGACAGCGGCTCGACCGGCGCCAGATCGCAGCACCGCCGGCCCGTCAAGGTGGACTGGGCACTGGCCTGTCATGCCCTCCGCTCAGGTGCCGTCGCCACGTTCACCATCGGGCACCATCCATTCGAGCAACCCTGCGCGGCACCAAGCCAAGTTGGGCCCGTCCTGCTCGCCGTCATGCGCACCGGCCGCTACCCTCTCGATACCACGCGCCGGACGATTCCGCCCGGGGCTGCCCACAGATGGCGTCATCCTCGCTACGACTGTCGATATGCAGCTAGCCTTCTGGAGCATTGGTACCGGCGGGAGTGCATGGCGGAGCGTTCCGTGGCACAAGCCAGCGGCCCGGCCTAGCCGGGCGTTGGGGCCGAACACGACATGGATGCACGATGGCGACGGAACCCTCGGCAGGGCGGCTGGAGGCCGGCATCGACCGGCGCTTTCTGGAGGTTACGCCCAAGGACGGCAGCACCTTCGGCACCCCGTTCGACTTGAATCTGGTGGGACTATGGACCCTCTACCTGAAGGAGGTCCGCCGGTTTCTGAAGGTGTTCGGCCAGACCCTGCTGGCCCCGCTGGTCACCACCTTGATCTTCCTGGCGATTTTCGCCATGGCGTTGGGCGGCACCGGCCGCACCGTGGCGGGCATGCCCTATCTCGACTTCCTGGCACCTGGCCTGATCATGATGGCGATCGTGCAGAACGCATTCGCCAACACGTCCAGCGCCATCCTGATCGCCAAGGTGCAGGGCAACATCGTCGATTATCTGATGCCGCCGCTGAGCCCGGGAGAGCTGGTGTTCGGCGTGGTGGCGGGCGGCATCACCCGGGGCGTGCTGGTGGGCCTGGTGGTGGGTCTGGCCATGGTGCCGATCGTCGGCCTCGACCTGCCCCATCCCTTCTACCTCGTCCACAGCGTGCTCGCCGCCTCGGCGATGCTTTCGCTGCTCGGTCTGCTGGGCGCGCTATGGGCGGAGAAGTTCGACCAGATGGCGGCGGTCACCAACTACGTGATCACCCCGCTGTCCTTCCTGTCCGGCACCTTCTACTCGATCCACGCCCTGCCCGAGCCGTTCCACCTCCTGGCCCTGGCCAACCCGTTCTTCTACATGATCGACGGCATCCGCTATGCCATGACCGGCCATGCCGACGGCATACCGGCACTGGGTGCCGTGATCCTCACGGTGACCGTGGTGGTGCTCTGGTACCTGGCCTACCGAGTCTTCCGCAAAGGCTGGCGGCTCAAGGCCTAGGCCGGATCGACATTCAAGATTCCCAAGCGGGTCGAGTGCTGATTCAAGCTTCGTGTTGAAGCGCGGAGCGGATGATGGCGGTCAAACGACGAGTTGAGCGAGGAGCAATGGGCGCGGATCGCACCGCTGCTGCCTGGAAAGGTGAGTGATCCAGGGCGGACTGGATCGGATAACCGCTTGTTCGTGAACGGATGTTTGTGGGTGCTGCGCTCGGGTGCGCACTGGCGCGACCTGCCGGAGCGCTATGGCCGGTGGAAGACGGTGCACCGCCGGTTCAGCCGCTGGTGCCACGCTGGCGTATGGGAGTGGGTGTTCGAGGCGCTGACGACCGACCGCGACAACCAATACTGATCTTCCCCCGATTTGGCGGACACCTCTGCTACGCTCCTTGAGGGCGAGGAAGGTGATCTGATGGCGAAGACGCGACGGGAGTTCACGCCGGAGTTCAAGCGAGAGGCGGTGGCGCTGTTGGAAGGCAGCGGCCGGCCG
>NZ_DATMFZ010000017.1:0-2009 GCF_035556675.1 Geminicoccus sp. | reverse complement strand
CCCACCCACAGCGGCCGGTCGCGCTTGGCGAACACCTCGGCCAGCGCGTGCATCTCGATCGGATCGCCCAGGCTGGTCCCGGTGCCGTGTGCCTCGACCGCATCCACCGCACCCGGATCCAGGCCGGCATCGGCCAATGCTGCGCGCACCACCGCCGCCTGGGCCGGGCCCGACGGCGCCGTCAGCCCCGCCGAGCGCCCGTCCTGGTTCACCGCACTGCCCAGCACCAAAGCCCGCGCCCGCACCCCCGCAGCCGCCCGGCGCAACACCACCACCCCACAGCCCTCGGCATGGGCGAAGCCGTCGGCCGCGGCGTCGAATGGCCGGCAGCGCGACGAGGGTGAGGTGGCGCCGAGCTTGCTGCTGGCGACCAGGCCCAGCGGGGACAGGAGGAGATGCACCCCGGCGGCGATGGCCAGGTCGCACTCCCCGTTGCGCAGCGACTGCATGGCCAGGTGAATGGCGACCAGGGACGAGGAGCAGGCGGTGTCGACGGCGATGGCCGGGCCGGTGAAGCCGAAGGTGAAGGAGATCCGGCCGGCCGCGATGCTGGTATGGGTGCCGCTCGCCGACCAGCCGCCGATCGCGGCCGGCTCGGGCGAGCCGCGGCCGATCAGGCCGTAATTATTGTTGTAGAGGCCGACGAACACGCCGACCCGGCCGCCATGGCTGGGATGGCCGAGCTCGCCGGCATCCTCCAGCGCCTGCCAGACGGTCTCGAGCAGGATCCGCTGCTGCGGGTCCATCGCCTCCGCCTCGCGCGGGCTGATGCCGAAATGGGCTGCGTCGAACCGGTCGATCCGGCCGAGCATGCCGGCTTCGCGCTGACGGGTCTTGCCCGGCGCCGCTGGATCGGGGTCATACCAGGCACGATGGTCCCAGCGCTCGGCCGGGATCGGCGTCACCGCATCGGTGCCCGAGGCCAGCAGGTTCCAGAAGTCCGCGGCGCCGTCGACAGCGCCGGGCAGACGGCAGGCCATACCCACCACCGCAATGGGCGCTGAGCGTCCAGTTGCGCCAGCGTCCATTGGCGTCGTCCTCCCAGATATTCTTGAGGCGCCTGCAGCCGCACGTACGGAGACGGTCGGTTTCACCATTTCTGCCGTGATTCGTCTAAATTATAACCCCGCTTCCGGCAACCATGCAGTCTCTGAGCGGTTAAACAGTGTTATAATTATCATAGGCCCGCGCAGTCGGAGGCAGCGCCGCCAGGCGGCGAGCGCCGCGGCAGGCTGGTGGACCGGCAGATCACCATCCCGCCATCGGACCGCCGCCTGTGCCATCCCCGTCGCATCCCAGGCACCCCAGGCGACCGCCAATGCCGGCAGGCCCGCCGCCATGCGCTCTTGGGCAATGGCCGGGAGCACGGCGTTGGCGGCGGCATAGGCGCCGGCACCGGTCAGTCCGGCCAGCATGGTGAGCGAGCCGAACAGCATGAAATGCTCGATTGGCAGGCCCCGGCTCGCCCGGTCGAGATGCCTTGCACCGTCGACCTTGGCTCGGAAGGCCGGCAGCATCGCCGCCACTTCCTGGCTGGCGAGGAGGCCATCCGCGGTGACACCCGCCAGATGGAAGATCCCGCGCAACGGCGGCCCGGCTGTGGCGAGGTCGCGCAGGAGCGCATCGACCTGATCACCATCGGCCAGGTCGCAGGCATGTGTGGTCAGGCGTGGATCCGGTCCGAAATCCTCCGGCAGGCGGCCCTGCCGGCTCGCCAGCACGACCCGGCCGGCCCCCGCTGTCAGCAGCTCGCGCGCGATCATCCGGCCGATCCCGCCAGTGCCGCCGGTCACCAGATAGGTTCCGTCGGCGCGGATCGGGGCGGGATCGGGCCGGCTGGCCGCCGGTCGGAATCGGCGGACGAGGCGGACGCCGTCCTGCAGCAGCACGACCGGCTCATGGCCCTCCCGGCCGAGTTCGCCAGCCAGCGCCGCCGCCGGATCGGCGAGCCGGGCAGGGAGGAGGATCCGGCGCGGCCGCAGGCCCGGATACTCGGTCCGTGCGGTGGC
>NZ_DATMFZ010000016.1:0-5835 GCF_035556675.1 Geminicoccus sp. | reverse complement strand
TGCCGCCCAGACCATCCCGAACCTCGAGTTCTGGTCGGTGGAGCAGCACAGCCTGGCGGAGATCTGGCAGCGCGCGCCGGCGTTTTTGGCGTTCCGCGGCACCGACTGGATGCAGGAGCCCTGCCGCTCCTGTGCCAGGCGGGAGCAGGATTTCGGCGGCTGCCGCTGCCAAGCCATGGCGATCTTAGGCGATCCTTCTGCCACCGATCCGGTCTGCACGCTGTCGCCGTTCCGCCACCGGATCGACCAGGCGCTGCGGGACGACCGGGTGGAGGCCGATGCAGGGCCGGAGGAGGGCTATCGCTACCGCGAGATGAAACGGGCGGCGGAAACGGTGGAGTGAGGGAGGCGGCGACGGACGCGGGGAATCCTCAGCCCTTCCCGTACTCGTCATGCCGCCGCCACCAGATGCCCGCCTCGTTGCGTCCCTTCGGCGCCCGGTCGAGCCACTGATACATGCCCCACAGCACGTCCAGCCCGCGCGCATAGGTGGAGTAGGCGTGATAGACGACGCCCTCCTCCAGGACGAACGTGCTCATGCCTGGCAGGTCGCGCGTGAAGCTGGCGGGATCGGTGCCGCAGGTGGCAGCGATATGCACGAGCGGCTCCGAGGGCGTCGGGTCCGCAGCCTGGGCGCTGCGGCGGAAATTGTACTCGCTCGTCCCGGCACGCTGCTGCTCCTCGGTAACCGCGACGTTGAAGTCGAAGTTGAAGTCGCTGTCATGGGCGGACGCCCAGGGGAAGGTCCAGCCCATCCGCCGCTGGTACGCCTGCAGCCGAGCCAGGGGAGCCCGCGACACCGCGCAGAGCGTCACGTCATGGTTCGCCAGGTGGAGGGCGAAGCCATTGAACCCATCGGCGATGGCCGAGCAGGACGGGCAGCCCGCCTGCCAGTCCGGCCCGAACATGAAATGGTAGACGAGAAGCTGCGAGCGCCCCTCGAACAGATCGGCCAGGGTCGCCGTGCCCCGCCCGGTCTCGAACCGGTAGGTCTTGTCGACCCGCACCCATGGCAGCGCCTGCCGCTGCCGCGCCAGCGCGTCGCTCTGCCGCGTCAGCTCCTTTTCCGCCTCCAGCAGCGCCAGCCGCGCTGTCAGCCATTCTTCCCGCGTGCCGGTCGCATGCCCGGTCATGGTCCGTTGCTCCTTCCCGGTTGGTCGTCGCGGCAGAGGTTGCTAGCGGGGAGCGGACGGCGGGAGTGACAAGTGTGGCGGGATTCGGGTGGACTCGCTGATCAAGGCCGCCGCGCGCGCGCTGGCCGCAGGTGACCCGCTGGGGGCACTGAACCGGGTAGCCCTGCGCCAGGACGCACCGGCACTGGCGCTGCGTGGCATCGCCATGGCGCAGCTGGGTGATCTAGACCGGGCAAAGGCGCTCATGCGCAGCGCGGTACGCGCCTTCGGTTCGCGCGACCCGCTGGCCCGCGCCCGATGCACCGTGGCGCTGGCCGAGATCGCCCTGGCTTCGCGCGACCTCAGCGGGTCGACCGAGGCGCTCACGGCCGCCCGCGCAACGCTGGAGCGGCATGGCGACCGGGCGAACGCGATGCACGCGCGCCATCTGGAGGCCAGGCACCTCCTCCTGATCGGCCGGGCCGACCAGGCGGAAGCGCTGCTGGCCGGGCTGGACCCGACCCTGCTGCCGCCGACAGCGCGGACCGCGCACGAGTTGGTGATGGCGGGTATCGCGATCCGCCGCCTCCATATCGCCCCCGCCCGCGCGGCGATCGCAGAGGCCCGGCACAGCGCTCGTCTTTCCGGCATCGCTGCACTGGAGGCGGAGGTGGAACGCGCCGCCTGCGTGCTGGACACGCCGGCGGCACGCCTGATCGCTCCGGGCGGCGATCGCCCGCTCCTGCTGGAAGAGGTGGAGCGCCTGCAGGCATCGGACGTGCTGATCGTCGATGGCTGCCGCCATGCCGTGCGCGCTCCGCATCGGGTGATCCCGCTGGCGACCCGGCCGGTGCTGTTCGCGCTGGCATCCACGCTGGGGGAGGCCTGGCCTGCGGACGTGCCGAGGGACGTGCTCATTGCCCGCGCGTTCGGTGCGAGGCACGCCGACGAGTCCCACCGCGCGCGGCTGCGGGTGGAAGTCGGACGGCTGCGGGCAGTGCTGGAGCCGCTGGCCTCGATCAGCGCCACCGAGCGGGGCTTCCTGCTGACGCCCCACGAGGCAGAAGCGGTGGTGGTGCTGGCCCGGCCCGTGGCGGAGCGCCATGGCGCGGTGCTGGCCCTGCTCGCCGACGGCGAGGCATGGTCGAGTTCCGCCCTGGCGTTGGCGCTCGGTATCAGCCAGCGCAGCGTGCAGCGAGCCCTCGATGCGCTGGCCGCGAGCGGCAGGGTCCGCCCGTTCGGCCAGGCACGCGCCCGCCGCTGGACGGCCGCGGCGGCCGTGCCGGAAATCGCGACGAGCTTGTTGCTCCCGCTCCCCGTGCCGGGCGGCTAGGCTCATGCCATGACCAGAGCACCCGCCGACATCCTGCAGGAATACGGGCCCTTTGCCGGCGTCGATGCCGTGCACGGGGTCACCTTCGATGGCCGCCATGTCTGGTTCGCCTCGGGCGACCGGCTCAACGCGCTGGATCCCCTGAGTGGCCGGATCGTGCGCGCGCTCGAGGTCGCGGCGAATGCCGGCACCGCCTTCGATGGCCGCCACCTGTTCCAGCTCGCCCGGGACCGCATCCAGAGGATCGATCCCGCCACCGGCCAAGTCGTCGCCACGATCCCGGCACCGGATGGTGACGACTGCTCGGGTCTCGCCTGGGCCGAGGGCACGCTCTGGGTAGGCGGGTACCGGAACCGGAAGATCCACCAGCTCGACCCGGAGACCGGCGCCGTCCTGCGCACCATCGAATCCAGCCGCTTCGTCACCGGCGTCACCTGGGCCGAGGGCGAACTCTGGCACGGCACCTGGGAAGACGACGAGAGCGAGCTCAGGCGGGTCGACCACAGGACCGGCGAGGTGCTGGAATCCGTCGTCCTGCCACGGGGCCTGGTCGTGTCCGGGCTGGAGTCCGATGGCGGCGAGCGGTTCTTCTGCGGCGGCGGCACGAGCGGCAGGCTGCGCGCCATCCGCCGGCCGGGGAAAGCCCGGGCCGGCGGTTCTACCTAGAGCAGCTGCTCAGGCTGGATCGGCGGCCTCCGGCAATGCCGCCGCACCGCCGGGTCGTCCCAGAGCATGCGACTTGAGCATGGCGGCCAGGTGCGGCAGCCGCTCCGCGTCGAGCATGCCCAGATGGTCGCCCGGTATCAGCTCGACGGTCACCTGCCCCTGGACGAATGGTGTCCAACCCAGCGCCGGATCCTCGAGCGCCCGGCCGCTCTCATAGTTCCGGTATTCCTCGGGAAAGCCGCCTTCGGTCCGGAACAGGGTGAGCGGGCCCTCGTAGCCTCGGGGCTGGTAGGCCACCATGGCACGGAAATTGGCCTTGAACACGGCGAGCATGCCGTCCAGCGCCACGCCCAGGTCGATCAGGCCGCTTTCGCTCAAGGCATGCATCGTGCGGGCCATCTGCTCGTCGGGCGGCAGCCTGCGGAGCTGGTCCAGCGGCTCCGGCAGCCGGTCGCCATAGAGGGCGTAGAGGGCACGGACGATGGAGCCCTGGGCGACTTGGTCGTTCTGGAAATCGTCCAGGCTGCTTTCGGTGACGACCGTGTCGAGCATGCCCAGGAAGGCGACCTCCTCGCCCTGGAAGCGGAGCTGGCGGGCGGCCTCGTAGGCCACGTGACCGCCATAGGAGTGGCCCAGCAGCAGGTACGGACCGCGCGGCTGGCGAATGCGCATCGCGGCCACGAGATAGGCCGCCTGCGCCTCGATCCGGTCGAGCGGCGCCTCGCCGCCGAAGAAGCCCGGCAGCTGCAGGCCCGCCAGGACTAGGTCGGGGCCGAGATGCTGGGCCAGGCCACGCAGGTAATAGGGCAGCGCCACCACGCCCGGCACGGTGAACAGGATCGGCTTGCCGGCAGAGTCACCGAACATCACCAGCGGCTCGACCGGCACGTCCTCGGCCGGAAGCTCCAGGGCGGCAGCAATGCCACGCACGGTCGGGTCGGTGAACAACGCCGACATGTCGAGTGAGCGGCCGGTGGTCTCGCGCAGCCGGCGCTGAACCATGACGAGCTTCAGCGAATCGGCGCCGAGGTCGAAGAAGGACTGGGTGGGTGATGGTGCCGCCGTGCCCAGCACCTCGCCCACCAGTTCGGCGATGCGCCGCTCGGCCGGGCTGGCCGGCTGCTCCTGCGCCGCGACGGTGGGCGCCTCGGCGGCCGCAACCCGTCCGAGTGCCGCGCGGTCGACCTTGCCGTTCGAGGACAGTGGCAGGTGCTGCAGGCCATGGAAGAAGCGGGGCACCATGTAGTCGGGCAGGCGCTCGGCCAGGAACCGGCGCAGCGTCGCGCCGAGGCCGCCTGTGCCCTCCGCCGCCAGCGCACCTGCCGCCACGGCCGGCGTCGAGGCCAAGAGCACGTCCAGGCCCAGCCGCTCGCCGATGCTGCCGGGCACGGACGGGATCTCGACCCGGGCAAAGCCGGCCCCGGCCAGCACGCTGCGCCAGGCATCACGGCTGAGCAGCGGATGGTTCCGGCGCAGATCCTGGTCGGTGAAGGAGTCGAAGCCGGACTGCAGGCCCATGCTCAGGTCGTACCAGGGCAGGAACCGGGTCTCCTCGATCATCACCAGCACCCCGCCCGGGCGCAGCCGCTGGCGGATCGAGGCGAGTGCGGTGGTGATCTCGGGCACGGCGTGCAGCACGCTGCTGGCGATCACTACGTCATACTGCTCGGCCGCCGCCTCCACCGGCGCCATCAAGTCCAGGCGCGACAGGTGCAGCCAGGGCTGATCGCCCAGGCGACGCTCCGCCATGTGGATGAAGTGCTGGCTGACATCGGTGAAGTGGTAGGTGATGCGGTCCAGCGGCAGCTGGCCCTGCAGGCCCGCCAGCGTGGTGCCGAGCCCCGCGCCTACCTCCAGGATGGCCAGGGGCTGCCTATCGGCGAGCTCACGGATCGTGCGGCCCAGCACCTGGTAGGGCACCTGGAACAGCTTGGCGTAGACCTCGGGCGTGCCGACATCGAGATAGATGTCCCCAGCATGGCGCCGGCCGGTCAGGATGTCCGGCAGCTCGGCGGTCAGCCGCTGCAGGAGCTTCAGGTCGGCGGCACCGAAGCCGAACCGGTCGAACGCGGCGAAGTCGCGCAGCGGATCGTCGGCCGCGGCGTCGCGGCCATGGTGACGGATCAGCGCCAGCGTGCGGGCGAGCCAGCGGCGATAGCCCGGCACGATGGCGCAGCGGTCCATGATCTGGTCGATGTCCGGCAGCCCGTCCGGGCCTGCCGGCAGATCAAAGGCGCCGAGCTTCGCCAACGCGTCGGCGGCAGCGCCGGCGGTGAACCGGGCCAGGCGGTCGGCGGCCGCATCGAACACCTCCGGCTCCACCGGGGCCGCGGTTCCCGCCACTGCCGCCTTGGCCGCTTCGGTCGCTTCCGCCCAGAAATCCCTCTCCGCTCCGGCCTCGTTGGGGACGACGAAGGCATGGAGGGTTTTGCTGTGCGGCTGGCCAGGCGCGGGCAAGGCGGCGGCCACCGCCTGGCGCACCGCCGGGTGCTGGATCAGCTGCGCCTCGATCTCCCCCAGCTCGATCCGGTGGCCTTGCACCTTCACCTGGAAGTCCTCGCGGCCCAAAAACTCGATCAGCCCGCCGTCCCGGAACCGGCCGAGATCGCCGGTCCGGTAGCGCCGCTCGCCGGTCTGGGGATCGGTGCGGAAGCGCTCGTTGGTGCGTGCCGGATCGCCGAAATAGCCGCGCGCCAGCCCGATCCCGCCGATCTCGATCTCGCC
>NZ_DATMFZ010000015.1:0-3512 GCF_035556675.1 Geminicoccus sp. | reverse complement strand
GGCCCGCAGCACGACCCGGCGCTCGGGCGTGACCACGAAGGCGAACAGGACCGGTGCGGCGCGCACCGGCAAGGGCGGCAGGTCGGGATCGGGCACCGGCGGCGGCTGCGGCCGCGGCGGACGGGGTGCCACCGGCGCCAGGGCAGCCGGCCCGTAGCTCGGCACCACGCCTTCCCAGCTCACCTTGCAGGCGATGTCGTAGTCCGGGAGCTGGATCTCGACGACCGCGAACTCCGGGATGGCGTCCACCACCTCGTGGCCGACCAGGATCGTCAGGGTCTGCCCGTCATGCTCGACATCGAGCGGATGGAAGCGGTGCTCGGCGACCTGCCAGCCCGCCGGGCCCAGCCAGGGCGTGGCCGGATCGCTGCCGCGCACGGTGAACCAGGCCGGGCGGTCCATCGCCGCCACCGGCGCGAACGACAGGCGCGCCCGCCCGCCGCCGCCGGCATCGGCATCCTCCAGACGTGCCTGGACCTCGTGCATCACTCCTGCCTATCCGGGGATTGCCCACCCAGCCGGTCGAGCAGCGCGCCCAGCCGGCGGTTCTGCTCGACATCGACGAGGCCGCCCTGACCCCAGGCGGCATTGTCGCTCGTGAGCAGGCGCAAGGCGAGCAGCCAGAAGCGGGCGCGCTCGAAGCGGCCGGCGAGCGACTGGCCCTTGTCGGCGGCCAGCTCCGGCAGCTCGCCCACGGCGAGCGGGCGCGGCCGCGGCAGGCGCGGCACGTCCGGCCGGTCCGGCGGCTGGAGGTCGGTGCCCAGCAGGTCGACCATCCGGTCGATCACCAGCCCGCTGCCCATGGCGACGCGGTGCATCACGTCGCCCGCGGTCTGGGCGAACGCCTCGGTGGCCCGCACCTGGGCCTCGACCTTCTGGGCCACCTCGAAGCGCCTGGCCCCCACGGCCAGCTCGCTCACCACCGCGCGGAATGCCTCGCAGGTGAGGCCGAACTGCCGGGCCAGCTCCTCGTCGCCGGCCTTGCGCTCCAGATCGTCCAGCCAGACCTGGACCGCGGCATCGCCGAACCGGGTGGGCGGGAGGTGAGCCGCGCCGGCCTCACGACGCAGGCCGAGGACCGCGCGGTTCGCCGCGTCCATGCCCCCGCTTATGCCCATGCCCTGCCGGCGGGCGATCTCCAAGAAGCGCTGTCCCAGCCTGGCGGTGCTCACCTGCAGCTCGGCCAGGAACGGCCCGAACATGGTCGGCCGGTGCTCGAATGCATCCAGCACCGGCTCGATCGCGGCCAGGCGCTGCTCGACCCGGCGCACGAGGTCGCCGGCTTCGTGGAAGGCGGCCAGCTCGCTGCGCAGCTCCTGGGCCAGCACCGCGACCCGGGGTGCTATCTGGTCGTATTTCAGGTCCGGGTCACAGGCCGGGGCGAGCTGCTCGGCGAGCAGGCGGATGCCGCCGTCGTTCAGCGCCAGCATGGCCTCCCACTTCTCCGCCGGCAGGGCGACGTGGGTGCGCACCATGGGATCGGCCAGGAAGGCCTGGCGGTAGCGGGCGAGCAGCTCCGCCTTGTCCGGGCGCAGCCGGCGCTCAGGGGGCATCACGCCGTCGGGCAGGCCCGGCACGTCCTCGTAGTCGAACAGGTCCTCGCGCTTGATGCCCTTAGGGTTGCGGATGAAGAACAGGTTGGTGAAGGGCTGGCCCGGCAGCCACTGGCGGATCCAGCCCGAGAACTTGCCGATGCTGCTGTCCAGCCGGTTGGCGATGGACGGCTCAGGCGCGGTGCCGGTGCTGAAGTCGAACAGCTTGTCGGCCTTGGTCAGGCAGAAGAACAGGCTGGTGCGCCGGTTGGGCCGGGCGGCGCGCGCCTCCGGGTCGGGCCCGTGGGTGACGTTCACCCAGTCCTGGATCAGCTCCGGCAGCTTGGCGACGTCCTGGTTGCTGTCGCCCACGCAGAGCAGCATCGTGTTGAGATCGAGGTCGGCCGCGTACTTGTCGAACAGCACGGCGACCTTACCGCGCAGGAAGCAGTAGGCACGCGCCTGCGGCCTGTCCTTGGCGCGCAGCAGCCGGTCCGGCGTGGAATCCTCGCGCGAGCGGGCGCCGGGGAAGTCGAGCAGGTCGGTATGGGCGAAGAACGGCCAGGCGGGCTCGTCCAGCACCACGCGCAGCTCGGCGGTGAGTGCCGTCACCACCGGCTTGCGCAGGCGCACCGGTGGACGGCCGGGCACCAGGACGGGCACCAGCTCGGCCGAGGCCGCATCACTGGCATCCAGGCCCAGCAGCGTGTCGACATGGACGAGGCTGCGGGTGCGCTCGCTGATCGTGTCGAGCGGGACATAGGCGAAGTCCGGGGCACCCTGGCCGGCATCGCCCAACTGGTCGAGCGCGTCCTTGAGCTCGCGGTAGAGGGCGGTGAACTCCGGCAGCTCGCCCCAGAGCGGGGCCAGGAGCTCGGTACGGTCGCCGGCCGCGAGGTAGGGCAGCACCGCCTCGGCCAGCGCCCAGTAGCGCTGGGCGAAGGGGCCGCCGCGCTCGGCCAGGGGGTGGCGCGGCAGGCTGTGCGCCAGATAGGCCCGCAGCTCGAACACGTCCTCCAGCTCCAGCGGGTCGACCTGCTGGCCGCGCCGGCGCTGGGGCATGCTGGCCTCGAGCAGCGCCAGGCGCTCGGTGCTGAACGCCTGCTCCGGATCCGCCTGGCCGCCCAGGTCGAACACGAAGGCGTTGGCCAGGATCTTGACGATGTCGATCTCGCGCAGGAGCCGCAGCACCACCGGATGGCCGGGCGGGGTGGCGTGCGGGCGGATCGAGAAGCGGGTGACCACGCCGGTGGTCTCCTTGCCCCCCTGCGGGTTGACCTCCTCCAGGAAGTCGCGGCGCACCACCTCGTCGCCGCTGCCGAACAGCACCTTGGCCGGGCGGCCCACCGGCGTGATCAGGCTGCCGATCAGGAACGACTTGCCCGCCTGGCTGGCGCCGAACACGCCCACCGACATCGGCCGCTCGGCGGCATTGGCGAGCCGGCGCGCGTCCACGGCATGGCGGCGGCAGGTGCGCTCCAGCGCATCCAGCCGGTTGCCGACCAGGCCCGGATTGTCGCGGAACCAGGCCAGCCCTTCCACGGCGGTCCGGGCCAGCATCCGCGCCCGGCTCGCGAGGTCCTGGTCCTTCTGGCGGGTGGTGGCGTCGGTCACGAGGCCGCCAGCCCGATGGTGCGCAAGACGCCGGTATCCAGCCAGTAGCCGCCGCTGGCCTCCTGATCCATCGGGATGGTCTGCAGGCGGAAGCCGACCTTGTCCTTGCGCGGGTTGCCCTCGGCGTCCTCGACCTCGACCAGGCGGAAGTCCTCCAGCGTCGCGTCCTTCTTCTCGATCCGCTCGAAGGTCACCCGAAGCGGCGTGGCCAGCCGGGCCAGGCCCGCGGGATCGGTGAAGTACACATAATAGAGCGGCGTGGTCTTCCAGCGCTCCAGCGGCAGCTGGCGGAAGCCCAGCAGCACCGGGCCGCCCATGGACAACGTGAAGCCCTCGACATTCTCGCCGGTGTCGAGATCGGCGTCC
>NZ_DATMFZ010000014.1:0-7167 GCF_035556675.1 Geminicoccus sp. | reverse complement strand
TCGAAGGACGCGGTCGGCGGCTCGGTCCTGAACGGGATGAGCATGCGGCACATCCTGTCGGCCGGGCTGGCCGCGATGCCGGTGAACTCCGACGGCGTGCCGTTCGACTGCTCGCACATCTATGCGTCGGGCAACATCGCCGGCGACATGATGGCCAATGCCACCGCCGAATCGACCGGCCGGGTGCTGGCGACCCGGCTCTACAACATGACCGACGACCCCGGCATGAAGGACATGCTGGCCTTCCTGATCGCGCGCGACACCATGCACCAGCAGCAGTGGCTGGCGGTGATCGAGGAACTGGGCGGGCCGACCAAGCAGTTCCCGATCCCGAACAGCTTCCCGCAGGAGCAGGAGCACCAGGAATATTCCTATGTCTATCTCGGCCACATGAAGGACGGCTCGGTTCCGCAGGGCCGCTGGACGTCCGGCCCCAGCCTGGACGGCAAGGGGCAGTTTTCGGCAGCGGTATCCGAGCCGCTGGGCGGCATACCCAGCTTGGCGCCGGCACGGCCCGATTCCGGCGCGCAGGCGGACCAGACCTCGAAGTCGGGGATGACCGGCGTGATCGGCGGCGTCGAGGGCGCCATCGAACGCAAGCTCTAGGGCCGGCTGCCGCTGGCCTGTGATCTCCGTCACAGGCCAGCGGCACCTCCTTCGGCTACGGAATCCGGCAAACCGGCCGTGCTGGCAGCGCGCGGATCCTCCCGGAGAACCAGATGAGCCCCTTGCCGCCGTTCGTCCGCAACGGTCTGGATGCCCCGCAGATCGACCTGTCCCTGCTCGGCATCGAGCTGCGCGTCCTGATCCCGGCCGCCGCTTCCGGCGCCGGCATCTGCCTGATGGAGGAGGTCACCCGGCCGGGCAGCGGCCCGCCGCTGCACGTCCATGAGGACCAGGAGGAATGCTTCTACTTCCTGGAGGGCAGCTACCTTCTGCGGGTGGGCGATGCGGAATGGCGGGTGGGTGCTGGCGACGTGGCGGTGGTCCCGCGCGGCGTCCCGCACGCGTTCGCCAATCTGGGCGTGACGTCCGGCCGGCTCCTGTTCACCCTGACCCCGGCCAAGTCCGGCGAGCAGTGCTTTCTCGACCTGGCCGAACTGCTCCGGGCCGGCCGGCCGACGCCCAAGGAAATCAATCGCCGCCTTGCCGGTCACGGCTTCACCCTGGTGGGCGAGCCGCTCCTGCCTTCCCGCTGAGCGTTCCCATCCGCAGCGGTTCGCACTATGCCGCAGGCAACGATCTCGCGGATGGAGGCCTTCGACATGCTCTACGCCCTGGGCGACGACACCCCGCAGGTGCACCCGGAGGCCTGGGTGGCGCCCAGTGCGGTGCTGATCGGCAAGGTCGTGGTCGAGAAGGGCGCCTCGGTCTGGTTCGGCGCGGTGCTGCGCGGCGACAACGAGCCGATCACGGTGGGCGAGGGCTCGAACGTGCAGGAAAACTGCGTCCTGCATACCGATCCTGGCTATCCGCTCACGATCGGCCGTGACGTGACGGTGGGCCATCTCGCCATGCTGCATGGCTGCACGATCGGCGACGGTGCCCTGATCGGCATGTGCGCGGTCGTGCTGAACGGCGCGGTGGTCGGTGCCGGCACGCTGGTGGGCGCCAAGGCGCTGGTCGGCGAGCACAAGCAGATGCCGGAGGGCAGCCTGATCCTGGGCGCGCCCGGCAAGCCGGTGCGCACCCTGACCGAGGCCGACCGCGCGCGGATGCGCAAGGGCGCCAGGTTCTATGTCGAGCGCAGCGCCGAGTTCCGCCGCCAGCTGCGGCCGCTCGGCTAGCGCCGTTCGGCCAAGACAGCGGCCGGCGGGGGATCATTCCAGGTTGGTGTGCCGTGCCCGCATGGACTCGGCCGTCTCGCCGACCCGCTCGCGCAGCTTCAGGATCGCGAACTCGAAGAACAGCATCTGCGCCGTCTCGAACAGGGAGCCCATCGGCAGCACCGACTGGCGACTGCCCTGATCGTCGGCCATGGTCTGTGCCGGCAGATGGACGACCACGTCGGCCAGCCGTGCTGCCGGACCTTCCGGCTGGGCGGTGATCAGCGCCACCCTGGCACCGGCGTCGCGGGCGATCTGCATGAGCGTCTCGGTGGTCCGCAGCTTGCCGGGCCCGATCGAGACGAACAGGAGGTCGCCCTGGCCGAGCGGTGGCACGGTCATGTCGCCCACCACATGGACGTTGCGGCCCATATGGAAGAGGCGCATGGCGAAGCCGCGCATCTGCAGGCCCTCGCGGCCGAGGCCGTGCAGCGCCACCGTCCGTGCCGCCACGATGGCGTCGAGCAATCCGTCGGCTGCGTCCTCGGGCAGCCGGCTGAACACCTCGCCCAGCTCACGCAAGGCACCCTGGGCAAGCTGGTGCATGGACAGTCCGGTCAAGTGTCGATCCTCCCTTGGGCCTTTGCGGCGCCGGGAGGGTTAGCGTTCCAGGGCCGGCATGACCAGGGCCCGCCTTCTGGAGACGGGCCCGGTCGCTGCGGCCGGCTGACGGCGTCAGCCGCGTGACTTCTCCTTGATCGGTGATTCATCCCCATCGGCCGGGGTGGACATCAGCCATTCCTTGAAGGTGATCGGCGTGCGCTGCGGCACGACGCTGTCGATGGCGGCACGGAGACCCTTGGAGGTCTTGTCATCGTTGATCAGTGCCTTGGCGACCCGGCGGATCAAGGTGACGTCAGGTTCGCGCACGCAAACCTCGACTCGCTTCATGCCGCGTTCGGCCAAGCGCCGACGATGTTCTTGGAGTGCCTGACTCATTTGCGCATCTCCCACTCATGAAATCGACACGAGAGCTGTTGGACCGCTGAGGCACCCAGGGATGTGCACGTCCTGGTGGAGTAACGGGTAACCCGAAACACAACAGAAGTGAACAATATCGTCTGAGGCATGTCCAGGCGTTTCCTGACCGGACGGACAAGTCGCGCAACACGCGAACTCGTCGAAGCGGGGTGACCGCCCGAACCAAGCAACCCGCCGTCAGATCGGCTCTTTCCGGCATCAAGTCGAGGGAATTCAGTCGCATTTCCGGCTCGTGCAATCGATTGCTCCGGAGCGTCGTGGTGTCTTGATAACATGCATTTCATCAACCATACGTTCGGCGCTCATCTGAGGGGTCGTCCGGTCCCACCTGCCTCGCCAAGCGGATAGCGCTGGCCGCGTGTCCGGTGGCAGGCTTATGCCTGGGCTGGCCAGTTCCGCCCTCGTCCCAAGCCAGGCAGCCTCATGACCCGCGCTCAATCCTCATCCGTCCCCCCGCGCCCGACCGCCGGCTCCGGGCGGCGGCAGCATCGGCGCTGGCTGCTGGTGGCAGGCGGTCTGTTTCTCGCCAGCGCCGCCCTGATGCTGCACTTGGGCCTGAACGTGCTCTGGGGTGTGGTGCCGAACCAGAGCGTGGCCATCTCTGCGGAGGATCGGGCGTTTGCCCGCCAGTTCAAGGCTCATCTGGCTGCCAGCCCGCAGGTGGACCTGGCCGGCGAGACCGCGTTCCCCTGGCAGGTCGTATGCGTGATCGAGCCGTTCGAGCTGGACGACGCCAGTCTGCGCGAGGCGCTGCATGCGGGCGGGCTGCCCGAGGAGCCGGTGGAATTGCCGGGCGGGCCGGTGGCGATCCCGCAGCCCAACTGGCTGTTCGCGTTCATCGACGGCCACCGGGTGGTGCGTGCCATCGCCTTCCATCACCGGGAGATCGAGCCGCGCCACGGCCCGTACTGCGTGCCGCGCGAGCGGGCGCGCTTTGCCGGCTTCGGCCATTCGGGCGAGGCGTTCACCATCGACCTGGTGCCCTGGTCCTGAGCCTGCCGGGCCGGGCTGGCGCCGCGACGGCAGGAGCCGGCCTGACTAGGAATTGCATCGGCACTGTCACGACGGGCAGCGCTGCGATGCCGCCGGGGCGGCGGTGATCATCTCGCTTGCGGGTTGAGCAAGCTGAAACTTGCCAAATTGAGCTGCCCGGGCATCGGATCCGCCATCGGCACGTGACGGAACGAAGCCATTCAACTGTCAGGTCGAGACGTATACTCCTTCAGATCTCGAACAATTGCTCGGGCCTCGAAAGCGGACCGGGCCGTGACGCCGCTGCACGATGCCGCCCAGGCAATTGCCGCGGGCATGCCGGGCTGCCCGTCGGTCGAGGCAGTGGCATGCGGGGGATCGAGGCGTTGCTGACCAGACGGGCGAATCGCCGCCTCGCCCCGGCCTGCGGCCCCGACCGGCGGGGTTCGTCGCGAACCGGCCGCGATCTTAATCCATCTTGGTGTCGATCCGGTCGGCTGCGCTAGCCTGGGGCGATGACGCCGCCACCAACCCCCTGCACCACCGACCGTACCGCCGACCGGCTGCTGCACGCCCTGAAGTCGGGCGGACCGCAGGTCGCCGCTGCTCTGGCCGACCGGTTGTCGATCACCTCCTCCGCTGTCCGCCAGCATCTGGATCGATTCCTGGCCCTTGGCCTGGTGGCGTTCGAGGACCGGCGGGAGGGCGTGGGTCGGCCCAGGCGCTACTGGCATCTGACGGCCGAAGGGCAGGCGGGCTTCCCCGATCGCCATGCCGGGCTGGCCCTGGAACTGCTGGCGGCCGTGCCCGCCCTGTTCGGCAGCGACGGGCTGCAGGCGCTGATCGAGGCCTGGACGGCGGCCAGTGCCGACCGCTACCGGACGGCGCTCGCCGGGCTGGCCGAGCCGGCAGCGCGCCTGGCTGCCCTGGCCCGGCTGCGCGCAGACGAGGGGTTCATGGCGGAACTGGAGGAGGATGGCGGCGACCTCCTGCTGGTCCAGAAACACTGCCCGATCATGGCGGCCGCCGGTGCCTGCCAAGCCCTGTGCCATGCCGAGCTGGCCATGTTCGGCGAGCTGCTGGGGCCGGAGGTCGAGATCCGGCGGATCGAGCACATCGCCGCGGGTGGCCGCCGCTGCGCCTACCGGGTGCGCGCGGCGGTCTGAATGCCGGGCCTACTTCACGCTGCCCAGCGACAGGCCGCGCACCAGGGCGCGCTGCAGCAGCGCGAACACCACCGCCACCGGTACGGTCGCCGCGAAGGTCGCGGCCATGACATGGTGCCAGTTGATCTTGTAGGCGCCGCCGACCAGGGTGAAGATCTGCAGGGTGAGCGGGTATTTCTCGTTCGAGCGCAGGATGGTCAGCGCCAGCACGAACTCGTTCCAGCAGTTGATGAAGGTGAAGATTCCGGTGACCGCGAGGGCCGGCAGGGCCAGCGGCAGGAACACCCGGACCAGCGACTGCAGACGGGTGGCACCGTCGATCCAGGCCGCTTCCTCGATCTCCTTGGGAATCGTCCGGAAGTAGCTGGACATCATCCAGGTGGCGAAGGCGAGGTTGAAGGCGGCATAGGCCAGCACCAGCGCCCACTGGCTGTCGACCAGCCCCATCGCCGCCATCAGTCGGAAGATGCCGATCACCAGCACGATCGGCGAGAGCATCTGGGCCACCAGCAGGAACTGCCGGTACAGTCCCTGGCCATGCCAGCGCAGCCGCGCCAGGGCGTAGGCGGCGGGGATCGCGACCAGCAGCGAGAGCACGGTGCCCGCAGTCGCGATCAGGAGCGAGTTGACGAGCGCCGTGCCGAAGCCGGTGGCGCTCCACATCTCGACGAAGTTCTCGAACGCGAGGCGGCTCGGCAGCCAGGTCGGCGGGAAGACGAAGATCTCGTCGCCGGGCTTGAGTGCGGTGCTCAGCATCACCGCGTAGGGGAACAGCGCCACCACGGCGAAGGGACCCAGCACCAGCCAGAACAGGATGGAGCGCTTCAGCTTGCGGGTCACGCGCCCTTCTCCTCGGAGCGCCTGGCCAGGACGATATAGGCGGCGGTGAACATCAGCAGGATCGCGAACATGATCAGCGACATGGCCGCGGCCGTGTCCAGGCGCCCGTAGCGGAACGCCAGCTTGTAGAGATAGGTGACCAGGATGTCGGTCGAGTTCGCCGGCTCGCCCTGGGTCAGCACCCAGATGATCGGGAACGAGTTGAACACGTTGATCACGTTCAAGACGATCGCGATCTGCAGGAACGGCTTCATCAGCGGCAGGGTCATCCAGCGGAAGCGCTGCCAGCCGGTGGCGCCGTCGATGGTGGCTGCCTCGTAGACGTCGGCCGGGATAGAGGACAGCCCGCCCAGCAGCACGGTCGCGGTGAACGGGATCGAGACCAGGATGCCGATCGCGATCTCGATCGGGAAGGCGGTGTCGAAGCTCGCCAGCCATTCCACCGGTCCGTCCAGGATGCCCAGCTGGAACAGGGTGGCGTTGATCATCCCGTACTGGCCGTTCAGGCTCCAGCGCCAGACGATCGCGGTCATCGCCAGCGAGATCGCCCAGGGCAGCATCACGATCACCCGGGCGAGGCCCCGGCCGTAGAAATCCTCGTTCAGCATCACCGCGATCGGGATCGACAAGAGGATGGCGCCGCCCACCACGGTGACGGTCCAGAGCACCGTGCGCCACAAGGAGGCGAAGAAGATCGGGTCCGCGAACAGCTTGGCGAAGTTGGCGAGGCCGGCGAAGTCCCGGACCTTGCCGAACCGGTTCACCTCATGCAGCGAGGTATAGACGACATCGTAGATGGGATAGCCGATGATCCAGAGGCTGAGCGCCAAGCTCGGCAGGATCAGCAGCAGGGCCGTCAGGGTGCGCGTGCGGTCGAGCATGGTGGCTCCGCGCTCATCCGAGCGCATCGTCTCCGGAAGTGTCCCGGCGGACCATGCAGGTTTCGTGCCTGATGGCCCGCCGGGCGGCTGAGCTTACTGCTGGATGAGCTCGTCGATCTTAGCAGCAGCGTCGGTCAGCGCCGCTTCCGGCTCGGCCTGACCCTGATAGATCTGCTGCAGCGCTGCCGATGCCGTGTCGGACGCGGCTTCCCAGTTCGGGATCAGCGGCGCGAACTTGGCGTAAGGCAGCATCTCGGTGAATGCCTTGAGCTGCGGGTCGTCGGCGAACACCGGGGCCGCGGCCTCGGCCTTCATCACCGGCAGGAAGCCTTCCTTTTCGGAAAACGCGATGCGGTTCTTGTCGCTGAACGCCGCCTCCTCCAGGAACTTCCAGGCCTCCTCCTTATGCTCGGAGTCCTTGAAGATCATGATCGTGTCGGTGACGCCGTAGGTCGCCTGGACGGTGCCCTTCGGGATCGGCGCCAGGCCGTAGTTGAGGTC
>NZ_DATMFZ010000013.1:0-31923 GCF_035556675.1 Geminicoccus sp. | reverse complement strand
ACCAGGATCGGCACGATGATCCCGGCTTCGGCGGCCTCCACCGCGCCGGTGAGCGAGCTGACGTCGCAGGGATGCGCCACCGCGCAGGCGATCGGCGGGATCTCCCGGGTCGCCGCGATAAGACGCTCGTATTTCTCGTGCCGGTTTCCGGCCACCTGCACCGCCTCCATGGGGTTCCCTTCGCCGTCGCCGCGCACCGCATGCCCTGCCTGTCCAGCCTAGGGGATTTGCCTGCCGCTGGCAGCCGCCTGTGCGGCGCCGCCCCGATGAGGCATGCTTCGCCGCGAGGAAACGCGGTCGGGGTGCCGGCCGAAGCGATCGGCAACTGGAGCAGTCTGGATGAAGGACAGGAGCGAGGGTCTCGGCCGGGGGCTGACCAACTATGGGGACCGCGCGTTCAGCCGCTACCTGCGTCGCTCGTTCGCCAGCTCCATGGGCTACAGCCGGGAGATGCTGGACCGGCCGATCGTCGGGATCGCGGACACGCGCAGCGGCTTCAACAACTGCCACCGGCACTTCCCGGAGCTGATCGAGGCGGTGAAGCGCGGCGTGCTGGCGGCGGGTGCTTTGCCCCTGGTCTTCCCGACCGTTTCGCTGGGCGAGGTGTTCCTCAGCCCGACCAGCCTGAAGTTCCGCAACCTGATGTCGATCGACACCGAGGAGATGATCCGCGCCCAGCCGATGGACGCCGTGGTGCTGGTGGGCGGCTGCGACAAGACCGTGCCGGCCCAGCTCATGGGCGCGGTCTCGGCGGGGCTGCCGGCGATCCAGCTGGTGGCGGGCCCGATGTCGACCAGCCGCTATCGCGGCGAGCGCCTGGGTGCTTGCACCGACTGCCGGCGGTTCTGGGGACGCTACCGGGCGGGCGAGGTCAGCGACGACGACATCCGGCAGGTGGAAGGCCGGCTCGCCACCACGGCCGGGACCTGCGCGGTGATGGGCACGGCCAGCACCATGGCGATCATCGCCGAGGTGCTGGGCATGATGCCGGCGGGCTCGGCGGCCGTGCCGGCGGTGGACGCCGAGCGGCTGCGGATCGGCGAGGAGACCGGCCGGATCGCCGCCGGCCTGATCGGCTCCGATCTCACCCCGGCGAAGATCATCACCGAGCGCTCGGTGGAGAACGCGCTGCGCGTCCTGCTCGCGATCGGCGGCTCCACCAACGGCATCATCCACCTCACCGCGATCGCCGGGCGGGCCGGCATCCGCATCGACCTCGACCGGCTGAACCAGCTCAGCGACACCACGCCCGTGCTGATCGACCTGAAGCCCAGCGGCCAGCACTACATGGAGGACCTGGACGCGGCCGGCGGTGTGCCGGCGCTGCTGGCGGAACTGCGCGACCTCCTGCACCTGGACTGCCCGACCGTCACCGGCGAGACGCTCGGCGAGCGGATCGACCGGGCGCCGGCCTGGGTCGACCGCAGCGTGATCCGCGCACGCACGGAGCCGATCACACCGCAGGGCGGTCTCGTCGCCCTGTTCGGCAACCTCGCTCCGCGGGGTGCCATCCTGAAGCGCTCGGCGGCCGACCCCAGCCTGTTCGAGCGCACCGGCCGGGCGGTGGTGTTCACCTCGCTGGCCGATCTCGCCCAGCGGATCGACGATCCGGCGCTCGACGTGCAGCCGGACGACTTCCTGGTGCTGCAGCATGCCGGCCCCACCAGCGAGGCGGCCATGCCGGAGGCCGGCTACCTGCCGATCCCGACCAGGCTGGCGCGCGCCGGAGTGAAGGACATGGTCCGGATCTCCGATGCGCGGATGAGCGGCACCGCGTTCGGCACGATCGTGCTGCATGTCACGCCGGATGCCGCGTCGGGCGGGCCGCTGGGGCTCGTGCGCGACGGCGACCGGATCAGGCTGTCGGTGGCCGAGCGCCGCCTGGAACTGCTGGTGCCCGAGGAGGAGCTGGAACGGCGCCGCCAGTCGGCGCCGGCCGCGGTCAGGCCAGCGTCGCGCGGCTATGACCGGCTCTACCAGGAGCAGATCCTCCAGGCCGACGAGGGCTGCGACTTCCGCTTCCTCCAGGCACCCTCCCTGGCCGGCGGCGGATGAGAGGAGCGCAAGGCGGCCCTGCGGCAGGCGGTGTTGCCGGCGGTCCCGCACCGCCCTAGCTCGCGCTGCGAGCCCTCCTCTTGTCGAAGGACCGTCATGACCGCGCCTACCGCCCTGCCCCCACGGCTGCTGGGCCTGTCCGGCAGCCTGCGCCGCATCTCGATCAACACCGGCCTGCTGCGCGCACTCCAGGCCCGGCTGGCCGGCCGGGCCGAGCTCGTCATCTTCCCGCTGGACGAGATCCCGCCCTATAACGGCGACCTGGACGGGGAGAACGCGCCCGCACCGGTGCTGGCGCTCAAGCAGGCGATCGCCCGGGCGGACGGCCTGATCGTGTCGACGCCGGAGTACAACTACGGCATGTCCGGCGTGCTCAAGAACGCGCTGGACTGGGCGTCCCGGCCGGCGATGCGCTCGCCGCTGAAGGGCAAGCCGGCCCTCGCCATGACCGCGTCGCCGGCGTTCACCGGTGGGGTGCGCGCCCAGCACCAGCTGCGCGAGACCCTGTCCGCGACGCTGGCCAGGGTGATCGCCCGCCCGCAGGTCGTGGTGTCGGCCACGATCGAGCAGGTTCAGGACGGCGTGCTGGTCGACGAGGCCAAGGTCGACTTCGCGCTGGCAGCCGTCGACGACCTGCTCGCCGAGATCGCGCTGCTGCGAAAGGCCGCCGCCTGAGCCTGCTGCCCGGCGCGGGCCTCAGGCCGAGCTGCCGGGCACCAGCTCCAGGGGCAGCACCTGCTCGCGCCGGGCAAAGCTGCCCTGCTCCAGCCGCTCGAGCAGGCTCGCGGCACCGGCTTCGCCCAGCTCATAGGCGCGCGAGCGGACCGAGCAGAGCGGCAGGTCGCCCCAGCCGGTGAAGGGGAAAGCGTTGAAGCCTGCGACCCCGACATCCTCGGGCACGCGCAGCCTGTAGCGCCGGAGCACCTGGAGCGCGATCGCAGCGATCTGGTCGTTCTGGCCGAGCAGGAGATCAGGCGGGGGCCGGCCGTCCAGCTGCGCTGAGATTGCTCCTGCGATCGCCTCGCCGCTGGTCTCGTCGCATGGGACCAGCTCCAGCACGACCCCTTCCGGCTCCAGGACCTGGCGAAACCCGGCCACCCGCTCCTCGACCGCCGGCCACGGCACGTCCGAGACGATCACCCAGACGCGCTTGGGCCGGCGCCGCAGCAGCCCGGTCGCCAGTGCGGCCGCCCCACCCCGGTCGTCCTGGCGGATGAAGCAGGCGTCCTCCAGCAAGGCCGCCGGCCGTTCCTGGAACACCACGAACGGCTTGCCCAGTTCCGCCACCCTGCGCATCGCTGCCAGCCGCTGGCGGCGCGTGCCGGACAGGTCCAGGCACAGACCGTCCACCTCGGAATGCTGGATCAGGAAGGAGGCGTCGAGGGCGCCTGGGCGGATCCCGTGCAGGAGCAGGCCGAAGCCGCGCGAGTTCAGGTAGTTGGCGAGGCCGGCCACCAGGTTGGCGGTGAACGGGTCGGCAAGAAAGCGTGGCGAGGGGTCCAGGATCGCCAGGCCGATCGTGAAGTTGCGCGCGGTGCGCAGGCTGCGGCCCAGCCGGTTCGGCCGGTAGCCCAGCTCGCGCACCGCGGCCTCGACACGCGCCCTGGTGCCCTCCGCCACGCCGGCGGTGATGCCGTTGACGACCTTCGAGACAGTGGCGGTGGACACGCCCGCGCGGGCGGCGACGGCATGGATGGTGGGACGTCGGGACATCGATGACCTTGCTTCCGGTGCGCCCTGGCCTCGGCCGTTGACGCGGCAACGGAACGCTCTTAGCGTCGATGTTAATCGTTTAACATCGCTATCAGGCAGGCAGGGCATGGATCTGGACTTCGCGGCGTTGAAGCAGCGTCTCTACACGGCGGTTCTCTCCGACGTGCTGGACGAGTTCGGCCGCATGGATCAGGCGATGCGGCCCTTCGTGCGCCCGCTGGACGAGGCCCAGGTCCTGTTCGGCCGGGCGCGGACTGGGCTCTTCATGAACACCTACTCGGTGGCGCCGGGGGAGAACCCTTACGAGGTCGAGATCGCGCTGATCGACGACCTGAAGACCGACGACGTGGTAGTGTTCGGCTGCGATGGCCCGACCACCCGGATCGCCCCCTGGGGCGAGCTGCTGACCACCGCCTCGCGGATGCGCGGTGCCACGGGCTGCGTGACCGACGGCCTGGTGCGCGACGTCCGCCAGATCCGGGCGCTGGGCTTCCCGGTGTTCCACGGCGGCATCGGCCCGCTCGATTCCAAGGGGCGCGGCAAGATGATGGCGATGGACGTGCCGATCATGTGCGGCGGGGTGCGGATCATACCGGGCGACCTCGTGTTCGGCGACGTGGACGGGGTGGTGGTGATCCCGGGCGAAATCGCGAGCGACGTCATCGCCGCGGCCCTGCGCAAGATCGAGAGCGAGAACAATACCCGCCGGGAGCTGGAACAGGGCAGCCTCCTGGGCGAGGTCTATGCGAAATACGGCGTTCTCTGACGCCGGGTCGGATGGGGGTCCGGACCGGCGGCGGCATTTTCCGCAGTAAGCGAGGGAGGTAATCGGACATGGCAGTGAAAGGCTTGATCGCCGCGTTTGCCGGCGCGCTCCTGGCCCTGGGCGGGTCGGGAGCGATCGCGGCGGAGTTCACCATCCGCGGCAGCCACGCCGAATCGATCGAGAGCCCCCTGCACAAGGGCTGGCAGGTCTTCGAGTCCTATGTCGAGAGCGCCAGCGGTGGCCGGATCGAGGTGACGGTCTCGCCGGCCAGCCAGCTGGGCTCGATCAAGGACGCGATGGAGCAGGCCAAGCTCGGCGCCATCGAGATGGCCCAGGGCGACGAGCAGACGCTCGACAGCTTCTACAAGCCGATGATGATCCTGGCGGCCCCCTATCTGTTCGACAACGACGAGGAAGGCCGGGCATTCCTCAATTCCGACTTCTTCATGGAAGTCCGGGAGAAGATGGCCAAGGAGTCGGGCCTGCGCCTGCTGGCGGCCTCCTCCTACGGCTTTCGCTGCTTCACCAACAACGTGAAGCCGATCCGTTCCGCGGCCGACATGGCAGGCGTGCGCATGCGCGTGCCGCCGAGCCCGATGTCGCTGGCGATGGTGCAGGCCATGGGCGGCTCGCCCACCCCGGTGCCGTGGGAAGAGCTCTACGGCGCCATGCAGTCCGGCGTGGTTGACGGCCAGGAGAACCCGGTCGGCGTGGTGCTCGACTACTCCTTCTACCAGGTCCAGAAATACCTGACGCTCGACAACCACCAGCTCGGCTTCAACACCCTCATGATCGGCGAGCAGTTCTTCCAGAGCCTGCCGCCCGACCTGCGGGTGATCGTCGTCACCGGGGCGCAGATGGCAGCCGCCACCGAGTATGGCGAGCGCAACTACCAGGCCCGGGTGAGTGCGGTCGACCAGCTGCGCGAGCATGGCATGGACGTCTATGCCCCGACCCAGGAGGAGATCGACAGCTTCCGCACCGCGACGCGCGAACCGATCCAGGCCTATCTCAAGCAGGAGCTGGACCCGGCCTTCGTCGACGCGGTCTACAGCGAGGTCGCCGCGATCCGGCAGAAGCTGACCGAATCCGTCAGCCAGTGACGTTCTGAACAGCGGACCATGCCCCTGCCGACCGGCAGGGGCAGACGGAGGCACACTTGAGATCGCTGGCTGCCTGGCTGCACGGCCTCGTCGACCTGCTGCTCGTCCTGTCGCTCGCGGTGATCACGAGCGTTCTGGCCCTGCAGGTCATGTTCCGGTACTTCCTCCATGCGGCCCTGCCCTGGCCTGAGGAACTGGCCCAGTTCCTGCTCATCCTGATCTCGTTCCTCGGCATGTACCGGGCGTTCGGCAGGAACCAGCATATCGGCATGAACTGGATGCCCGAGCGTTCCCGTTCGGCGCACATGGTGAAGGCCGCGGGCCTGCTGCTGGTCGCGGTGTTCCTCGTCTATATCGGCTTCGGCGGCTGGAAGCTGGCGATGAGCGCTTGGCACCAGCCCTCCACCGCGCTGCGCCTGCCCATGGCGATCCCCTACCTGATCGTGCCGCTCTCCTGCCTCCTGTCCGTGCTGGCGGTGCTGGACCGGATCCGCCGGCTCCTGTCCGGCCAGTCAGGCGCGCTCGAGGGGGAGCAGGCCCGATGAACACCGCCATCGTCATCCTGCTCCTGGTGGTGCTGCTGGCGATCGAGACGCCGATCGCGTTCGCCGTGGGCCTGTGCGCCTTGGCCGGCCTGCTGATCACCGACCTGGGCAACGCCCAGATCGCCGCCCAGCGCCTGTTCGCGGGCATGAACAGCTATGGCCTCCTGGCCCTGCCCCTGTTCATCCTGGCCGGCAACCTCCTGGTCGCCGGCGGCATCATCCAGCGCCTGGTCGACTTCGCCGACGTGATCGTCGGCCGCATCCGCGGCGGCCTGGCCTATGTCAACATCATCGCCAACCTGATGATGGCCGGCGTCTCGGGCTCGGCCACCGCCGACACCGCGGCACTCGGCTCGGTAATGGTGCCGATGATGAAGGCGCGGCGCTATTCCGTGGATTTCGCCGCGGCACTCACCGTGTCCGGGGCGATCATCGCGCCGATCATCCCGCCCAGCCTGGTCATGGTGATCTATGCCATCCCGACCCGGCTCTCCATCGGCGCCATGTTCTTCGCCGGCATCCTGCCGGGCATTTTGATCGCACTGCTGCTGGCGGCCTATGTGGCCTATGCCTGCCGCAACCACCCGCTGGTAGAGGTAGCCGACCGCCCGAAGCGCAGCTTCGCCCGCTCCTGCCTCGATGCCGTGCCGGTGCTCATCGCCCCGGTCATCATCGTGGGCGGCGTGCGCGGCGGAGTGTTCACCGCGACGGAGGCTGCGGCGGTCCTGTGCGTCTATGCCCTGTTCCTGACCTGCCTGCTGTATCGCTCGGTGGGTCCGAAGCAGCTGTTCCACGTCTTCCAGGAAAGTGCGCTCACCACCGCCACCGTGATGATCGTGGTCGGCACCGCCAGCCTGTTCGCCTGGTTCCTGGCGATCGAGGACATCCCGCGGGCGGCCAGCGCCCTGTTCCTGTCGCTGACCGACAATCCCTTCGTCTTCCTCTTGATCGTCAACGTGTTCCTGCTGTTCGTGGGTGCGTTCCTGGACACGGTGCCGGCGATCCTGATCTTCGTGCCGATCCTACAGCCGGCGGCGGTGCAGTTCGGCATCGATCCGATCCATTTCTCGATCGTGGTGATCGTGAACCTGATGATCGGGCTGAACACCCCGCCGGTCGGCACCAACCTGTTCGTGATCTCCTCGATCACCGGCCGGTCGATGGCCGCGATCACCAAAGCGCTCATGCCGCTCTACGTGGTCAAGCTGATCGCCCTGGCGCTCATCACCTACATTCCCTTCCTTTCGCTCTGGCTGCCCCGCATGGCCGGCCTGATGCGTTGAGCCTGCCCCCGGAACCGACCATGCCCCGCCTGATCCTGTATCCCGACGTCCAGTTCGACGGTCCTCCCAACCTGGAGGCCGCCGTTTATGGCGACAGCTTCGCCATCCACGCCTCGCGCTCGGCCGACCTGGACACGATCCCGGCCGAGGCTTGGCGGACCGCCGAAGGGCTGGTCTGCTATCACGAGATTACCGTGGACGAGGCGGTGCTCGACCGGATGCCTGCCTGCCGGGTGGTCGTCCGCGCCGGGGTGGGCTTCGACAATATCGACCTGGACGCTGCCGGCCAGCGCGGCATCGCGGTCTGCAACACGCCCGACTACGGCACCACCGACGTCGCCGACCATGCCATCGCCCTGACCCTGGCATTGCTGCGCGGCGTGGTGGCCTATAACGACCTGCTGCAGGCGGACCCGGTGGCCGGCTGGGACTTCGCCAAGGTGCCGACCGTGCGCCGGCTCTCCACCCAGACCTTCGGCGTGGTCGGGCTCGGGCGGATCGGCACCGCCACTGCGCTGCGCGCCAAGGCGCTCGGCATGCGCGTCCGCTTCTTCGATCCCTACCGCCCGACCGGCAGCGAGCTGGCGCTCGGGATCGAGCGGGCTAGCTCGCTGGAGGACCTGCTCGGATCGGCCGACGTCGTGTCGCTGCACACGCCGCTCACCGCCGAGACCCGCCACCTGATCAGCACAGCCGCGCTTGCCGCGATGAAGCCGGATGCCGTGCTGGTGAACACTGCGCGCGGCGGCGTGGTCGATCTCCTGGCGCTGCACGAGGCGCTGGCGGCCGGCCGGCTCGGCGCGGCAGCGCTGGACGTGCTGGAAACCGAGCCGCTGCCGGCCGACCATCCGCTGCTGCAGGCCTGGCGGGCACCAGGCTCGCCGCTGCGCCACCGGCTGATCGTCACGCCGCATGCCGCCTTCTACAGCCCCTCCAGCCTGATCGATCTCCGGCAGAAGTCGGCGCGGACCGCGGCCGGTTATCTGCAGGACGGACACTCGCGCGACTGCGTGAACGCCGACCGGCTGGACCTGGCCAAGGCCGCGGCTCGCCGGCCTGCCCTCTGACCCACGTGATGCAAGGACCTGTTCAGCCATGACCCGCTGTTCGTTCGACCGCTCCCGCCAACGGATCGCCGAGGCCAGCCGGATCATCCCGGGCGGGGTCAGCAGCCATTTCCGCCATGGCGTCTCGCCCACACCGCTCGTGTTCGAGCGGGCTGACGGCGCCTGCCTGTTCGACATCGATGGCAATCGCCTGATCGACTACTACCTGGCACTGGGGCCGATGATCCTGGGCCACACACCTGCCGACGTCATCGCCGCGGCCCAGGAGCAGGTGGGGCGCGGCATCCTGTTCGGCGGGCAGAGCGAGCTGGAGTTCGAGGCCGCCCAGCTGGTGTGCGAGATGGTGCCCTGCGCCGAGCGGGTCCGCTTCGCCTCCTCGGGCTCCGAGGCGGACCAGCTGGCGCTCCGCCTCAGCCGGGCGGTGACCGGCCGCAGCAAGGTCCTGAAGTTCGAGGGCCACTACCATGGCTGGATGGACAGCGTACTGTGGAGCGTGGCGACGCCGTCCGAGCAGCTGGGTCCTGAAGCCTCGCCCAGCCGGTTCGCCGGCAGCCTCGGCCAGGACGCATCGGCCGGTGAGAATGTCGAGGTCCTGCCCTGGAACCAGGCCGAGCTCGTGGTCGAGCGGCTGAAGCGGGGCGACGTCGCTGCCGTGATCATGGAGCCGATCATGTGCAACAGCGGCGGGATCCTCCCCGAGCCCGGCTATCTGGAAGCCGTGCGTGCCGCCTGCACCAAGACCGGCACCATCCTGATCTTCGACGAAGTGGTCACCGGCTTCCGGGTGGGGCCGGGCGGCGCGCAGCAGCGCCTGGGCGTGACGCCCGACCTCGCGACCTTCGCCAAGGCGATCGCCAACGGCTTCTCAGTGGCGGCACTGGCCGGCCGCGCCGACCTGATGGACCGGCTGGCGGGCGGCGGTATCCTCCATGGTGGCACCTACAACGCCCAGGCAGTCGCCATGGCCGCGACGGTCGCGACGCTGCGCCGCCTCAAGACGCCCGGCACCTACGAGGCGATAGAGACCCGGGGCCGCCGCCTGATGGACGGGATCGACCAGGCCCTGAAGCGGGCCGGAATCACCGCCACGGTGACCGGGCTGCCGCAGATCTTCCATGTGGCGCTCGGCATGGCCGAGCCCGGCCGGCATTATCGCGACATGCTGAAGTCCGACCGCCAGGCCTATGTCCGGCTGACCACTGCTCTGCTGGAACGGGGCGTGCGGGCACTGGAGCGGGGTGCCTGGTTCCTTTCGACCGAGCATGACGACGCGATCGTGGCTGAGACGCTCGCGGCGTTCGAGGACGCGGTGTCGGTCCTGAAGCCGGCCTGAGGCCCTTGTCCCAGGGGTGGTGCCGGGCCCAGATGTCGGGAATGACCAGCACCATCCCCTTCGACAACAGCTATGCCCGGCTGCCCGACCGCTTCTTCGCCCGGACCCGGCCGGCCGAGGCACCGGCCCCGCGGCTGATCGAGCTGAACCGCCCGCTCGCCGAAGCCCTGGGCCTGGACCCGGACTGGATGGCCAGCCCAGAGGGCGTCGCGATGCTGTCCGGGCGGGAGGTGGTGCCCGGCAGCGAGCCCATCGCCATGGCCTATGCCGGCCACCAGTTCGGCTCCTTCGTGCCGAGCCTGGGGGATGGCCGGGCGATCCTGCTGGGCGAGGTGGTGGGCCGGGACGGCCAGCGCTACGACCTGCAGCTCAAGGGCTCCGGCCGCACCCTGTTCTCGCGGGGCGGCGACGGCCGTGCGGCGCTGGGGCCGGTGCTGCGCGAGCATCTGGTCAGCGAGGCCATGGCGGCGATGGGCATCCCCACCACGCGCACTCTCGCCTCGGTGATCACCGGCGAGGAGGTGTACCGCGAGACGGTGCTGCCGGGGGCCGTGCTGACCAGGGTCGCGCGCAGCCATGTCCGGGTCGGCACCTTCCAGTATTTCGCAGCCCGCCAGGACCATGACGCGGTGCGCCTGCTGACCGATTACGTGGTGGCGCGGCTTTATCCCGAGGCGGCACAGGCCGAGCGGCCGGCCCTGGCGTTCCTGAACCTTCTGGTCGGGCGTCAGGCGGAGCTGGTCGCGTCCTGGCTCCTGGTCGGGTTCATCCATGGGGTGATGAACACCGACAACATGTCGGTGGCTGGCGAGACGATCGATTACGGCCCCTGCGCGTTCATGGACGCGTTCCATCCGCAGACCGTGTTCAGCTCGATCGACCAGAACGGGCGCTACGCCTACGCCAACCAGCCGGGCATCGCCCAGTGGAACCTGACCCGGCTGGCCGAATGCCTGCTGCCGCTGCTCGACCCGGACGAGGACCGGGCGGTGGAACTGGCCAGGGAGGTGCTGACCGGATTCGGCGCCCGGTTCGAGGCGGCCTTTCATGCCGGGCTGCGGCGCAAGCTCGGCCTGTTGGCGGCGGAGCCCGAGGATGTGGCGCTCGCCCAGGACCTGCTGGGGCGGATGGCCGCGAACAATGCCGACTTCACCCTGACCTTCCGCCGGCTGTCCGACGCCGCGGCCGATGCCGGCGCGGATGAAGGCATACGGACGCTGTTCTCGGATGGTACGGCCTATGACGGCTGGGCCGGGTCGTGGCGGGAGCGGCTGGCACGCGATGGAGGGGAGCCGCAAGCGCGCCGGCTGGCGATGCGGCAGGTCAATCCGCTCTTCATCCCGCGCAACCATCAGGTGGAGGCTGCCATTCGGGCCGGGGTCGATGCCGATGATTTCGGGCCGTTCCGCACGCTCCTGGCCGTGCTGGCCGATCCTTACGGCGACCAGCCCGAACATGCCCACTTGGCAGAGCCGCCCCGGCCGGAGGAGCGGGTGCTCCAAACCTTCTGCGGGACCTGAGGAGACTCAGCCCGGCTGGGCCTCCTCGTAGCGACGCTGGTTCTCGAGCAGCACCTCGCCGAGGCTGCGGCCTTCGCGATAGGCGGCGAGGTCCGGGCCGCGGGCGATGCCGTCCAGCAGGCGCGGCGAAGGTTCGGCGGCGCCGATCGAAGTCCGTACCGGGATCACGCCCGCCCAGACCGGATGGTCGCCGTCCAGCTCGTCGTCACCGACATTCTTGGCGCGAACCTTGGCCGAGGCCTGCTCGATCGGCATGCCGATCACCGTGGTGGCCTTCACCTCCTGGACGGTGGACTGGCGCAGCGCCGCCTGCCGGCCGGGGAAGAAGCGCTCGACGATGGCGACCAGCGCCCGCTCCTTCTCCTCCGGATCCGTCACGATCCGGGCGGTGCCGAAGCACATGGCCGAGCGGTAGTTGGCCGAGTGATTGAACCCGGAGCGGGCCAGCACGAGGCCGTCCAGATGGGACACGGTCACGCAGGCGGGCGCGCCTGCCGCGAGTTGGCGCAGCATCCGGCTGGCCGACGAGCCGTGCCAGTAGAGCGTGTCGCCCTCGCGCCAGTGGATGGTCGGGGTGCAGAACGGCTGGCCGTCCAGCACGTAGGCGACGTGGCAGAGGAAGCCCGCGTCCAGGATCGCGTGGATCGAGGCGCGGTCGTAGCTGCCCCGAGCGTGCTCGCGGCGCACGCGGTTGCGCGCCGTGATCGGATAGCTCTGCACAGAAGCCGGATGGTCGGTCACGTCGCTTGCATCCTCCTGGAACCTGACGCCAGTCTGCCGCTACCAATTGGTCCGAAACAGATCCAATTCCTGACGAATGAAGCGAACCAATCTGCCGGACTGGTCGTCCCTGATCCCGGTGCTGCCGGCAGATGGGCCACGTCCGCGCGCGATCTACCTGGCGATCCGCCGGCTGATCGAGAGCGGCCTGATGCCGCCCGGGACCAAGCTGCCCACCACCCGCGACCTCTCCGCCAGGCTCAGTGTATCCCGTCTGGCCGCGGTCACCGCGTTCGAGCTGCTGACAGCGGAAGGCTTCGCGGAAGCGCGGGTCGGAGCCGGAACTTTCGTCGCTGCGGCGGTCCCGTCGCTGCCGGATTCCGGCAGCGCGCAGTCGGCAAGGGAACCGCCGCTGGAGCCGGCCAGACCATTCCAGCTCGGCATCGCTCAGCCGGATCGGCGCACCATGGCGAGCTTTCGCCAGCTCCTGGCGCAGCGGCTGCGCGAGCCCGGCCCGGAACATTTCCAGTATGGCGACCTGCGCGGCGGCCTGGAGCTGCGCACCGCGATTGCCGCCTATCTGCGCACCGCGCGCGGCGTGCGCTGCGAGGCGAGCCAGATCCTGCTGACCAGCGGTACCCAGCAGGCTCTCGACCTGATCTTCCGCGCGATCCTCGCTCCCGGCGACGCGGTATGGTTGGAAGATCCGGGCTATCCCAGTGCCCGGACCGCAGTGACCAACAATGGCGGGCGGGCGATCGGCGTGCCGGTCGATGCCGAGGGCCTGGACCTGACGGCCGCCCGCCTGCCGGCGGAGCGGGTGCGCGCGGTCTATGTCACGCCCTCCCACCAGTTCCCCTTGGGCGTTACCATGTCCATGCGCCGCCGCCTGGCCCTGCTGGACTGGGCCGCACGCAGCGGCGCCTGGCTGCTGGAGGACGATTACGACAGCGAGTTCCGCTATGCCGGCCCGCCGCTCACCGCCCTGCAGGGCATGGATGGTGCCGGGCGGGTCGCCTATCTCGGCACCTTCTCCAAGGTGCTCTTCCCGGGGCTGCGCGTCGGCTACGCAGTACTGCCGCCCGAGCTGATGGAGCGGGTGCTGCGGCTGCGCGCGCAGACCGATCGTCATCCGCCGACCCTGACGGAAGGTGCCCTCGCCGAGCTGCTGACGGACGGCCACTTCGCCGCACACCTGCGCCGGACGCGCCGGCGCTGCCAGGCAGCCCGCGACGTGCTGGTCCGGACGTTGCGCCGGCAGCTGGGCCTGGTGCTGGACCCGCCCGGGCAGGGCCTGCATCTGGTGCTGCCGCTGGCACCGTTAGCCGACGACCACGCCATCGCCGCTGCCGCCGCCATAAGAGGTGTGCACGTGCAGCCGCTCTCGCCCCTGTTCATCGACGCTGCACCACGCCAGGGCCTGGTGCTGGGCTTCTCCGGCTTCGCACCGGCCGAGCTGGAGACGGCCGGTGTGGCCCTGGCCGGCGTCATTCATGCCACGGCCCCTCCGTTGCCGGGCCCATCACACGACTGACCGCCACCTGCCCGATGCCGAACCGATCAGGTGGCTCCCGGCACCGACAGCAGCTCCCGGCGCCTGACTTCCGCGCGAGTGGCGGCCACCGCGGCAGCGAGCTGGTGCACCAGGGCGTCGACCGGCTGGCCGGCGAGGGCCTGCTGCTCGATGCTGCGCGCCAGCACACCGACCCGCAGCAGACCGAAGCTCGGCGCGCTGCCGGCCAGGCGGTGCGCCGGTCGCGCGACCTCGGCAAGGTCGCCCTGCAGCCGCTCGATCTCGAACTGGGCCTGCTCTGCCGAGTTCAGGGCGTTCTCCAGGAACTGCGCGAATCTGTCCGGTCCCGCCAGCCCCTGGAGACCGGTGATCCGCGCCTCATCCAGCAGTTCCTCCGCCACCACCTGCCCGTCGGAGGCCGGCGGTGCGGCGGATGCCGCCACGGCCGCCATCGTGCCGCTGCCGGCCGTGGCGGCCAGCGTCTGGAACAGCTCGTTCCAGGCGATCGGCTTGGTGAGTACCCCGTTCATGCCGGCCGCCATGCAGCGGCACCGCTCCTCGTTCATGACGTTGGCGGTCAGCGCCAGGATCGGCACGGTGCCGTGCGGCGGCGGCAGCGCCCTGATCCGCCGGGTGGCGTCGATGCCGTCCATGATCGGCATCTGCACGTCCATCAGGATGATGTCGAACAGCTGGTCGCCCGCCCTGGCCAGCGCCTGCTCGCCGTTCTCTGCGAAGACCAGCCGGTGGCCATAGCGGCTGAGCGTGGCGTTCATCAGGTCGCGGTTCACCTCGACGTCCTCCGCCACCAGGATGGTGAGCGGCCGGATCGTGGCGGGGTCGAAGTCGGCCTTCTCCGTGACGAGCACCACGTCGCCGACCTCGAAGCTGAGCCGGAACGAGAAGGTGCTGCCCTTCCCGAGTTCGCTCTCCGCTGCGATCTCGCCGTCCATGGCTTCGACCAGCTGCCGGCAGATCGCCAAGCCCAGGCCGCTGCCGCCGAACCGCCGGGCGGTGGAACGATCCGCCTGCGAGAATGGCTGGAACAGTTCGCCCAGGCGCTCTGCGGCAATGCCGATGCCGGAATCCTGGACCTCGAACAGGAAGTCGGCCTGGCCGTCCTCCAGCGAACAGCAGCGGACCCGTACGCTCACCTGGCCGCTGTTGGTGAACTTGAGGCCGTTGCCGATCAGGTTGACCAGGATCTGTCGCAACCGGGTCGGGTCGCCGCGCACGACCGGCGGCGAATGCGCGTCCAGCGTGAAGACGAGGCCCAGACCGCGCTCGGCTGCCTGCGGGGCCATGATCGAGCGCAACTCCTCCAGGAGCTCGGCCATGGAAAAGTCGATGCATTCGAGCGTGACGCCGCCGGCATCGAAGCGCGAGAAGTCCAGGATGTCGTTGATGATGCTGAGCAGATGCTGGCCGGAGAGCCGGATCGCGCGCACATAGCCCTGCTGACGGATATCGAGCCGCTCGGCCGCCAGCAGGTCGGCCATGCCCAGCACGGCGGTCATCGGCGTGCGAATCTCGTGGCTCATCGCCGCCAGGAACTGCGCCTTGGAGCGCTCGCCGGCCTCGGCACGCCACTGTGCCACACGCGCCTCGGTGGCCGCCACCTTGGCCGCGGCGGCGGTGGCACGCAGGCGCTGCATGGCGCCGTGGAGCAATGCGGTCAGGACGGAAGTGATCACGGTGATCGCCAGGATGAGGGCGGTACCCAGATAGACGCGCGGCCACCAGGAGTGCAGCACGGTCGCAAGCGGCACCCCGGCCATCACGTAGAGGCCATAGCCCTCGACCTTGGCGCGTTGGACGAGATAGTCCCCGACCGCCCTCTCTGCGAGTGCATGGGGTTGGGTGCGGTCCGTGACGAGAAAGGGCGGGGGCGGCGGCATGCGCTGCTGATCCGGCCAATGGCTGGCATCGAGGGCGTAGAGGCGGCCGACACGGTCGGTCAGGGCCATGATCTGGGACGGCTCGTTGCTCAGGGTGGCGAAGACCTGGGCGAACAGACGCCAGCTGGCACCGACCACGACGATCCCATGAAAGTTGCCGTCCCGATCGCGGATCGCCCAGCTGAGCGGCACCGCTTCCTGTTCCGACACGAACGGAGCGATCGTCGGCGTGTCGACGAACATTCCGGCCACGGTCCCGTCACGATGCTGCCGAAAATATTCGTTGCCGCTCACGTCAGAGCCGACCCGGGTCACGTCGCTGGTGTAGCGGATGAAACCGTCTGGGCCGACGATCGCCAAGCGGCGCAGCGCTTCCAGCTGGTCGATCCGCTCAGCCTCCTGGCGCAATCGCAGATACACCTCGCCAAGATCGAGCTCGCCCCGCCGGTACTGGCCCAGGATGAGCGACACGGTGAGGTCCAGCGTGTCGAGCCCGCGGCTCACGAATCCGGCGCCGGGGCGGGCCATGGCCACGAGCGTGTCGGATGCACGTTCGACCAGATTATCGCGGTCGCGCTTGAGCACTTTGAAGACGCCGGCGCCGCAGAGGATTCCGACGACCGCGCCGGTCGCGAGGCCGATGCGCACGGAACGCAGGCTGCTCAGCCACTCGATGAAGCGCCGGGAGGACCGGGCCAGACCGGACCGGCGGGCCGCCCTGGATCTCACCGGTGGCACCCGGCCGGTTCCCTGGCGGCTCTGCAGAGCCCATGCCCGCCGCCTCGCTCCAGGTTCCGGCGACCGTGGCGCAGGCCGTCGGCACTGACGCTATCCTCACGGGCCGGCCCGATCAGCATTCGGCGGTAGTTCCAGACACGCGGTTTGAATCTTTACTTGCGATCCTGAGACACCCGCGTTCACGCTCTGCGGGTCGGTAGATGCACATGATGCATTGCAGGATTTCCGTAAGAAATCCAGACTAGGTTCGTCCGCGCGGCGGATCTCGGGGGTCGGAGAGATGAGGATGAGGCTCGATCTGTGCGCCGGGCGCCGCGCGTTCCTGGCCGGCACGGCTGGTGCACTGCTTGCCGCTGGCGGCCCCAAGCGCCGCAGCGCCGCCCAGAGCCGCACCAGGATCGTGTTCGCCTGGCCATTCCTCAACGGCCCGCAGGGTGTCCAGGAACTGGCCGAGCGGTTCAACCAGCAGAGCCGCACGGTCGAGGTGACGGTCCAGATCGTGCCGCAGCTCCAGGCCCTGCCCCGACTGACCGAAATGTTCGACGCGGGCACCGGGCCGGACTGCCTGGCGATCTCCGACATCTGGCTGACCCAGCTGGCCTCGCGCGGCTGGCTGGAGCCGCTGGACGACCGTCTTGCCGCCGATGGGCTCGAGGCCGACATCGCGCCCGCCTCCATGGGTCTGGCCCGCATGTATCGCGGCACCGCCTATTATGTCGGCTTCGTGATCGAGTCCTTCCTCCTGTTCTACAACCGGCGGCTGTTCGAGGCGGCCGGGCTGTCGGGGCCGCCGACCACGCTGGACGAGTTCGCGGACCATGCGCAGCGGCTCACCGATCGCGATCAGGACCGGTTCGGCTGCTATGTGGAAGGCGGCGACGGCTGGAGCTTCCAGCAATGGACCACCTGGGCGCTCGGGACGGGCGGGGCCGGGCTGAACCGGACCTTCTTCGATGCCTCCGGCCGCTGCGTGCTGAACAGCCCTCGCCATGCGGCGGGCCTGCAGCAATGGCTAGACCTGTACCAGAAGAGCAAGGTCTCGCCCCCCGAATCGGCGCTGGGCACCTTGCAGGACCAGACCGCGGCGTTCGCTTCCGGCAGGGTGGCGATGATCATGGGCTGGGGCTCGTTCGTCGCGACCATGGCCGCGGCCGTGGGCGAGGACAATCTCGGCACCGCACCCACGCCCGAAGGCCCCGCCGGCGCGCACTACTACTATGCCGGCAACGGCTTCGCCCTGAACGCGGCCTCGGCCAAGAAGGAGGCCTCCTGGGAATTCATCCGGTTCATGCTGCAGCCGGAGAACAACGGTGCGTGGAACCGCCGCCATGGCGCGATCCCGACCAACATGCAGGCCTGGCAGGAGGACTGGCTGCGCCAGGAGCGATTCCAGTCGATGCTGGCCGTGCTGCAGGACCAGAACGCCCTGGTCCACCACCCGCGCCACCTGCCCGGCTATGGCAGCTTCCAGAGCCAGTTCTCGCCGCCGCAGATCCAGCAGACCCTGCTGGGTGGTCAGGATGCGGCGGAGCATCTGGCGACGATCGCGGGCGCCCTGGAGAAGCTGCTCGCCGACGCAGCATGACCGGCAAGGCCGCCCACGGCAGGTGGCCATGCAGTCGGCGCGCTCCAGGATCGATGGTCACGATCTTCCCTGGATCCTGTTCGCCGGCCGGACCTATGGCGGGCTGATCGCCTAGTGTTGGTTCGAGCCCTGCGATCGGGGCGCTAGAGGCGCAGGATCCGGCCGCTGGCGGCCACCCCCAGCAGGAGCACCGCGACGCCGAGCAGTGCGATGGACAGGCTGGTGAAATGAGCAACCAGCCCGATCGCGGCCGGTCCCGCCAGGATGCCGGCATAGCCGATCGTGGTGATTGCCGAGACCGCGGCATGCTCGGGCATCACCTTCTGCCGCCCGACCAGGCTGTAGAGCACCGGCACGATGTTGGCGCAGCCGGCGCCGACCAGGGCGAAGCCTGCGAGCGCCGCCTCCCAGGCCGGGTGCAGGGTCGCCAGCGTCAGGCCCAGGGCAGCCAGGAGCCCGCCGGCGGCCAGCACGCGACGCCCGCCGACCCGTCGCACAATCCGGTCACCGAGAAGCCGCCCGATCGTCATGGCCGTGGCGAACGCCGCATAGGCCAAGCCCGCCTGCGAGGGCTCCACCGCACGCAGCCTGGTCAGGAACACGGCACTCCAATCGAGCACCGCCCCCTCGGTCAGGAAGACGACGAAGCACAAAATGCCGATGAACAGCACCACGCCGCGCGGCCAGACGAACAGCGGTCCACCCGCCGCGGCCGCCTCGGGCAGGAGATGCGGTGCCGCCCGGGCGATCGCCAGCAGCACCAGCGCCACGGCGGCCAGGGTGGCGCCGAGCGGCGAGGCGCCCAGGGTCAGGAGCAGGCTCACGCCACCGGCACCGACGATCCCACCCACGCTGAACAGGCCATGAAAGCCGGACATCATCGTCTTGCCGCTGGCCCGCTCGACGATCACCGCCTGGATGTTGACCACGCAGTCGATCGTGCCGATGGCGGCCCCGAAGGCGAACAGGGCCGCCGCCAGCAGCGGGAAGGTCGTAGCGACCGCCAGGAGCGGCAGGGTCAGGCAGACCAGGGCGCTGCCCATGAGGAGGACGCTGCGGCAGCCGAACCGGCCGGCCAGCACACCGGCCAGCGGCATGGCGACGATCGAGCCGCAGCCCAGGCAGAGCAGCAGGAGACCGAGGCTGCCGTCGCCCAGCCCCACCCGCACCTGCGCGTACGGCACCAGCGGCGCCCAGGCGGCCAGGGCGAAGCCCGCGATGAAGAAGGCGATCCGCGTGGACCATTGCTGCTGCCGCCCGGGCACCGCCACGGCCGGCGTGATGAAAGCCTGCATCGATTGCCTGCTGCTGGAGGAACAGGATGGCCGGCCGCTGCCGCAAGCCGCGGTGGTCCGGGAGCCTCGTTCGAGCGGTTCGCTCTCCCGGGCATCAGGGCAACCGGCGAGGTGCCGCAACCCATCGGCGACGGCACGACGCATTTACACCGGCCGACTCGATCAGTGCCGAGAAGCCCTGCGCAGCGTTCGAGCGGCCAGAGCCAGAAACCGCGACGGGCGGGAGGGTTGCCCCTCCCGCCCGTGCGTCGTCCAACACCGTTGGAATCGCTCAGTTCTTCGCGGTGTCGACCAGCTTGTTCTGGCCGATCCAGGGCATCATGGAGCGCAGCTTCTCGCCGACCTGCTCGATCGGGTGGGCGGCTTCCTTGGCGCGGATCGCCTTGAAGCTGGCCTGCGAGGCCTTGTTCTCCAGCACCCAGTCGCGCACGAAGCGGCCTTCCTGGATGTCGGCGAGCACGCGCTTCATCTCGGCCTTGGTCTCATCGGTGATGATGCGCGGGCCGGTCATGTAGTCGCCGTACTCGGCGGTGTTGGAGATCGAGTAGCGCATGTTGGCGAGGCCGCCTTCGTAGATCAGGTCCACGATCAGCTTCACCTCGTGCAGGCACTCGAAATAGGCCATCTCCGGGGCGTAGCCGGCCTCGACCAGGGTTTCGTAGCCGGCCTTGATCAGGGCGCAGGTGCCGCCGCAGAGCACGACCTGCTCGCCGAACAGGTCGGTCTCGACCTCTTCCTTGAAGGTCGTCTCGATGATGCCGGCCCGGCCGCCGCCGATCGCCGAGGCGTAGGACAGGCCGAGGTCCAGGGCGCCGCCGGACGGGTCCTGGTGGACGGCGATCAGGCAGGGCACGCCGCCGCCCTTGGTGTACTCGGCGCGGACCAGATGGCCCGGGCCCTTGGGCGCCACCATCAGCACGTCGAGGTCGGGGCGGGCCTCGATCAGCTTGAAGTGGATGTTCAGGCCGTGCGCGAACATCAGGGCAGCACCCTGCTTCATGTTGGCGGCGAGCTCGTCGGCCCACAGGTCGGCCTGGAGTTCGTCGGGCACCAGCACCATGACGACGTCGGCCCACTTGGCGGCCTCAGCGGGGGTCATGGCCTTCAGGCCGGCGGCCTCGACCTTCTTGCGGGTGGGCGAGTTGGCGCGCAGGCCGACCACGACCTCGGCGACGCCGCTGTCCTTGAGGTTGTTGGAATGGCCGAAGCCCTGGCTGCCATAGCCGATGATGGCGACCTTCTTCGACTTGATCAGGTTGAGATCGGCATCCCGATCGTAATAGACGCGCATGTTTCGCCCCTCCCGGCTCGACAATGACGGATGTTGACGGTGCGGATTACTCGCTGCGGTCGCTTTGCAGCATGCTCTGGCCGCGGGCGATCGCGACCACGCCGGCGCGGCTGACCTCGGCGGGCTCCACCAGCGAGATGAAGGCATCGACCTCGTCGGAGGTACCGGTGCATTCGAACACGAACGAGCCGGGCGTGCTGTCGACCAGGCGCGCGTGCATGAAGTCGGCGATCCGCAGCGCATGGACCAGGCGCTCGCGGGTGCCGGTGATCTTGATGAGCGCCAGCTCGCGCTCGACATGCGGCCCTTCCACGGTCAGGTCCTGGACCTTGTGGACCGGCACAAGGCGGGCCAGCAGGTTCTGGATCTGCTCGATGACGAGGCGGGTGCCGGTGGTGACGATGTTGATGCGCGACAGACCGCGCTCCTTGTCGACCTCGGCTACGGTCAGGCTCTCGATGTTGTAGCCCCGGCCGGAGAACAGGCCGATTACCCGGGCCAGCACGCCCGGTTCATTGTCCACCAGCACCACGATGGTGTGGCGCTCTTCAGGCATCGTCATCTGCGGGGGTATCCCCGTTATCGGTATGTGCGGTGGCGGCCGGCACTCCTGTGCCGGCCGCGGCGAGATCGAGCGAAACGTTGGTTCAGACGGTTACCATGCCGTCTTCGACGCCCTTGACCGGGGCCCAGTCGTCGTCCGGGGCGAGCTGGATCTCGTTGTGGGCGGCACCGCCCGGGATCATCGGGTAGACGTTCTCGGCCTGGTCGGTGATGCAGTCGACGATCACCGGCTTGTCGACCTTCAGCATCTCGCGGATGACGTCGTCGATCTCGTCAGGCTTGGAGCAGCGCAGGCCTACCGCACCGAAGGCTTCCGCCAGCTTCACGAAGTCCGGCAGGCTGTCGTTGTAGCTCTCGGCGTAGCGGTTGCCGTGGAAGAACTCCTGCCACTGGCGGACCATGCCCATGTAGCTGTTGTTCAGGATGAACGACTTCACGGGCAGGCGGTACTGGAGTGCCGTCGACATCTCCTGCATGTTCATCAGCCAGGAGGCGTCGCCGGACACGCAGACCACCAGCGAGTCCGGATGGGCGATCTGGACGCCGATCGCGGCCGGCAGGCCGTAGCCCATGGTGCCGAGCCCGCCCGAGGTCATCCAGCGCAGCGGCTTCTCGAACTTGAAGTGCTGGGCCGCCCACATCTGGTGCTGACCGACGTCGGTCGTGATGTAGACGTCCTGGTCCCTGGTCAGCTCGTAGAGGCGCTGGATCGCGTATTGCGGCTTGATCAGGGTGGAGCTGTTGCGGAAGCCCAGCGAGTTCTTGCCGCGCCACTCCTCGATCTGGCTCCACCAGGCCGCCGTGCGCTCGTTCTTCGCGGGCTCGTTGTCCCGCCGGTTCCAGGCGTCCAGCATGGCGCGCAGGGTCGGCAGGGCGTCGCCCACGATCGGCAGGTCGACCGCGATGTTCTTGTTGATCGAGGACGGGTCGATGTCGACGTGGATCTTCTTCGAGTTCGGCGAGAACTTGGCTGTGGTGCCGGTCACCCGGTCGTCGAAACGGGCGCCGATGCAGACCATCACGTCACAGTCGTGCATGGCCATGTTGGCCTCGTAGGTCCCGTGCATGCCGAGCATGCCCAGGAACTGCGGGTCGGAGGCCGGATAGGCACCCAAGCCCATCAGCGTCAGCGTGACCGGGTAGCCGGTGGCCCGGACCAGCTCGGTGAGCGCGGCACAGGCTTCGGTGCCCGAGTTCACCACGCCGCCGCCGACATAGAAGACCGGCCGCTCGGCGCGCTTGAGCAGGTCGACGGCCTGCTCGATCCGCTCCAGCGACGGCTCGCGCACCTCGACCCGGCCGCGGATGCGCGCCTGCTCCATCGACCGGTAGGGCGCCTGGCCCATCTGCACGTTCTTGGGCAGGTCGACCACCACCGGGCCGGGCCTGCCGGTGCGCGCCACGTGGAACGCCTCGTGGATGGCCGACGCCAGGTCCTCGCCGTCCTTCACCAGGTAGTTGTGCTTGGTGCAGGGACGCGTGATGCCGACCGTGTCGGCTTCCTGAAAGGCGTCGTTGCCGATCATGTGGGTCGGCACCTGACCGGTCAGGCAGACCAGCGGCACCGAATCCATCAGCGCGTCGGTCAGGCCGGTCACCGTGTTGGTGGCGCCGGGGCCCGAGGTCACCAGCACCACGCCGACCTTGCCGGTCGAGCGGGCATAGCCTTCCGCGGCATGCACGGCGGCCTGCTCATGACGCACCAGGACGTGGCGAATCTTGTCCTGCTTGAAGATCGCGTCGTAGAGCGGAAGGACCGCCCCGCCGGGGTAGCCGAAAATGACCTCTACACCCTGCTCTACGAGGGCCGCGAGCACTACCTCGGCACCCGTCATGGGGCGCGAGGCGGCCGTTGCGGTCGCGAGCTTGGTGGTGTCGGTCATCGGTCGAACTCCGCCGGAATCACTGGTTCCGGCACTACGGTTTTGGTGAAGCCCCTCTTGGGCAAAGCGTCATCCTCACCCTTCTCGCGAAGGGCGCGGCAAGCTAACTTCGCGCTTTGGCAGCGTCAACGAAACCTGGACAGAATCCGGGCGGAAACTGCCTCCTGAACCGCCAGATCGTCGCCGAAACCGGCACAAGGCTGAAGCGCCCTCAGCCGATGGCGCAGAAACGTCACCTGTCGTTTGGCATACTGGCGGGTCGAGATTACGGCAGCCGCCAGCGCCTCGGCCGGCGGGACCACGTCGGTGATGCAGCGCGCGAACTCGGGCACGCCCACCGCCTTGAGCAGCGGCGAGTCGGCATGGGCCGGCTCGGCCAGGAACGCCGCCAGCTCGTCCAGCGCCCCTGCCGCCAGCATCTGATCGAGGCGCCGGCCGATCCGGGCGACCAGCTCGTCCCGCGCCGGCAGCAGGGCCACGCCCTCCGGCTCGACGCCGATATCGATTCGTGCCGGCGGGTCCGCGTGCCAGGCGAGCAGGGAGCGGCCGGTGGCCCGTCGCACTTCCAGGGCGCGCATCAGCCGCTGCGGGTCGGTCGAGCGGAGGCGAACGGCCATGGCCGGGTCCTCCTCCGAGAGGATCCGGTGCAGCGCTGCTGGTGGCAGGCTGCGCACCTCCGCCCGGATGTCGGCCGGGATGTCGGGCACCGCGGCGATACCGTGCAGGAGCGCCTCCAGATAAAGGCCGGTGCCGCCGGTGATGACCAGTGGCGCGTCCGGTTCGCGCTCGAGCAGGTCGGCCAGCAGCCCCAGCCAACGTCCCGCCGACCCGGTCTCGAGCGGGTTCCAGATGCCGTACAGGGCGTGTGGAGCCAGGCGCTCGTCCGCCGGCGACGGCCGTGCGGTCAGGATCGGCAGGTCGCGGTAGAGCTGCATCGAATCGGCGTTCACCACCGTGCCGCCCAGGGCCTGCGCCAGCCGGATCGCCAGGGCCGACTTGCCGCTGGCGGTGGGCCCGCCTATCACGATCACCGGGCGCTTCATGTTGCAGCGCAGCATTCACGGGAGTCGGAGATGACGGTGGTCACGCTGGTGAGCGATCCGGACGCGCGCCTGCTGACACCCGCACTGGTGGCACAAGCGTCCCGGGCGCTGCGGGCCGAGGCGGCGGTGCTTTCGGACGGCGAGGCGGTGGCGTTCGAGGTCGAAGAGAGCGCCAGCCCGCTGCCTCCGGTGCTGGCCGACATCGTCGGGGATCGGCGGATCGACGTGGCGGTGATGCCGTCCGGGAACCGGCGCAAGCGCGTTCTGCTCTGCGACATGGACAGCACGGTCATCACCACCGAGTGCATCGACGAACTGGCCGATCTCCTGGGCATCCGCGCGGAGGTGGCGGCGATCACCGAGCGGACCATGAACGGCGAGCTGGATTTCGCGAGCTCGGTCAAGGCGCGGGTGCAGCTCCTGGCCGGGCTGGAGGAGAGTGCCATCGAGCGGCTGCTCGCCGAGCGGATCCAGCTCATGCCGGGAGCCCGGACGCTGGTGAGGACGATGCGGGCCCATGGCGCCCGCACCGCCCTGGTCTCGGGCGGCTTCACCCGGTTCACCGGGCCGGTGGCGGCACGCACCGGCTTCGACGAGCACCACGCCAACCTGCTGGAGATCCAGGACGGCCGGCTCACCGGTCGGCTGGTGCCGCCCCTGCTGGATGCCGATGCCAAGCTCAGGACGCTCGACGAGATCACCGGGCGGCTGGGTCTCGGCCGCGCCGATGCGCTATGCGCCGGCGACGGCGCCAACGACATCCCGATGATCCGGGCGGCCGGGCTGGGCGTGGGCTTCCGTCCCCATGCCAGGGTCGCCGAGGTCGCCCCGGTCGTGATCCGGTATGGCGACCTCACCGCGCTGCTGTTCATCCAGGGCTATCCGCGCAGCGCATTCGCTGCCGGCTGACGCTGACGGAGGCTAGCCGCCTCCGTCGCGCGGCTCAGCTGGCCAGGCGGAGCGCCACGAAGCGCAGGTCGCCCTGCCGCTCCACCATCAGGAGGATGTTGCGCTTGCCGGACGAGCGGGCCTCCTCGACCTTCTCCGCCAGCTCCTTGGGCGTGTTGACCGGATCCTGCCCGGCCTCCAGCACCACATCGCCCGGCTGGAGCGATTCCTCGGCGGCCGAGCCGTCGGGAGCGACCTCGGTGATCACCACACCCTTGGTCACGCTGTCGCCCAGCTGGAACTGGCTGCGGCTCTCCGCGGTCAGTTCCTGGACCTTCAGGCCGAGCGGATCGATCGCGACCACGGCACCGGGCGGCGTGTCGGGCTGATCGCTGCCGGAGGGTTCCTCGGTGGCCGCCAACGTCTCGTCGTCCGGCAGCTCGCCCAGCGTCACCTTGACGGTCTGCTTCTCGCCCTTGCGCCAGATCAGGACCTCGACTTCCTTGTTGACGGCGGTCTCGGCGACGATGCGCGGCAAGGAGCGCATCCGGTCGATCTTCTTGTGGTCGAACTCGAGGATGACGTCGCCCGGCTGGATGCCTGCGGCGATCGCGGGACCGCCCTCCTGGGTGGAGGCGACCAGCGCGCCGGCATCCTCCTCCAGGCCCAGCCCCTCGGCGATCTCCTGGGTGACCGCCTGGATGCGCACGCCCAGCCAGCCGCGCGCGACGCGGCCAGTCTCCTTCAGGCTGTCGATGATCGGCTTGGCGATATTGGCGGGAATGGCGAAGCCGATGCCGACATTGCCACCGGACGGCGAGAAGATCGCGGTGTTGATGCCGATCACCTTGCCGTCCATCCCGAAGGACGGGCCGCCCGAATTGCCGCGGTTGATGGCCGCGTCGACCTGGAGGAAGTCGTCATAGGGGCCGGCATTGATGTCGCGGTTGCGGGCGGACACGATGCCGGTGGTGACGGTCGAGCCCAGGCCGAACGGGTTGCCGATCGCCATCATCCAGTCGCCGACCCGGATCCCGTCGCTGTCGCCGAGCTCGACATAAGGGAACGGCTCATCGCGCTCGATCTTGAGCAGCGCCAGGTCGGTCTTGCTGTCGGTGCCGATCATCTTCGCGACATACTCGCTGTCGTCGTTCAGGATGACCTTGATCTCGTCGGAGTCGGCGATGACGTGGTTGTTGGTCACCACGTAGCCGGTGGGATCGACGATGAAGCCCGAGCCTAAGGAGAAGGCGCGCCGCTGCTGCTCGGGCGGCCGCTGGCCGCGACGGTTCTGGTCGAAGAAGTCGCGGAAGAACTCCTCGAACGGCGAGCCCGGCGGGAACTGGGGCATCGGCATCGCCTGCTGGTCGTTCGGCTGGACCTGCCGGCTGGTGGAGATGTTGACCACGGCCGGCGCCACCCGCTCGACCAGCGGTGCAAAGCTCGGCGGCGCGAAGGTTCGCGAGTCGGCCGGTACGTTGTCGCCGAGGGGTGCTGCGTCCTGCGCCTGCAGGCTGCCCGGCGCCAGGCTGCAGCCGAGCAGCATCATCGCAAGTGCCGGCAGGGCAGCGGCCGGGCTGGACGGGAGCGAGATAAGCTTGCGAACGATCATACCCGAAATCCTGCTGGCACGGCGTCTGACCGCCATGGCATCTCGGTCGGCCCGCGCGCGACCGACCGGACCTGACATCGTCAATGTAGGCGCGCTCCGGCCGCACGGCCATAGCACCTCGGCGTCATGGCACAGAACAGCGGCACCGCCGGCCCGTCAGCCGCGCAGCAACCATACTGCGACGACCCCGGTGACCGCAAAGGCCAGTCCGCCATAGCGCAGCATTCCCTCGTCGCTCTCCGCGGCCCGCGCGGCGACCCGACGCATCATGCCGGGGAACAGGGTCCAGAGGATCCCCTCCACCACCAGCACGAGCGCCAGGGTCTGCAGCAAATTCATCATCGGGAGCCTGTCCCCATGCGAACGGGCGGGACAAGTCCCGCCCGCGCCGTTCAGGGCTGTTGCGCCTGGGGTTCAGGCGCCAGGGCGCCCAGCCGCCGGTCCGCCTCGTCCGCAGCCGGCGCCGCCTGTCCGGCGGGTGCGGTGGGAGGCGCTGCGGCCGCCTGGCTCTGTGGGGGGTCGTACTCGCGGAAGTAGCGGAAGAAGTCGCTGTCCGGAGAAATCACCAAGTTGGTGTTCCCGTCACCCAGAGCGGTGCGATAGGCCTGCATCGAGCGGTAGAACTGGTAGAAGCCCGGATCCTGCCCGTACGCCTCGCCCGAGATCCGGGTCGCCTCCGCATCGCCCTCGCCGCGGAACACGTCCGCCTGGCGCATGGCGTCCGCGATCAGCACGCGCCGCTCGCGATCGGCGCGCGAACGGATCCGCTGCGCCACCTCGGCACCCTGCGCACGCAGCTCGTTGGCTTCGCGCTGCCGTTCGGTCTGCATCCGCTGGAAGATCGCCTGGCTGTTCTGCTCGGGCAGGTCGGCCCGCTTGATGCGCAGGTCGACCAGCTCCACGCCGAAGCCCTGCATCGAGCGATTGGTTTGGTCGCGGATCCGCTGCATGAGCGTGCCACGCTCGGCGCTCAGCACCTGCATCAGCCCGGCCTCGCCCAAGACGCCGCGCAGGTTGGAGGACAGGATCGGCCCGAGCCGGCTCCGGAAGGACTCCTCGTCTCCCGCCGCCTGGCGGAAGCGGGTCGGCGAGTTGATGCGGTAGCGGGCGAACGCGTCCACCACGAGCCGCTTCTGGTCGCCCAGGATCAGCTCGACCGACGTGGCATCGTAGTCGAGCACCCGCTTGTCGAAATAGGTGACGTTGTCGACGAACGGCACCTTGAAGTGCAGGCCGGCATCACGGACCTCGCGGACCGGCTCACCGAACCGCACCACCAGCGCCTGCTGCGCCTCGTTCACGGTGAACAGGCTCGAGTAGAGACCGATCACCACGACAGCGGCGGCAACTCCGACGGTTGCGACGACGCGGTTGGTCATTGTGTGCCTCCGGTCGTCGATGGGTCGGGCAGGATGGTCGATGAGCCTGCGCCGCTGGCGGGAGTCCGCCCGGAGGGTGCTGCGCTGCGTGGCAGTTCCGTGAGAGGCAGGTAGGGCACCACGCCTTGGCTGCCGTCGGGCTGGTCGATCAAGGTCTTCTGCGTACCGTTCAGCACGGATTCCATGGTTTCGAGGTAGATGCGCTGGCGGGTCACGTCCTGGAAGCTGCGGTACTCGGCCAGCACCGACAGGAAGCGCTGCGCCTCACCCTGTGCTCTGGCTACCTGCTCCTGCTGGTAGGCCTGGCCTTCCTGGAGGATCCGCTCCGCCTCACCTCGGGCACGCGGGATGATGTCGTTGGCGAACGCTTCCGCCTCGTTCTGGGCACGCTCGCGGTCGGCCATGGCGCGCTGCACGTCACGGAACGCGTCGATCACCTCCTGCGGCGGGTCGGCTTTCTGCAGCTGGACCTCGTCGATGACGACACCGGCACCGTACTCGTTCATCAGGGCCTGAATGATCTCGCGGCCGCGCTGCTCGATCTGCCGGCGACCCTCGGTGGTGACTTCCGCGATCGGGGTCTGGCCGACCAGCTCGCGGATGGCGCTCTCCGAGGCGGCCTTCACCGTGTCGGCCGGGTCGCGGATGTTGAACAGATAGAGGGCCGGGTCGCTGATCCGCCAGAACACCACGAAGTTGATGTCGACGATGTTCTCGTCGCCGGTCAGCATCAGCGCCTCTTCGGGCACCTCGCGCGCGTTCACCCGGCTGCCGGCCTGACTCACACCCGAGGAACGGAAGCCTACCTCGACCCGGTTGACGCGGGTGACCTGCGGCTTGAGCACCGAGCCGATCGGCCAGGGCCAGTTGTAGTTCAGACCGGAATCGGTGACCGCGTTGAGATGGCCGAACACCAGCTCCACGCCCTTTTCTTCCGGCTGGACGAAATAGAAGCCGCTGAGCAGCCAAGCGCCCACGGCCAGGCCGGCGATCGTGGCGATCACCGGCGTGCTGGGCAGGCCGCCGCGCCCTCCCCCGCCACCGCCGCCCGGGAACAGCTGCCGGACCCGTTCCTGGCTCTTGCGGATCAGCTCTTCCAGGTCAGGCGGTTGCGAGCCGCCACCACCTCCGCCGCCACCAGGACGCGGCGCCCAGGGGCCACCGCCACCCTGTCCGCCGTTCCATCCGCCACCGCCATTCGGGTTCCAGGGCATCAAGCCTCACCTAGCCGGGGGGACCAAGGTCCCTAATCGTCATCCAAAACCTCCCCTCGCGAGATCGGACACCTGCCGTCCGCCCTCCAAGTCGGGCTGTCTGTCCGCTATATGACCACGACAACAGGCGGGTTCAACATGGCTGACTTGACCAAGGAACAGGTTCTTCAGGCGCTGGCGGCGGTGCCGCTGCCGGGCAGCGGCAAGAACCTGGCCGAATCGGGAATCATCGGCGGCATCGTCATCAAGGGGGCCAATGTCGGCTTCTCCATGGAGATCGACCCGTCCCGGGCGGAAGCGATGGAGCCGGTGCGCCGGGCGGCCGAGGCCGCGGTGCGGGCGCTTCCAGGCGTGACCTCGGCCACGGCGGTGCTTACCGCCGAACGGCCGGCCGGTGCCGGCCGCCCCCAGGAACCGGCGGCCCGCGGCGCACGGCCGCAGGGGCAGCCGGCACCACAGGGCGTGCCGGGCGTGCGCGGGATCATCGCGGTGGCGTCCGGCAAGGGCGGGGTCGGCAAGTCGACCACGGCGATCAATCTGGCGCTGGGGCTGGCGGCGATCGGCCAGCGCACCGGCATCCTCGACGCCGACATCTATGGCCCCTCCATCCCGCGCATGGTCGGCGCATCGGGCCGGCCGACCTCGCCGGACGGCAAGCGGCTGGAGCCGATGCGTGCCTGGGGCATCCCGACCATGTCGATGGGCTACCTGGTCGAGGAGGACACGCCGATGATCTGGCGCGGCCCCATGGTGCAGAGCGCCATCCAGCAGATGCTGAACGACGTGGCCTGGGGCGAGCTCGACGTGCTGGTGGTCGACCTGCCGCCGGGTACCGGCGACGCGCAGCTCACCATGGCGCAGAAGGTGCCGCTCACCGGTGCCGTGATCGTCAGCACGCCGCAGGACATCGCCCTGCTGGACGCGCGCAAGGCGATCCAGATGTTCCGCAAGGTCGACGTGCCGATCCTCGGTATCGTCGAGAACATGAGCTATTACTGCTGCCCGAACTGCGGGCACCGTGCCGATATCTTCGCCCATGGCGGGGCCAGGCAGTGCGCCGAGGGCTATGGCGTGCCGTTCTTGGGCGAGGTGCCGCTCGACATCCGGATCCGCGAGACCTCCGACGGCGGTGCGCCCGTGGTGGCCTCCGATCCGGCCTCGCACCATGCCGAGGTGTATCGCGCGATCGCCGCCGAGGTCCGCCGGCAGATGGACGAGGTCACCGGCGCGGCAAGGCCCTTCCCGCGCATCGTCTGGCAGTGACGGGTCCGGCAGGGATGCTGGACCATGTCTCGATCACGGTGAGCGATCCGGCGCGCTCGATCCCGTTCTACCGGGCGATCATGGCGGCGTTGGGCCAGCCCTGCGTCTGGGCGGATGCCGATGCGGCGGGCTTTGGCGAGCGCGCCGACGCCCGCCACCCGGCACGCAGCTACCTGACCGTGCGGGCGGGTCTGGCGGGGTTGGCCGACCGCCGGCACTGGGCGTTCAAGGCGGAGACCCGTGCGGCAGTGCGGGCCTGGCATGCCGCCGGCCTGGCCGCCGGCGGGCGCTGCGACGGCCCGCCCGGCCTGCGCCCGCACTATCACCCGGACTATTACGCCGCCTTCCTGCTCGATCCGGACGGCAACCGGGTGGAGGCGGTCTGCCACGCCGCAGACGGCGGCTGAGCGGCCTTCCTCGGTTCCGGAACATCTGCCATCAGGTTGCAGCGATCTGGCTCCGCAATGGCGCCGGGATCGTACTACGGCCCGAGGCCGGCGCCAGCGAGGACCATGAATGGCTGATTCGATCGTGGCCGATATCGAGACGGTCGGCCGGCTGAGAGCGGTCCCGGCCATCCTCGAGATCGTCTCGACGATCACCGGACTGCGCTTTGCCGCGGTGGCCAGGGTGACCGGCGAGCGGTGGGTGGCCTGCGCGGTCCTGGACAAGCTCGGCTTCGGCCTGAAGGTCGGCGGGGAGCTGGAGGTCACCTCGACGCTCTGCCACGAGATCCACGGCGCCAGGGCGCCGATCGTCATCGACCATGCCAGCCAGGACCAGATCTATTGCGGCCACCCGACGCCGCGGCAGTACGGCTTCGAGAGCTACCTCTCGGTGCCGATCATCCGCCGCAACGGCGAGGTGTTCGGAACGATCTGCGCGCTCGATCCCCTGACGGCCAGGCTGCGCGACAGCAAGATCCTGGAGATGGTCCAGCTCTATGCCGAGCTGATCTCGGCCCAGCTCAAGCTGGAGGACCAGTCTGGCGCCAGCAGGCTGGCCCTGCACGACGCACTGGAGACCGGGTCGCTGCGCGAGCAGTTCATCGGCGTGCTGGGTCACGACCTGCGCAACCCGCTGTTCTCGGTGATCTCCGGCCTCCGCCTGCTGAGCAGGCTGCCGCCGGACCAGGATGCGCAGCTCATCCTGCACCAGATGGAACAGAGCTGCACCCGCATGTCCCGGCTGATCGAGGACATCCTGGACTTCGCCCGCGGCCGCCTGGGTGGCGGCTTCCAGCTGGCGCTGCGGCCCGTGGATGATCTAGGCGCGGAACTGGGCCGGGTCGTGGCGGAGCTGGCGGCTAGTTTTCCGGAACGGCGGATCGAGACGGACATCCGATTCGACCGGCCGGTAGCCTGCGATCCCGACCGGATCGGGCAGCTCCTCTCCAACCTCCTGGCCAATGCGCTGGTCCACGGGCGGCCGGACGGGCCGGTCCAGGTGTGGGCGGGGCTGGCGAATGGCGGCTGCGTGCTGGAGGTCACCAACCATGGGCCGCCGATCGAGCCGGAGATCATGGCCCGGATGTTCCAGCCCTATACCCGTGCGATGCGCGGCGGGGGCGGCCTGGGCCTCGGCCTCTACATCGCCGACGAGATCGCCAGGGCGCATGGCGGCGCGCTGTCGGTCCGCTCGGCCGAGGCGAC
>NZ_DATMFZ010000012.1:0-27030 GCF_035556675.1 Geminicoccus sp. | reverse complement strand
CGTCGTGATCCTGACGATCTTCATCTACGGCTTCTTCAAGTTCACCTGGGCGATCCGCCAGTACAACTACCTGATCGCCCTGATCGGCGCCGCACCGCCGGCACCCATGCCGGAAGCCGCGATCGCCCCGCTCGCCAGGATTTACGCTGCTCATTTCAGCAGGGCGGCCACCGATTTCAACCATGGGTTGCGCGCCTATTACTTCAGCCTGGCGGGATTCGCCTGGTTGATCGACCCGCTGATCGTACCTCTGACTCTTCTGCTGATCGTGGCGATCCTGGCCCGCCGCCAGACGCGCTCACGCGTACGTGACGATGTCCAGGCGGCTCGGATAGCCTTGCGCTGACCCACTGGTGCTATATCGCAAGCCACCTGTGGTTGACAGTGCATGAACAATCTGTAATCTGATCGCTTCAGACCGAGCATGAGAAAGGATGTGAGCCGCCATGGCGATCGGCGATCCCTGCCCCCTCTTCACGGCGCGTGCGTCCAACTCGCCTGGACTGAAGATCGACACGATCGCCGGCCGCTGGCTGGTCCTTACCTTCATCCCTGGCATGGATGATCCGGCAGCGGCGGGGCTCGCCCGGGTCCTGGCCGTTTCGCCGCAGTTCGACGACAGCCATGGCAGCCTGTTCTTCGTTACTCCGGACCCGGCCGATGAGAGCGGCGGCCGCCTGCCGCTGCGCACGCCGGGTGTGCGCGCCTTCTGGGACCAGGACCGCCAGGTGGCGCAGCAGTTCGGCCTTACCGGCAACGATCTCGTGACGGCCGTGATCAGCCCGCGCCTGCAGATCATGGCGGAGATCCGCGAGGCCGACCCGGCGCGCCATGCCCAGGCGGTGCTGGAGCTGATGGCGAGCCTGCCGCGCATGGATGCCCTGCCGCCGGTGCTGGCACACGCGCCGGTCATGGTGATCCCGCAGGTGTTCGAGCCGGAGCTGTGCCGGGTGCTGATCCAGGGCTATGAGCGCAATGGCGGCAAGGAAAGCGGCTTCATGCGCGAGGTCGACGGCAAGACCGTCGAGGTGAAGGACCGCAGCCACAAGGTCCGCAGCGACTGGGTGATCGAGGACCAGCAGCTCGTCCGCGCGATCCAGACCAGGTTCAGCCGGCGGGTGATCCCGGAGATCAAGAAGGCCTACCAGTTCGACGTCACCCGCATGGAGCGCTACATCGTGGCCTGCTATGCGGCCGAGGAAGGCGGGCATTTCCGTGCGCATCGCGACAATACCACCAAGGGCACCGCGCACCGGCGCTTCGCCGTATCTATCAACCTGAACGCCGAGGAGTACGAGGGCGGCGACCTGCGCTTCCCCGAGTTCGGCCGCCGCACCTACCGGGCACCCACCGGGGGTGCCGTGGTGTTCTCCTGCTCGCTCCTGCACGAGGCGAGCCAGGTCACGGCCGGCAAGCGCTACGCGTTCCTGCCCTTCCTCTACGACGAGGCCGCCAAGAAGATCCGCGAGGCCAACCTCGGCTTCATCCAGAAGGCGGCGGAGTAGCCAGGGGCCGACCCACGGCTTCGGAGACGATCCGCACGAAGCCGTAGGCAAAGCGCGCCCGCGCGAGCTCATAGGCATCGAGCGCCTGGGCCTCGGCCATCGGATCCGGGCCGGGCACGCCCTCGTCGCGCACCGCCATCAACAGCCGGGCTAGCCCGTCCACATCGTCGACGCCGAACCAGCCGGCGCGATCCGGGGCGGTGGCCTGGGCCCGGTGGGTGCGGATGTCGGACAGGAGCAGGGGCCGACCCAGCGCTTTGGCCTCCTCCACCGTGGTGCTCCAGCCCTCGAAGCGCGAGGGGTTCAGGAGCGCCATCGCACGGCGGTGCAGGGCGAACACGATGTCCAGTGGCACGGGCCCCAGCAGGCGGAACCGCCGCTCGACGCCAAGCTCGGTCAGCCTAGCGCGCAGCGCCACCACATGGTCCGGTGCCCGGTAATCGACCAGATGGCCGGTGGAGACCACGGTGAGATCCGGCACGCGCGCCAGGGCTTCGGCCACCAGCCCGTGGTTCTTGTGCCGCCAGAGCTGGCCCGGGAGGTAGACGAACCGCTCGGGCAGGCCGAAGGGTTCCAGCAGCTCCACCGGGTCGGCCATGAGCGCGCGGCTGGGAATGGTGACCGCGAAAGGGAGAACCCGTGCCCGCTCCGCGTGCATCGGGAACCAGCCGACCAGCTCCTCGGCCGCGGCATCGGTCTGCACGAGGGTCAGCGCCGAGCGGGAAAGGAAGCGTTCGTGCTCAGCAGCCCGGGAGCGCCGCTCGGCTGCGCTGAACATTTCCGGCAGGTGCCGCTCCTGGAAGTCGGGAATCCAGTGCAGGTTCGGCACGACCGGCGCGCGGCAGGGCAGCGGGCGAAGGAAGGTCGCGTCGACCCGGCCCGCCAGCACCCGGTCGAACCCGTCCAGCCAGGGCAGGTCCAGCCGCTCGCCGAGCTTGCGCATCCACCAGGCCGGGTGGTGGCGGGTCAGTTGGTCGAGTGGCCGGGGCACCGCACCCAGGGCCCGCCAGCGCGCCACCCGGGTCTCTCCGGCGTCGCGCGGATGGAACAGCACCACCTCGAGCTCCGGCCGCCTGCCGATCACGGTAAGCAGGTTGGCGAGGAAGCTCTCCCCGCCGCCCCAGCTCGGATCGAAGGCCGCGAACAGGCCGAGCCGGATCGGCTCAGCCACCGATGGCCCGCGCGATCCCGGCGGCATCCAGGCCGTGATCGGCCAGCACCTCGTCATTGGCGCCGCAGGACGGGATCCGGTCGACGCCCAGATGCAGGACGCGGCCCCCGAAGTGCTGGGCCTGCAGGGCGGCGCCGAGCATCACGCCCTGTCCGCCTTCGACATAGTGGTCGTCGACCGTCACCACCGTCTTGGCATCGCAGGTGACTTCCGCAAGCCAGGTAGCGTCGACCCGGTTCAGCCAGGGCAGGATGACCAGCCGGCCACCGCCGGCCCGGTCCAGCGCATGCCAGGCCTCGGTCGCCATGGCCGGGCCATAGGCGATCACTACGAGGTCCCTGCCGCTGTTCTTGGCGATCCAGCCCTTGCCGAGCTCGACCCGATAGTCCGCCGGCAGGGCATAAGGCACGGCCACCGGAATGGAGACGAAGCGCAGATAGGTGCTGCCCTCATTCGCCTGCAGCGCCCAGCGGACGAGCGGCTCGACCTCGGCGGCACAGGATGGCTGCACCAGCGTCAGGCCGGGCGTGCCGGCCAGGGCCGCGATGTCGCGCACCGACTGGTGGGAATGGCCGGGTCCGCCCGGGAGCAGGCCCGCCAGTGCCGCCAGATAGACGATCTTCGAGCGCTCGGTGGCGTTGTTGTAGATCTGCTCGTTGGCGCGCGTCGCCAAAAAGCAGGCGAAGCTATGGCAGACCGGGACCAGACCCTTGCGGGCCATGGCGCCCGCCTGGCTCACCATGTCCATCTCCGCGATGCCGCACTCGACGAAGCGTTCGGGCAGCTTCGCCTTGAACGGGATCAGGCCGCAGTCGAGCATCAGGTCGGCATCCAGCGCCACGACCCGCTTGTCCTCGGCCGCGACCTTCAGCAGCGCCTCGGAATAGGCCGGGATCAGTCGCTCCGGCGCCTGGGCCGGGGGGGCGGTCACCGGGCGCTCGACCGTTTCCAGGGTCAGCTCGGTCTGCCGCGCGTCGCGCAGGATCCGGTTGACCCGGTCCATGATCTCCTGGGCGGCGCGGGTGTAGTCGGCCGCCTGCGGAGCGCCGGAATGGAAGCGGTAGAGCTCGGCGTCGCTCTCCATGGCGACGTGCTCCATGAAGGAGACACCCTTGCCCTTGATGGTGTCGGCGATCACCAGCTTGGGCTTCTTCACCCCACGGACCGCGTCCAATGCTGCGACGATTGCTTGCAGATCATGGCCGTCCACCCGGACCACGTGCCAGCCGAACGCCCGGAACTTCGCCTCCAGGTCGCCCAGGTCGGAGACCTGCTGCACGAACGTGTCGGACTGCAGCTTGTTGTGATCGACGATCGCGGTGATCTCGTCGTAGCCCCGGTTCGCCGCCGAGCCCAGGCTCTCCCAGATCTGGCCCTCCTGCAGCTCGCCGTCGCCCAGCATCACGAAGATGCGCGGGCTCTTGCCGCCGTTGAGCCGGTTGGCGAACACCATGCCCTTGGCCTTGGAGATGCCCATGCCGAGCGAGCCGGTGTTGGCGACCATGCCGGGCGTGCCGATGTCCGGATGGCCGGGCAGGCCGCCCAGCTTGCGGAAGCGGTGCATGAGATCGGCCGGCAGGCGCCCCAGCGCCGTCAGGACCGCATAGAGCCCGGGCGCGTCATGGCCCTTGGAGGAGAAATAGACGTCGCCGTCGCGCATCTCCTCCAGATGCAGCCAAGTGACCAGCTCCATCGAGCTGAACGAGCTGCCGATATGCCCCGAGCCCGCGCGTGCGATCATGTAGAGCACGTTCAGCCGCGCCAGGTCGGCGAACAGCCGGGCCCGTGCCACGGCCGGCATGGCGAGGCTGCGGATCCGCGCGAACTCGTCGGGTGCCACCCAGTAGAGCGTGCCCTCGACGGCGTTGCCGGTCAGTTCACCCATGAGACGCTGCTTCCATGAAGGGGAAATACGGAGGGGAGGGCGGTCCGGGTCGCTTCAGGCGTTGCCCAGCTGTGGCGGCGGCCGGTCGATCTGTGGCAGCTGCGCGCCCTCGTGCTCGATGATGTAGAGCGCGTAGAACCAGTCCTCGGGATCGTTCAGGTCCACGCCCTCGAAACCTTCGGTGAGGAAGGGCATGAAGCTGTTGCCGGCAATGGTCCGGCCGTCCCGCACCACCCGGCTCCAGGCGATCTCCAGGCTGGCGTTCTGCACGTAGATCTCGGGCAGGGTCGGATACTGCGAGCTGTGCCAGGGCTGCTCCGGTGGCCCGAAGGGGAGGAGCGGCGACATCCGGTTGCCGCGGATCACCCACATCTTGCCCGGATGCTCCCGGCATTTCTGCACGGCGCGCAGGCTGTCGAACTGCTCCCGTTCCGCCAGGAACTGCGTCCAGGCGCGGCGGATCGTCTCCGGCTGCCGGAACGGCGAGGTCGGGCGCAGGATCGAGAAGCAGTCGAACGGCTCCAGCGCGCCCAGCGCATGCTCGACCCACTCGATGTCGGGCGAGCGGTCGCCGGCCATCTCGGGTGGCCGCATCACCACCTCGGCCCCGTAGTGCCGGGCGATCGCCGCATAGTCGCCGCTGTCGGTCGACACGCACACCTTGTCGAACACGCCCGAGGCGCGCGCGGCGGCGATCGTGTAGGCCATCGCCGGATGGCCCAGGAGCGGGCGGATGTTCTTGTCGGCCACTCGCTTGGAGCCGCTGCGGGCGGGGATCAGGGCGACGATGGAGGGCGCGTTCTCGACGGGCATGGATGGTCCGGGCGACGCTGGGCTGGCAGGCTTCTTAGTGGGTTTGATCAGCAGTGGGAACGGCCGCGCACGACCCGCCGGACGCGGCGGCCTGGAGCTGGTCGAGCGCCTCCTTGTTCTGCTCGCCCCATAGGTACAGCATCTCGATCGGTTCCGCGAAGCGCACCCCCAGCCGGGTGAGCGTGTACTCCACCTTGGGCGGCACGACGTCATAGACCCGGCGTGTCACCAGACCGCGCTGCTCCATGTCGCGCAGGGTCTGCACCAGCATCTTCTTGGAGATTCCAGGCAGGCTGCGCTGCAAGACGCTGGTCCGCGCGGTGCGATCGGGCAGGTGCTGCAGGGCATGGAGCACCATGCTGGTCCACTTCACGGTGAACAGCTCCAGCACCCGGCGCGGCGCGCAGTCCTGCTCGAAGACCATCTGCTTGTCGGCAGTGACGGTCGGCATCCGACGGTAACCTTCTGGTGGCTATGTCCCTTCCGGGTGCCTTCTAGCTCGGGGCGGGCGGTGCGCCTACCTTGGCAGGCAGAGGATTCGGGAAAGGATCGCACATGAGCGGCACAGCACTGGTGGTGGGAGCCAGCGGCATCATCGGCAATGCGCTCGCGAAGCGGCTGCTGGCCGAGGGCTGGACCGTCCATGGCCTGGCGCGGCGACCGCCCGCCGAGCCGGAGGGCCTGCGGCCGGTGGCGGCCGACCTGCTCGACCCGGCGAGCCTAGACACAGCGCTGGCCGGGGTCGCACCCAGCCACGTCTTCCTGGCCACCTGGATGCGCAACGCAACGGAAGCGGAGAACATCCGGGTCAACGCCGCGATGGTACGCAACGTGCTGGCGGCGCTGGCCAGGCACAACTCCATCCGCCACGTGGCGCTGGTAACCGGGCTCAAGCATTATCTCGGGCCGTTCGACTCTTATGTGAAAGCCGGGCGGATGCCCGAGACGCCGCTCCGCGAGGAGATGCCGCGGCTGGACGTCGAGAACTTCTATTATGCGCAGGAAGACGAGGTGTACGCTGCGGCGGAACGCCAGGGCTTCGGCTGGAGCGTCCACCGCCCGCACACCGTGATCGGCAAGGCGGTCGGCAACGCGATGAACCTCGGCACGACGCTCGCCGTCTATGCCACGATCTGCCGGGAGACCGGCCGGAAGTTCCGCTGGCCGGGCTCGCAGGCACAGTGGGAAGGCCTCTCGGACGTCACCGATGCGCGGATCCTGGCTGCGCAGCTCCTGTGGGCGGCGACCACGCCGGAGGCGCGCAACCAGGCCTTCAACATCGTCAATGGCGACGTCTTCCGCTGGAAATGGCTCTGGCCGCGCCTGGCCGGCTTTTTCGGCGTGGATTGGGTCGGCTACGAGGGCGAGGTGCGGCCGCTGGAAGCGGAGATGGCGCAGGACGGGCCGGTCTGGCGCGAGATCGCCGGGCGTCACGGCCTGGCGGAACCCGAGCTCGACCGGCTGGCCTCGCCCTGGCACACCGACCTGGACCTCGGCCGGCCGATCGAGGTGATGACCGACATGAAGAACAGCCGCAGGCTGGGCTTTGCCGGCTTCCAGCCTACCGAGGATTCCTTCCTCGACCTGTTCGGCGAATTGCGCGCCGAGCGGCTGATTCCCTAGCGCCAGTCGCCCACGAGCTGAAAGGCCGCCCAATAGACCGGTGCGGCCATGCCGGGCTCGGCGGCCAGGGTGAGCTGGGCGCGGCGCAGGGCCTCGGCCTTGCCGACGTCGCCGCTGGCCAGCTCGCCGTGGAACAGGGTCATCAGCCGCTCGGCCGCCCGGTCGTCGACCTTCCACATCGAGCCGATCGCGGCCCGTGCCCCGGATTTCACCGCCAGCCCCGCCAGGCCCAGCGCGGCGCGGTCGTCGCCGAGCGCACTCTGGCAGGCGCTCAGCACCAGGAGCTCCACGGGCCGGTCGCGGTAGCGGGCCTGCTTGATCAGCCGCTCCAGGTCGTCCAGGTCCAGCTCCTCGCAGCTGCCGAGCAGGACCTTGCTGTCGGAGGCTTCCGGGGCGAACTCGGCATGGGTCGCGAAGTGCAGCACCGAGAGCGGCCGGGTCGCCAGGTCCCGGAACAGCCCGGCACGGTCGAACGCGTCGTCGACCAGGGTGAGAGTGCCGGCCGGCGGGCTGAGGGCCGCGATCGCCTGGACCTCGGCCTCGGTGCCGTCCAGCGCGTCCCAGCGTGGCGGGCAGGCGCGGGCGGTGGCGCCGAGCAGCCAGGAGGCTCTGCCCCGCGGCGCGGGCGCGGTGTCGACGAAGTCCAGACCGGGGTTGAGCGCCACCGCCATGCGCTCGAGCAGGAAGCTGTCCCCGTCCAGCAGGGTGGCCGGCAGCACGTGGCGCAAGGGCCCGTCCGGCACGAACACGAGCGTCTCGACGCCCGTGAGATCGTCGGCGAACGGGCGGATCAGCAGGTCATAGAGTTCCCGCGACTGCGCCTTCCAGCCGTTCGGCTGGGTCGGGTCGGTCAGGCGGAACGGGTAGGCCTCGAGCTCACCGCGGGCCGGCAAGGGTGAGCGATGGTGCCGGATCCGCCCGTCCGGCAGCATCATGAACAGCTCGATGCCGTTTCGCTGCACGATCGTCACCAGTGCGGCGGCACGGGGATCGATCTCGCCGACTCTGCGGGTGCGCGCCCGCAGGTCGGCCACGCAGTCGTCCTGGAAATAGTCGGACAGCTCCGCGGCGCGGGCCTGGTCGGCGAACCGGATCACCTCGCGGTAGATCGCGACCCGCTCCGCTTCCGGCAGGCTGGCCGCGCGCTCGATCTGCAGGGCCACGTAGCGCTCGACCAGCGGGGCCACCTGCAGCCGGTAGGGAGAACCCTGGCGGATCCAGTCATAGTCCAGCAATGCCGCGCGGCGCCGGTCCAGGGCACGCAGTGCGGCGGCATAGGCGTCACTGGCCGCGGCCGGGTCGCGCCCCAGGCGGTCGAGCACGGCTGCCCGCACCGCCAGCGCCTCGGCTTCCACCTGGCCGAGATCGGCCTGTCCGGCGCCCAGGATCGCCCGGTCGGCAGCGGCAAGCGCCGCATCGGCCTGGCCCTGCTCCGCCAGCCGTTCCGCGGCCAAGCCCGCGGCGACCACAGCCAGATCGGAACGCCCCTCAGCGGCAAGCGCAGCCTCGGCAGCCTCCAGCGGGGCAGGGTCGCCCGCCAGGTCGCTGGCGAGAAGTGCCGCCACCAGCTGCTCCTCCGGGGAGCCGCCAGCCTCATGCAGCGCCGCTGTCTCTGTCATGTCGGCGGTGGGCAGCGGGCAGGGGTCGTTCGCGATCGGCTGCGGCCGGGCGGCAAGGTCGGCGCGCACCGCCTCCAGCCGTGCCGCCCGGTCGTCCTGGCGCCGATAGGCCGCCTGCGCCTGATCACGGACCCGGCCGGCCAGAACGGCCAGATCCGCCCGCTCCTCGCAGGTATCGGCCGGCGGCACCACGGCCAGGCGGCTGGCCATCGCGTCGATCCGGCCAAGGCAGGCCTGCCAAGCGGCACCTGTCGGCATCGGGTCGGGCGGCACGGTCCAGGGATGATCCTGGCCATCGCAGCGGCTGGTCGCCAGGGCGCAGAACCGGGTGAGCGCAGTGTCGTCGGCCTGGCCGGCCGCCTGTTGAGCGAGAAACAGGGCCGCCGGGAAGCACTGGCGAGCCGCGATCAGCTCGCCCGCCTCGTCCGCGCGCGCGCCGGCACCACCCAGGCACAATATCGGCCAGAGCAGCATCGGCAGGAGCAGGCGGGCCAGAAGGCGCATCAAGACCGCCCGGCCCTGGCGAATGGCCAGGGCCAGATCCCGCAGCGGATCCGGAAATGGATGCCCAGGTCCTGGAGGTCGTCGATGTCGTCGGGCCGTCCCTCGAAGGGCTGGGCGACGAACAAGGCGAGGTCCAGCCGTTCGGACGGCTGCCAACGCAGGCCGATCCCTGCACTGGCGATCGTGTCGTCGGTCTGCTCGGGGTTCATCCGGTCCTCGCCGCCACCTGCGTCGATGAATGGGATGAGCTCGACCAGCCCGTCCGCCACGGTGCGCTGCAGGCCTGGGATCGGCAGCCTTGCGATCGGGATGCGGTATTCCAGCGAGGCGAACCAGCCCGTGTCGCGCACGAGCAGGTTCTCGCGATAGCCGCGCACTGTGTCGATACCGCCGATCGTGAACTGCTCGGACGGCAGGAGCGGGTCCGCGGCGAGCTGGCCACCGGCGCGCACCACGATCTGGTGGTCGGCAACCGCCCATTCCGGATGCCCGGCGAACGGCAGTAGCACCGCTTCCAGTTGCGCCTGCCAGGTGAAGAACTCGCTGCAGGGCTGGCGGTCGTCGTCCTCGTCGTAACAGCGGTCGGAGGAGCCCAATGCATCCAGCCCCACGCTGAAGATCGACTGGGCCGCCAGCGCGAACATGCGGTCCTGGCGCAGCCAGGTTTGGGCGAACCGCAGGGCGGTGACGTCGCTCACACCGTCCTTGGTGCCGGGCGCGAACGAGAAGCCTTCGCCCAGGAGGAAGCTCTCGCCGCGCCGGCGCTCCAGCGACAGGTCGAGCAGCACGTCGTCCCGTGCCGTGCGGTAGACCGGATAGGATGCTCCGAGCTCGATCCCCGAAGAATTGCTCTCGATGTCGAGCGCGTCGAACGGGTCTTCCACCACCCGCGCATCGGCATAGTCGACCACCGCGCGCAGGCGCAGGTCGGTCGCGGTCACCGGCCGCTCGTAGGCCAGCTCCACGCTCCAGGCGCCCTCGGACACATCCGCTTCCAGGCGCAGCGGGTCGCCCTGGCCGGTCAGGCTCTTCCACAATGCGACCGTGTCCAGGCGCAGCGAGCCGATCGAAGGCGACTGGTCGTTGGCGAGCTGGGCATCGACCGTGAACGGTGGCCGCTCCTCGACCTGGACCAACAATCTGGCCTCGCCGCGCTCCCCCCCGGGCAGGACGCTCGCGTCGATCGCGGCGATCATCGGGTCCTTGAGCAGGACCTGGAGGCGCGCGCGCATGGCCTCCAGGTTGAACGGCGTGCCAGCAGCGAGGCGCAGCCGGTCGGCCACATAGGACGGATCCAGCCCGGAGGCGCCCTGCACGTCGATCTCGCCGAGCCTGCCCAGCACGATGTCGATGTCGAGCACCCGGTCGCGCAGGTCCTGGCCGGCGATCACTGCACCCGAGTTGACATAGCCCCGCTCGACATAGCGGGCGGTGATGGCATCGCGCAGGTCGACCAGCTCCCCGGTGGTGAGGCTGCGACCCTCATAGGCCGCCAGCAGGTCGGCCAGCCCGGTCCGGTCGATTGGGGGAGCAACATCAGGCGGCGAGAACCGCAGCTCGATCCGGTCTACGGGGAAGGCTCCATCCGCCTGCGCACGCGCAGCACCCGCCGCCAGCAACAGGCCCAGCAGCAGGCAGCAGCCCAGCATCCAGGCACGGATGCCGCACGCGTAGGATCCCCCCAAGACCGGCACTCTCCACGGGTCCGCTCCGCTTCAGCCTTAACGGAGCATTACGCCATTGCCAGCGGATCGTTGCCGGAAGTCGCTCGCGGACGTCCGGCCGTGGCGCTAGAGCCAGACGGGATGGAGGCGTGGATACCAGGATGCAGCGCGTGCGCCCCGGACGTGGCCAGGGGATCGAGATCGGCCCGCTCGTCCTGCTGCTGGCGATCGCCATCCTGGTGATGGCGGGGGTGGTGGCGCTGCGTACGGCGGGCGTCCTGCGTCCGGCGGAGCTGGTCGGCCACGACATGGTCGTGACGCTGGCGCGCAAGGTCGCGGTGCGGCCGGATGCGGGCGTGGTGGTGGTGGGCGTGGACGACCGGGCCAAGGCCGAGCTCGGCTGGCCGCTCCCCGATGCCACGGTCGCGCGGATCATCGAGGTCCTGGCAGGTGCGAAGCCGGCGGCGATCGGACTGGACTTCTTCCGCGGCGACATGCCGGTAGGCCCGCTCGGCCGGGCGGCCGATCCGGCCGACACCGACCGGCTGGTGGCGCTGATGGAGCGCACGCCCAACCTGGCCCTCGTGCTCGACACCTTCGCCAAGGAGCTGCCGCCGCGCCTGACCGGCCTGGCCTCGCCGGGGATGGACCGGCTGGTGTCGCCCAACCTGGTGCCCGACCCGGACGACGTGGTGCGCCGCGGCATCCTGGGCGATGTGTTTCCCGATCCCGAGGTGGCCGAACCGGTGCTCGGCATCTGGTCGCTGGCGGCGCGGCTGACCCAGCTCGCGACTGCAGGCGAGGCGCTGGCCCCGGACGGTGCAGTGCCCGAGGAGGTGCTGCCGATCGGCCGGCGGACCCTCCCGCCGCTGCAGGCGGACGACGGGCCCTATGCCGGGTCAGAAAGCGTCGGCGGCGGCTACGAGTTCCTGGCGAGCTGGCCGGTGACGGACCTGCCGGTCTTCAGGATCAACGACCTGCTGGCCGGTCGCCTGCCGCCGGACAGGCTGCGGGACAAGGTGGTGCTGGTCGGCAGCACCGCGCGCAGCGTCGGCGACATCGTCACCAGCCCGCTGCTCGACCGGGCCTCGGAGACTGCACTGCCCGGCCGCTCCCTGTTCGGCGTGGAAGCCCATGCCCAGCTCACCGCCCAGCTTCTCCTGGAAGCGCGCGGGCAGGTGGCACCACTCCGCCCGGGACCCAGCTGGGCCTGGCTCCTCGCGACCGGGTTCGCCTGCCTGCTGGGCGCCGCCGTCGGCGGGCTGATCGCAGCACCCACCCTGAGCCTGCCGGCGCTGCTTCTGGGCGCTCTTGCCTGGCCGGCGATGGCACTCTTTGGCTTCGTGCAGGGGATCTGGCTCGCCTGGGTGCCGCCTTTGCTCGGCTGGCTCGGGGCAGCGGGCCTCAGCTTCGTGCTGGTCGCCTGGCGGGAACGGCGCCAGCGCGCCCGGCTGGCCGGCCTGTTCCGCACCTACCTGCCGCCCAGCGTGGCCGACACGCTCTGGGCCGGCCGCGACCGGCTGCTCAAGGAAGGCCGGCCGGTGCCGCAGACCATGGTCGCGACCGTGCTGTTCTCCGACGTGCGCGGGTTCACCGCTGTGTCCGAGCGGATGACGCCCGCCGAACTGCTGGACTGGCTCGAAGCCTTCCATACCCTGATGGCCGACTGCATCGCCGAGGAGGGCGGGATCGTCGCCGACTTCATGGGCGACGGCATGATGGCGGCATTCGGCGTGCCGGTGCCGCGCACCGATGCGGCGGGCGAGGCGGCGGACGCCACGGCCGCGGTGGCCGCCGCGCTGAAGATCCGCCGCCGGCTGCCCGAACTGTCTAGCGCGCTGATGGCGAGCGGACGCCCAGGCATTGCGATCCGGATCGGGATTCATACCGGGCCGCTGGTGGCGGGTGCGATCGGCGGCCGGGCGCGGCTGCAGTACACCATCCTGGGCGACACGGTGAACACGGCGGCGCGGCTGGAGAGCTGGACCGGGCCGGGTGCCGACGGTGACGGAGATCACTGCCGCATCCTGGTTTCGGCGACTACCTTGCACCACCTGGGCGAGCGCTGCCATGCACGTCCGGTCGGCAGCCTGACCCTGAAGGGCAAGGCGCAGCCGGTACCTGTCTTCCGGGTCACGGACGATGTCCAGGACCCGCTGGGAGTGTGAAGCGATGCTCGGCCGTCGGCAGATCCTGTTCCAGGCCCTGGGGCTGACCGTGCTGGGTGCGCTGCCGGCTCAGGGTGCGGACGGCAGCTTGCTCAAGCGCTTCGGCGCTCCCAAGACCCGCGTCCAGGGTGGTACCCGCTCCGGCCGCGGCAAGGCGCAGCCGGAGGTCCTGCTCAGCGAGGAGCCGGCGCTGTCGGCCACCGCCGATCCCGACCTGTTCTGGTACCTCTCGGCCGATTACGGCCTGCGCGTCGAGCTGACCCTCACCCCGGTCGGCGGCACCGAGCCGCTGCTCCATCAGGTGATGAAGCGCGGGGCCGCGGCAGGCATTCATGCCCTCTCCCTGAAGGATGCCGACGTGCGGCTGGCAGAGGGGCAGGACCATGTATTCGCCCTGACGCTGGTGCCCGATCCTACGGTGCGCACCGCCGATGTCTCGGCACGCGGCACTCTGCGCTTCGTCCCGCACGCTCTGTTCGCCGATGCGAGGGCCGCGGCCGCCGCCGGCTACTGGGTGGATGCCTTCGCCATGGCCGACCCCGCCCTGCGCGTGGCACTCCTGGAGGATGTCGACCTGCCGCGGCCGGCCGACTGGCTGATGCACCAGACCGCCTAGCGCGCGCAGCCCTCCGCCTGAGCCTGGCTGCCCAGCGGCCGCCGTGGGTCGAACGCGTCCTCGCCACCCCGCACGGCACCCACCACGAGGCTGGAGGCCACCTCACGGGCATCGCAGGAGGTCGCGAGCAGCCGGTCGGCCGGCGCCACCTGGGCATCCAGCCCGGCGAAGCTCGACACGATATTGGTCTGCGGCGAGGTGGTGGCGACCGTACCGGCATTGCCCTGGCGGGCCGAGGCGTCGATGTGGCCGGGCTGCGTGATCAGGCCCTTGGCCGCGATCCGGATCGTGCCGCCGTCGCCGACATTGGGGGCGCTCGCGACGATGGCGGAGGTGGCGTCCAGGACCACGTTCTCCGTCTTCGTGCCGTCCGGGCCGCCGATGGTGATGGCACCGGCCCGCTCGTCCGCGCTGCTCCCGAGAATGGCGGTCAGGATCCCACCTTCCTCCTGGAGCACCACGCGCTCGCCCGCCTGGATGTCGATGGCACCGCCGGAAGCACCGATCGAGCTGGTGGTGATGGTGCCGCCGTCCAGCGTCAGGTCCTTCTCGGCGCTGACCAGGATTTCGCCGGCGGCACCGGTGCCCAGCGACTGGGCCTCCACGACACCATCTCGGCCGAGCGTGATGCTGGTGGCCTGCAGGCGGATTGAGCCGGCCCGGCCTCGACCCAGCGCGGCCGTGCTCACCTGGCCGCCCCCCTCGATGGTGATCTGGCCGGCATCGATCACGATGTCCCCGCCCCGGGTCGCATTGCCGGTGAGCGCGCTGACCAGCGTGTCCCCGGCCACCACGACCTGCTGGCCGGCGCTGATCCGGATCGGCCCGGCCAGGCCGCTGCCGACGAAGCCCTGGAAGGCGTTGCCCGAGGTGACCTGGCTGCCGGCGACACGGACGTCGTTGCCCGCCCGGAGCACGACGCCGCCGGCATTGCCCGCGCCCAGCGTCTGCACGTCGACGGTGCTGCCGGTGATGGCGACGCTGTTCCGGCCGGTGACCTCGATCGACCCGGCATCACCGCCGCCGAGGGTGCGGCTGATGAGCTCGGACGCGCCGGTCACCTGCACGTTGCCGCCGGTGATCGAGATGTCGCCGCCGGCCGCATCGTTCGTGGTGATCGTGTTGATCGACGATCCGCCGGAGATCGTGACCGTGCCGGTGGCGTCGATCGAGATCCGACCGGCAGCGCCGGTGCCGCTCACGCCCTGCTCGTCGGGTAAGGTGGTGGTGGCGATCAGGCTCCCGTCGACCACCAGCTCGCCCACGCTGAGCAGGATGTCACCGCCCTTCTCGTCGCCCATGTTGATGCTGTTGATCTGCGCGCCGTCGCTCATCCGCAGGCTGTCCCGGGCGACGATCACCGTCTGCCCGCCCGTGCCGTCGCCGGCAATGCCGCCGGCCGGAGAGCCGATCACGCTGCGGCCCTGCAGGACTATCCGGTCCGCGGTGATCGTGACGTCGCCGCCTGCAGCACCGAGGAAAGGGATGCTGATGATGCTGGCGCCGTCGGCCGTCAGCTCGCCGGCCGTGACGTTCAACGCGGACGCGTCACCCAGGATCGCGCTGGAGACGATGCCGGTCTCGCCATTGCCGCGCAGCGTGATCTGCCTAGCTGCCAGGTCCAGCCCGGTGACCCCGGCGGGATCATCCGGGTCGTCCAGGGCGAATGGCGTGATGCTGGCATGGTCCAGCAGGAACCGGCCGCCCTCGATCCGGATGGTGCTGCCGGCCAACAGCACGGCCCGGACCACGGCACCGTCGCTGATCTGGATGACGCCATCGCGGGCCATGGTCCCGGAGGATTGCAGCGGCACCTCGCCGGCGCTGGCCTGAGCCGCGATCAGGATCGGGCCGTTGACCTCGACCTGGGTGCCGCGAATCGCCACCTCGCCGCCGGCCAGCACTAGGCTGCCCGGCTGGAAGATGCCCTGATCGACGTCGATCTCGCCAAGGCGCAGGTCGGGCGCTTCCACGGACAGCTTGCCGATCGGCCCGCCCAGGAAGCCGAAGGCGCGCGGGTCCGCCGCGGTGAGCGTGCTGCCGGCCAGGTCGCGGGCGCTGTAGCGGCTGCCGTCCTCGAACCGCAGCTCGTCGGCGGTGGAGAGCCGCAGCGACCCCGGAACATCGATCGTCGCATCCTTGCCGACCACCAGCCCGTTGGGGTTGAGCAGCCAGAGCGAGGCGTTGGGCACGGTCGAGCGCAGCGTGCCGTGGATCTGCGAAGGGTCCTGCCCGGTCACTCGACCGATCACGCGCTCGATCGTCCCCGGCCCCTCGAAGGTCACGGCATCGCCTCGCGGCACGCCGAACTTCTCGAAGCTGTGGAACAGGTTGCCGCCGCGGGTGGCACCCATGTCCGGCGTGATCCGCACGTCCTGGCCGTTCAGGGTGAGCCGGCCGCGGCTGCCGACCGAGCCGTCGAGCACCACCTCCGCCTCGGCGGCCGCGAGCGGCGCCAGCACCAGGGGCAGGCAGGCGAGGAGCCGGAGGGGCGGGCGCAGGCGCATGCGGAGCTTCCCAGGCGAGGATGCCGGCCAGTCGAGGATGTTGGGCGCGACGCTACGCGCTTCCGCCGGGCCATCCAAGCCACAGGACGATGTCGCCTGCGGGTGCTAGAAAGCTGCAGCGCATGAACCGTTTCAATCGAGCCTCGCCATGACTTCTGTCGTCCGGCCCCGTGCCAACGCCCTGAAGGACCTGTTCAACCGTGCGAACGGGCTGGTGATCGGCGTGGTCCATCTCCTGCCGCTGCCGGGCTCGCCCGAGCATGATGGCAGCCCGGTGAGCGCCATCTATGAGCGGGCGGTGCGCGACGCGGAGGCTTATGCCGAGGGCGGCGTGGACGGGCTGATCGTCGAGAACCACGGCGACATCCCCTTTCTCAAGCCGGACCGGATCGGGCCGGAGACGGCGGCCTGCATGGCGGTCGCCACCGAGCGGGTGATCCGTGCCGCCGGCCTGCCGACCGGGATCAACGTCCTGGCCAATGCCGCCGAGGTGGCGCTGGCGGTGGCGGTGGCGGGCGGTGCCGGCTTCGTGCGCGTCAACCAGTGGGCCAACGCCTATGTCGCCAACGAGGGGATCATCGAGGGGCCGGCGGCGGTGGCGCTGCGCTATCGCAAGGCCCTGGCCGCCACCGGCATCCGGATCTTCGCCGACAGCCACGTCAAGCACGGCGCCCACGCCATCACGGGCGACCGGTCGGTGGCGGAACTCACCCGCGACCTGGAATGGTCGGGCGCGGACGTGGTGATCGCCACCGGCCAGCGCACCGGCGACGCCGCCACCAAGTCGGAGATCGCCGAGATCCGGGGTGCCACCACCTTGCCGGTGCTCACCGGCTCGGGTGCCACGATCGCCAATATCGGCAACATCCTGCGTCATGCCAGCGGTGCGATCGTGGCGAGCTCGCTCAAGCGCGACGGCGTGTGGTGGAACGAAGTGGAGGTCGATCGCGTGCGCGCGCTGATGGCCGAGGCGGCCAAGTATCGATGACGCGGCTCCTGGTCCTGGGCAACGCCGCCCTGGACCTGGCACTCCGCCTGCCCCGGCTGCCGCTGCCGGGGGAAACGCTGCTGGCTGACGGCCAGGCCGGCGATGTCGGCGGCAAGGGTGTGAACCAGGCGGTGGCGGCCGGGCGCTGCGGCGTGCCGGTACGGCTCGCCACGGCGCTGGGCGCCGATGCCGAGGGCCAGCGGATCCGGGCGGCGCTCGCCGCGGAGGGCCTGGCGGTAGAGGTCCTGCATAGCGTCGAGGCGCCCACCGACCGCTCGCTCGTGCTGGTCGGCGCCGACGGGCAGAACATGATCGTGACCACGGCGGAGCAGGCGCGCGGCGTCGATACCGAGGCGGCCGAGGCGGTCTGCGCCGGCCTGGCGCCGGGCGACTTCCTCCTGGTTCAGGGCAATCTGCCGGCCGATGCCACGAGGGCGGCGCTTGCCGCGGCACGCCGCCGGGGTGCGAGCACCATCGCCAACCCGTCGCCGCTCTGGTTCGACTGGGCGGCGCTCCTGGCAGAGGTCGATCTCGTGCTGGTCAACGAGCCCGAGGCGGCTTTGCTCGACCTGAGGCCGGCCAGTGTGGTGGTGGTCACGCGCGGTGCTGCCGGTGCGGTGCTGCGGGACCGGGAGGGGCGAGAGGACCAGGTAGCTGCCCCGGCGGTCCCTGCGGTCGACACGACTGGGGCGGGTGACGTGCTGGCGGGTGTGCTGGCTGCCGGCTTGTGCCTGGGCATGGCGCCGCTCCAGGCCCTGCGCTGGGGTGTGGCTGCGGCCAGCCTGAAGGTCGGCCGGCAGGGGACGCTGCGCGCCTTTCCCGATCCTGCCGAGCTCCGGAGGCTGCGGCCGTGAGCCGCCGCGCCACCATCCGCGATGTCGCGATGGCGGCCGGCGTCTCGATCGGCACGGTCAGCAATGTCCTGACGGGTGCCAAGCCGGTCGCCGCCCCGACCCGCATCGCGATCGAGGCGGCGATCGAGCGGCTCGGCTATGCGCCGGATCAGGCCGGGCGGGTGCTGAACAGCCGGCGCCGGCGCGATCCTGCAGCACCGCCGCCCGGTATGCCGCGCCTGACTACGGTCGGCTATTTGTGCGCCGATCTGACCGCGCGGCTGGAGGTGCTGCCGGGTGCCGACGAGCGGGCTCAGGCGCGCCTGATCGAGGAGACGCTGGGCGGTGCCGCGGCCAATGTCGCGGCAGTGGCGGCCGGGCTCGGACCGCCGCTGGCGGTCTGGACGGAGCTGATGACGCGGCTGGGCGTCGATGCCCACAGCGACTGGGCGGCCGGTCTGCTCGCCAGCCGAGGCGTGGCGCTGACGGAAGGCTCGCGCCGGCCGGACGGCCACCTGTCGCGCTGCATCATCCTGGTCGACGCCGAAGGCAGCCGCACCATCGTCAACGAGCCGCTCCAGGTGCCGAAGGCCGACCTCCTGGCCTGGCTGGCCGGCCTGCGGAGGCAGCCAGGGCGCCACTGCCTGCACATCCAGGGCGACCAGCTCGAGGAACTGTTGGACGTCCTGCCGGCAGCACGGAGCCGCGGCCTCCTCCTGTCCTGCCATGCCCCGGGGATGCGCGCGACCCTGCGCTCACCGGCTGCCATCCGCCGGCTCGCCGACCTGCTCGACCTCGTGTTCCTGGACGGCCCCACCGCGCGTGCCGTCACCGGCATGTCCGCCACGGCCAACTGCCTGCCGGCACTGCGCGCTCTGGCGGGCACGGCCACGCTGGTGGTCACGCTGGGCGCCGAGGGTGCCGCACTGCTGGAGCCCGGCCAAAGGCCGGTCCGCGTCCTAGCCGGTACTGTGGTCCCGGTGGATCGCACCGGTGCCGGCGACTGCTTCGTCGGCACCTATCTGGCTGCCTGGCTGGCGGGACGGCCGGCCGCGGATGCGGCTAGGCTTGCCGTGCTGGCCGCCAGCCGCTCGGTGCTGGTGCCAGGTGCCCAGGAATATCGGCCGACCGCGGATGAACTGGCCGGCGCGCTGGAAGAAGAAGGAGTTTGAACGTTTCAATCGGGTCGATTAGCGTTTTCGGCGCATAAGACAGGATCTCGCGGCAGTCGCGCCGTCGAGTTGGGGGAGTTCCGGACCATGACCTTTCGTCGACGCGTCCTCCTCGCCGGTGCGGCCCTTGCCGCCGGCCTCGGTCTCGCCAGCAACGGGCTGATGGCCCAGGAAAAGCCGACCATTGGCCTCGTGCAGATCAACCAGCAGGCCCTGTTCTTCACCCAGATGAACGAGGGTGCCCAGAAGAAGGCCGACGAGCTGGGTGCCGAGCTGGTGATCTTCAACGCCAATAACGACCCGGCCGCCCAGAACAACGCGATCGAGACCTATATCGCCCAGGGCGTCGACGCGCTGGTGGTGGTCGCGATCGACGTGAACGGCATCATGCCGGCCGTGCAGGCGGCGGGCGAGGCGAAGATTCCGGTGGTCGCGGTGGACGCGATCCTGCCCGAAGGCCCGCAGGTGGCGCAGGTCGGCGTCGACAACGCGCTGGCCGGCAAGATGATGGGCGAGCGCTTCCTGGAGATCGTCAAGAACGACATGGGCGGCAGCGCCAAGGTCGGCATCGTCGGCGCGCTCAACTCCTTCATCCAGAACGTCCGCCAGAAGGGCTTCGAGGACGTGGTGGCCAATGCCGAGGGCATTACCATGGCAGGGGTGGTGGACGGCCGGAACATCCAGGACAACGCGATGTCGGCCGCCGAGAACCTGATGACCGCCAACCCCGACCTGACCGCGATCTACGCCACCGGCGAGCCGGCCCTGGTAGGCGCGGTCGCGGCGGTGGAGAGCCAGGGCCGCCAGGCGGACGTGAAGGTGGTCGGCTGGGACCTCACTGCCTCCGTGATCAAGGGCATCGACGACGGCTATGTGGTGGGCGTGGTCCAGCAGGATCCGGCCGGCATGGGGGCCGCCGCGGTCGAGGCGGCGGTCAAGGCGGCCAAGGGCGAGACGGTGGAGAAGCAGATCGACGTGCCGGTAGAGATCGTCGACAAGAGCAACGTCGAGCCCTACCGCGCCATCTTCAAGTGATCGGGGGGATCGATCAGGCAGCCGCCGCGGCGGCTGCCACCCCACGCATCCGCCTGACGGGCATCCGCAAGCAGTTCGGCTCGATCCAGGCGCTGCGCGGGGTCGATCTCGACCTGATGCCGGGTGAGGTGCTGGGCCTGGTCGGGGACAACGCGGCCGGCAAGTCGACGCTCACCAAGGTGATCAGCGGCGCCTATGTACCTGATGACGGCCGCATCCTGGTGGATGGGCAGGCGGCCGGCTACACGACGCCCGCCGAGGCGCGCGCGATCGGCATCGAGATGGTCTACCAGGACCTCTCGCTCTGCGACACGATCGACGTGGCGGGCAACCTGTTCCTGGGCCGGGAGCCGCGCCGCTCCGTGCTCGGTCTGAAGCTGCTCGACCGCCGGCGGATGCGCGAGGAGGCCAGGCGCAATCTCGATGCGCTCGACATCCATGTCCCGAGCCTGGATGCCTATGTCGAGCAGCTGTCTGGCGGCCAGCGCCAGTCAATCGCGATCGCCCGCGCTGCCGCCTTCGCGCCCCGCGTCCTGATCATGGACGAGCCGACCTCGGCGCTGGCCGTGGCGGAGGTGGAAGCGGTGCTGCGGCTGATCCGGCGTCTGGCCGATGGCGGCACCTCCATCATCCTGATCACCCACCGCCTCCAGGACCTGTTCCGGGTCTGCGACCGGATTGCGGTCATGTACGAGGGCACCAAGGTGGCCGAGCGCAGGATCGGGGAGACCGACCTGGAGGACTTGGTCGGGCTGATCGTCGGCGGCAAGGCCGAGAAGCTGAAGGGCCATGCATGAGCACGACGCCCGTCTATGAGCGTCGGCCGACCGGGCCGCGCTACCACGACTTCCTCGCCCGGCATGCCCAGGTGCTCAGCATCGCCGCGTTCTTCCTGCTCATGGTGGTGCTGTTCAGCCTGAACACCGGCGCCTTCCTGAGCCAGGCCAACCTGCTCAACCTCCTGCGCCAGTCTGCACCGCTGATCATCGTGGCGGTGGCGATGACCTTCGTGATCACGACCGGCGGCATCGACCTGTCGGTCGGCTCGACCGTGGCGCTGGTCAACGCATTGGTGGCGATCGCCTTGCAGGCAGGCGTGCCCTGGCCGCTCGCCGTCCTGGCCATGCTGGTCCTGGGTGCGCTGGTCGGCCTCGTCCAGGGCTGGTTCGTGGCGCGCGAGGGCATTCCCGCCTTCATCGTGACACTGGCCGGTCTGTCGATCCTGCGCGGCGTGGCGCTGCTGCTCACCCAGGGCTTCTCCATCCCGATCGCGTCGGACAACTGGTTCGTCCAGATCGGCCGCGGCTGGTTCCTTGGCCTGCCGTTCCCGGCAATCCTGGCGGTGCTGGTGATGGCGGCGGGTGCGCTCGTCCTGTCCTCGACCCGCTTTGGCCGCTACGTCACTGCGATCGGCGCCAATGCCGAGGCGGCGCGCCGCGCCGGCATTGGCGTGCAGGGCGTCACCGTGGCCGTCTATGTGCTGACCGGCATCGCCGCGGCGCTGGCCGGCATCGTGATCGCAGCCAGACTGGGCTCGGGCTCGTCCAACGCGGCGGTCGGCTTCGAGCTGGACGTGATCGCCGCGGTGGTGCTGGGCGGCACCTCGCTCATGGGCGGGCGCGGCAGCATCCTGGGCACCTGCTTAGGCGCGCTCACCATCGCCGTGATCGGCAACGGCCTGATCCTGGCGCACATCTCGCCCTTCTTCACCCAGATCGTGACCGGCCTGATCATCCTGGCCGCCATCTGGCTCAACACCAAGGTCTTCCGAGGCGGACGCAGGCGATGAGCGAGCTATCCCCGGCCCATGTCGGCTCGGGCCAGGTCATGACCGTGGCGGGGCCGATCCCGTCTGCGCGGATGGGCATCACCCTGCCACACGAGCATATCCTGAACGACTGCCGCTGCTGGTGGAACCCACCCAAGGAACCCGAGCGGCAGTATCTGGCGCATGGCAAGGTCGAGATCGGCATCCTGTCCGAGCTGCGCCAGGACCCGTTCGTCAACCTGCACAATTGCGGGCTGGACGACGAGGCGCTGGCGATCGAGGAGCTGAAGGCATTCCGCCGGGCCGGCGGCGCCACCGTGGTCGACCCCACCTGCCGGGGCATCGGCCGCAACCCGGCCGCACTGCAGCGGATCGCACTCGCCACCGGCCTGCAGATCGTGATGGGCTCGGGCTATTATCTGCAGAGCTCGCATCCGCCGGAGCTGGCGGCCATGTCGGTGGACGAGGTGGCCGACCAGATCGTCCGGGAAGCGCTGGAGGGTGTGGACGGGGTCCGGATCGGGCTGATCGGTGAGATCGGGGTCAGCTCGGACTTCACGGCGGAGGAGCGCAAGTCGCTCCAGGGGGCGGCCAGAGCGCAGAAGCGGACGGGGCTGCCCCTGATGATCCACCTGCCCGGCTGGTTCCGGCTGGGGCTCCCGGTGCTGGACCTGATCGAGGGGGAAGGTGCGGATCCCAACCACACCATCCTCTGCCACATGAACCCGTCCTTCGACGATCCCGCCTACCAGAAGGCCTGTGCCGACCGGGGCGCCTTCATCGAGTACGACATGATCGGCATGGACTTCTTCTATGCCGACCAGGGCGTGCAGTGCCCGTCCGACGAGGAATATGCCCGCGCCATCCGCCGCCTGGTCGACGATGGCTACGGCCATAAGCTGCTGCTCTCGCAGGACGTGTTCCTGAAGAACATGCTCACCGCCTATGGCGGCAACGGCTACGCCTTCGTGCTGCGCCATTTCGTGCCGCGCCTGCGCCGCCATGGCGTTTCCGAGGATGCCATCCAGCGCATGCTGGTCCACAATCCGCGCAGCGCATTCGACGCCACTATCTGACGAAGAAGCCCTGGAGCCCTCGATGTCGAAGAAGAACGTCCTCCTGGCCGGTGAAAGCTGGTCGACCGCCGCCATCCACACCAAGGGCTTCGACCAGTTCAACTCGACCACCTTCCACCTGGGTGCCGAGCCGCTGGTCAAGGCGCTGGCCGACAGCGAGTTCGTCCTGCGCTACATGCCCTCGCACGAGGCGCAGACGGCCTTCCCGACCACGCTGGAGGAACTGCAGCGCTACCAGGCGGTGATCCTGTCCGACATCGGCGCCAACACCCTGCTGCTCCACCCGGATGTCTGGCTGCACGGCAAGACCGTGCCGAACCGGCTGAAGCTGCTCCGCGACTATGTGGAGATGGGCGGCGGCCTGTTCATGATCGGCGGCTACCTGTCCTTCCAGGGCATCAACGGCGCGGCGCGCTATGGCCGGACCGCGGTGGAGGAAGTGCTGCCGGTGACCTGCCTCCAGGTCGACGACCGGATCGAGATCCCGGAGGGCTTCGCGCCGGAGATCGTCGAGCCCGGCCATCCGATCCTGGCCGGCCTGCCTGCCGACTGGCCGGTGCTGCTCGGCATCAACGAGGTGGTGGTGAAGAACGAGCCGGGCGTGCAGCTCCTGGCGCGCACCCCGGCCGACCAGGGCAGCCACCCGCTGCTGGTGGCCGGCGGCTACGGCCAGGGCCGCACGCTGGCCTGGACCTCGGACATCGGCCCGCACTGGCTGCCCGAGACCTTCGTGCAGTGGCCGGGCTACGGCCAGCTCTGGCGGCAGTGCCTGGCCTGGCTGACCGGCAAGGCCTGACCCGCTGGCCAGGCCCGGCATGACGCGGGCGTTCTGGTGGGTCGACAGGGAGCAGGCCGAACTGCGCCCGGAAGCGCCGGGCGAGGGCGCGTTCCTGATCCGCGCCAGATATGGTGCGCTCTCGCGGGGGACCGAGCGGCTGGTCGCGACCGGCGCGGTTCCCCCGGGTGAGTGGGCACGGATGGCCTGCCCCGCCATGGGCGGTGCGTTCCCCTTCCCGGTCAAGTACGGCTACTGCGTGGTGGGTCAGGTCGAGCGCGGTCCGGCTGACTGGCAGGGGCGGACGGTCTTCACCCTCCATCCGCACCAGGAGCGCTTCGCCGTCGCGGATGCCGATGCGCTGACGCCGGTCCCGGACGGGGTGCCGCCGGAGCGGGCCGTCCTGCTCGCCAATCTGGAAACCGCGCTCAATGCCGCCTGGGATGCGCCGCTGATGCCGGGCATGCGCGTTCTGGTGCTGGGAGCCGGCGTGCTGGGCTGCCTGTTCGCCCGGATCGCGCGGCAGATGCCCGGGGTCGAGATCTTCCTGGCCGACCGTGATCCCCGGCGCCGGGCGCTGGCCGACGCCATGGACGTCCCGTTCGCAGATGCACCGGTCACAGGTTGCGATCTGGTGGTCGAGGCGACCGGCCGGCCGGAGGCGCTGGAGCCGGCCATCTCCGCCTGCGGCCGGGAAGCGGCCCTGCTGGTCCTGTCCTGGTACGGGGAACACACCGCACCGGTGGCGCTGGGCGGTGCCTTCCACAGCCAGCGGCTGCGCCTGGTCTCTTCCCAGGTCGGTACGGTGGCACCGGCGATGCGCGCCCGGGTCGATTATGGTGAGCGCCGGCGCCGTGCCGCCCGGCTGCTGGCGGACCCTGCCCTGGACGCGCTGATCGGACCGCCGCTACCCTTCGACCAGCTGCCGGCCCGGGCGCTGAAGAGGCTCCTGGACCCGGACGACGGCCGCGCGCCGCTCGTCGTCTATGAAGGCGGCCAATAGCCAGGAGAGGCCTCGACCGATGTACAGCGTCACCGTCCGCGACCATGTGATGATCGCCCACAGCTTCCGGGGCGAGGTGTTCGGCCCGGCGCAGAAGCTGCACGGCGCCACCTTCGTGGTCGACGTGACCTTCGAGCGCCCAGAGGTCGACGAGGACGGCATCGTGGTCGATATCGGCCGGGCGATCGACCGGCTGAAGGCGGTCTGCGCCGAGATCAACTATAAGAACCTGGACGAGCTCGACATGTTCGCGGGCAAGAACACCACCACGGAGTTCCTGTCCCGCTGGATCTGGGGCCGCTTCGTCGACGCGCTGGCAGCCGGCGAGCTGGGCCCCGGCTCCGACCAGGTGACCGCGCTGGGCGTGGAACTGCACGAGAGCCATGTGGCCCGGGCCGGGTACAAGGCGCCGGTCCCGGGGCGTGGCTGAATTCGCCTTCGCCATCCCAGGGGACCCGGACCAGCGCACCGGCGGCTATCTCTACGACCGTCGTCTCGCCGCCGAGTTGCCCCGGCAGGGCTGGCAGGTGCGGCCGGTGCGCCTGCCGGACAGGTTTCCCTTTCCTGGTGCCGCGGATCTCGCGGCAACCGACCGGCTGCTGGCGGACCTGCCGGACGGCATGCCGGTCGTGGTGGATGGCTTGGCATTCGGCGCCATGCCGGAGGCGGCGGCCCGGCACGCTGCACGGCTGCGCCTGGTGGCCCTGGTCCATCATCCGCTGGGCTACGAGACCGGGCTCTCCTCGCAGGCGGCGACGCAGCTGATCGAAAGCGAGCGCGCCGCCCTTGGCCATGCCCGGCATGTGGTGGTCACGTCCACCACCACTGCGCAGACACTGGCAGCTGCGTTCGGCGTGGCCGAGGCCAAGCTGACCGTAGCTCTGCCCGGCACCGATCCGCTGCCGGTGGCGGCGGGCTCCGACGATGTCGCCCCGGCGATGCTGGCGGTGGGCTCGGTCCTGCCGCGCAAGGATTTCCCGGCCCTGGTCGACGCGCTGGCGACTCTCCAGGACCTGCCCTGGCGGCTGGTGATCGCCGGGAGCCTTGCCCGTGATCCCGCCGAAGTCGACCGGTTGCGAGCGGCGGTCGGCCGGCATGGACTGTCGGAACGAGTGACGCTCACGGGCGAGGTCGCGGCCGACGAACTGCGCGCACTCCTCCACCGCAGCGACCTGTTCGTCTCCAGCTCGCGCTATGAAGGGTTCGGCATGGCGCTGGCCGAGGCGGTCGCGGCCGGTCTGCCGGTGGTCGCGGTGGCCGGCGGGGCGGTGGCCGACTGGATGGATCCTGATGCCGCCGTGCTGGTGCCGCCGGACCGTCCGGACGAGCTGGCGCTGGCATTGCGCTCGGTCCTGGTCGAGCCTGATCGGCGCCATCGGCTGCGAATGGCGGCGTTGGCCGCCCGCAGCCGCCTGCCGGACTGGGCTGCCTGCGCTGCCGCCGTGGCCGCAGCCCTCGACCGGGTGGCACGGGCTTGACTGGCTTTGCCGCCGGCTGGTTGGAGCTGCGCGAGCCGCATGACGCAGCGGCCCGGGCACCTGAGCTGCTCCAGGCTCTTGCCGCCTGGTCCGCCGGGCGCAGCGGACTGCGGGTTGTCGATCTGGGGGCCGGCACGGGCAGCGCCTGGCGGGCGCTGAGCCCCTTCCTGCCGGACGATGCGCGCTGGACCCTGGTGGAGCATGATCCGGCCCTGGTGGCTGCCGGCACCGCTCGGCTGCCGGCAGACGGTCGGATCACCTACCGTCAGCTGGACCTGGCGCGCGACCTGGAAATGGTGGTGAGTGAAGGCGCGGATCTGGTCACCGCCTCCGCCCTGATCGATCTGGTCTCCGCCGCCTGGCTCGACCGGCTGGCCGGGCTGCTGCGCTGCCATCGGTGTGCCGCCTGGATCGGCCTGACCGTGGACGGCGATCTGGCCTTTGCGCCGCCGCTCGAAGGCGATGCCCAGGTGCTGGCGGCGTTCAGCGCCGACATGCGGCGCGACAAGGGCTTTGGCCCGGCCCTCGGCGCCGATGCCCACACGGCCCTGGCCAAACGGCTCGAGGGGCATGGGCAGGTGCTGTCCGCCAGCTCGCCCTGGCGGCTGGGCCAGACGGATGGCCCGATGCTCCATGCGATGATCGACGGCATCGCCGATGCGGCGGCCGCCCCTAGGTCATGGCGAGAACGGCGCCACCTCAGCACCACCGGCCTTCGGGTCGGCCACCGCGACCTCCTGTTCCTGCCCCGGCCCTAGCCCCAGCGGCTGCCGAGTCCGGTGGAGGACATAGAGGCGGTCATCGCCCAGCGGCAGGCATTCCGGCCG
>NZ_DATMFZ010000011.1:0-8572 GCF_035556675.1 Geminicoccus sp. | reverse complement strand
AACCTGACGGTCGACACGCTGCTCGTCGACATGGCGGATCCGGCGCAGTCGCGACGGGACCTCACCCTCGCCAATACCGGATCCGAGAAGCTCTATGTCCAGGTGGACGTCGAGGAGATGGTCGCCACGGACGAGGGCCGGAATGCCCGTACGGGCTCACCGGACGAGCTGGGCCTGCTGGTGACGCCGAACCGGCTGATCCTGGAGCCGGGCCAGCGGCGCGCCGTCCGGGCGGTCGTGCTCGACCGGCCGGTCGACCGGGAGCGCGTGTTCCGCATCACCATGAAGCCGGTGGTCGGCGATCTTCTGGTCGACGAGCCCACCGCGCAGGCCGGCACGTCGGCGATGATCAAGGTCCTGGTGGGATATCAGGCCTATTTGTTCGTGCGGCCTGCCCGGATCGAGGAGGACCTGGTCGCGACGCGCGAGGGCCGGCGGCTGCAGTTCCGGAATGCCGGCAATGTCAGCCTCCTGCTCGATAGCGGCCGCCAGTGTGCCGATCCGGCCATGCCCAGGGATGACTGCGATCCTCTGCCTTCTCGGCGGATCTATCCGGGGCAGGCTTGGTCGGTCGAGCTGCCCAACGACAATCGTGCACAATATACTGTCGACGCACCGTCCGGGCGCATTTTCAGAGACTTCTAAGCCCTTCTGGCTGATCTAGATTTTTTACCGCGGCATTTTACGCGGATCATTGGATCACCATCAACTCAAGTGAGTGTCGTAATGTCCCGTCTTTCCTACAGCCTTCTTGCTGCTGCCGCAGCCATTGCTCTTGTCGCCCCCGCCATGGCCCAAGAGGCCGAGCAGCTAGGCGACAGCAGCTATGGCGAATCGACCATCACGGTAACGGTTCCGTCCCTAGTGCAGATCAACGGAGTAGATAATATCATTTTCGGCGAACTGACCGCTGACCACATTAAAAATGGTCACACCCAGAGCGACTCCGTGTGCGTCTTCTCCAACGTCGCCGACCACGGCTATGTCGTCAAGGCCGAAGGCTCAGGAGAGGACGACGCCTTCACGTTATCGCAAGTGGGCGGCGAGGGGACCGAGGTGCCGTTGGCGTATGAGGTGACGTTCGGCCCCACGGGTAATGGTACGCCTATCAATAATCCCGGCGACACGGTCATTGGCACGGGCAGCGAATCGATTGCGTGCAGCAGCGACAACGCGTCCTTCGAAGTCATCCTCTCCTCCGAAAATTTGGAGAAAGTAACGGCCGGTAATTATTCTGGCACTCTGACACTCACGGTCAGCCCCCCTGAAGAAGAACCCGCCGGGTAAAGCGGCACCTGATTCTCGTCAGGTAGTGCAGGGAGGCGGCCCGTTGCCTCCCTGTTTCCTCGAACGGAGTTCGGCCGTGTCGTCGTCACGAGTTGCGGCCCTGCCAGCGGTTTGGTCGCTCGGCTTCTTCTTGACGTTGTTGCCTTTCACTGCCGATGCCCAGTCCGTGAGCGTGCAGATCACAGGGCTCGGCAGTCTTCACGCAGCAGCATCGGGCCGGCTGGCTCCAGTTGTCATGCGCGGCCAAGCCTGCATCCGGACGACCGACGATCAGGCCCGCTACCAGGTCCGGATCGACAGCGGCGCCGGCACCGAGTTCAAGCTGCGCAACACCGCCGGCACCAATGAGCTGCCATTCTCAGTCTTGTGGGACAGCCAGGCCGGCCAGGGCAGGTCGTTCGTTCGCCCTGGGGAGACCACCCTTCTTACTGCCTCCGGCCTGAGCTGCGGCCCGAATGCTCATCTCGTCCCCTACGAAGTCCACGTGGATCGCCATGACCTGCTCTCCGCCGTTGCGGGCACGTACCAGGGCAGCCTCGTCATCGACATCTCGGCGCCATAGCGCCCGATCACCGCACGCAGCATCCGGCCCTTGAGCGCCGCAATCGCCCATCCATGATCAGGAAGGCTTGTCTCGGCGGATGCTGTGCGCTCCTGCTGATCTGCGCGGATGGCATGGATTCGCGTGCGCAATCGCTGCGTTCCACCGTTCCGGAAGGCTTCGAGGCGCTGGAGGAGCCGCAGACGGTACCGGTGGACGCCTATTTCGGCGGCCGGTCCATCGGCAGCGTGGTCGCTACGTTCGCGCCGGGCTGGGTCGAGATCGCCGATCCCGACCAAGTCGTTGCCGGCGTGGACGTGCTGCCGGACCGGCGGGCCGCGGTCGTCGATGCGCTGCGCGGCCGCCTCGCCACGAACAGCGGCATGTCCTGCCTGCCCGATGCCTTTCCCGGCTGCGGCACGATCGATGTCCCGGTCGCCGGCGTGATCTTCAATCCGGACTTCTTCCGCCTGGATCTGGTCGTCGCCCGCCCCTATCTCGCGGTTCGGGAGATGGATACCCGCTACCTGCCGGATCCGGTGACCGGACCGTCGGCGCTCGCCAATCTGGTGGTGGGCGGCGTCGGCAGGTCGAACAGTGACAGCAGCCTGATCGCGGGCATGGACGGACGCCTCAGCCATGGGCGCTCGGCCTTGCACCTGAGCGCCTATGCGCAGACGCAGAGCGATCGACCCATGGTGGATACGCTGGCCGGCGAGTATTACGGCCAGGATCACCTGATCCAGCTGGGCTTCATCGAGGACTATCCGACCCGCTTCAGCCGCGCGCCGGGGCTGCTCGGCGCGCGGATCGAGACCTATCTCGACAGTCGCCTCGACCGCGACAGCCGGGCCGGCACCCCCGTCTTTCTGTTCCTGACCGAGCGCAGCCAGGTCGAGATCCTGCGGGACGGGCGGCTGCTCGGCGCCGGGTCCTATGATGCCGGCAACCAGCAGATCGACACCGGCATGCTGCCGCGCGGTGTGTACGACATCACGCTGCGCATCCGTGGGGCGAGCGGCACCGTGCAGGAGCAGACGCTCACCTTCGTCAAGGACACGTCCTTTCCGCCTCCCGGCGAGTGGCAGTATTTCGCCGAACTCGGCATGGTGACCGAAGATGATGACGGCGGTGTCCTGCCTCCCCTCGCGAGCACGCCGCTCGCCAAGCTGGGCGTGGCCCGGCGCCTGTCGCCCGCCTTCGCCGTTTCCACCTCCGTCGGCACCACCGATCGTACCTTGCTGGGCGAGATCGACCTGCGCCACCTGACGCCGTGGACGAGATCGGCCCTCCAGCTGGCCAGTTCCTCGGATGGCGGGACCGGCTTCGGTGCCAGCACCTTCCTCCGTCTCGGACGCTTCGGCGTCTCCTTGAGCGGGGAGATCGTACTGGGCAGCGAGGGAAAAGGCCGTCGGGACGATCGGGACGAGGAGGAGCGGCTTTGGGAGTTCGGCAATCTGGACGAGGCCCGGCAGAGCGTCTCCCTCTCCGCCAGCTATGGCTGGGTGGGTGGCACCCGCCTGCAGCTCCGCGGCTACTACCGGAACAGGGATTGGGAGGACTGGGGTGTCGGGCCGACATTCTCGATGCCGATCGGCAGGACCCGCTCCCTCAGGACCGACCTGGAGATCAGCGCGACCTACAGCGACGACGAGAGTCTGGCCTTTGGCCGGGTCCGCTTCGCCTTCACCCCGCCACAACGCCCCTACCGCCTGACCGCCACCGCCGGGACCCGCTATCGGCAAGCCAATGGCGACTCCACGGATCGCGACACCGGGTTCGGGTTCTTCGGCGGGCTGCGCGCCACCTACGACCTGGAGGACCTGCCGATCGGCGACGCGACGGTCAGCATGGAGGCGACGCGCGACGTGGATGGCGGCAACCGGCTGGGCGCCGACATCCGAGCGCGTACGGCCTATGGTGCCGCAGACGGTGCGGTCGGCCTGGAGGAATGGGCAGGCCGCCGCAACATTGTCTACCAGGGCTTTGCCCGCACGACCGTCGCCGCCAATCTCGATGGCCTGGCCGTCGGCGGCCGCCAGTCGGGCGATGCCGCCATCCTGGCTAAATTCGATGGTCCTGCGGAGGCAGGTCGCCTGGCGGTGTCGGCCGGCCAGAGCGGCCAGACCACGGTCCAGACCGGCAGTTCGGTCGTCTTGCCGGTTGGCTCGCTCCGCAGCTACCGGCCCCGGGCCAGCTCCGCTGACGGCAGCCTGCTGGACCTCCGGCAAGAAGGCACCGACCTGCCCCTCTATCCGGGCAATGTCGCCACCGCACGCTGGCAGATCCACCGGCTCGTCTCCTTCTATGGCCGCCTGCTCCATCCGGACGGCCGTCCGGTCGCCAACGCCCGGATCATGGGCATCAACGGGCTCTCGACCACCGACGACCTCGGCTACTTCGTCGCCGAGGTGGAGGAGTTCGGCGACCATGGCGTCACCCTGGATGGCCGCACCATGGCGTGCACCATCACCCTGGCCCCGCCCAATGAGGGTACCGAGACCGACGTGATCAGCCTGGGCGACGTAACTTGCCGCTAGGTGCGCGGTCCTACGGTATAGTGGTACGGTTGATCCCCATGCGGCGAGGGATGCGCTATGGCCAAGTTCTTCATGGCAGCGCCATCACGACAAAAAGCGGTCCGTCGCGCGATCCAGGCTAGCGAAGACAGCCGCGAGAACGGCGGCCAAGCGCGCGACCACACCAGCGAGTTCGCCTTCGTCCACATCTTCGATCGGATCTGTGCCGCTGCTCCCTCCGGGGGATCGGCCATCGCGCGTCGCCTGACCCGAGGTAAACCACCCCCGCCGCAAACTTCTGCCTGCGGTCCTCACAGGAGACGGAACGATGGCCTGCCGGCTATCGACGGACCAACGGTCCAGGTCGAACGGATGAACCGCACGCACAAGGACGCGACGGTCAAGCGCCACCACTACGACAATCACGACCAGCTCAAGGCGCACCTGCAGCTGTACGTCGATGCCTACGACCACGCCCAAGGCCTGAAGGTCCTGCGCGGCCTCACGCCGTACGAGTTCATCAGCCAAGCCTGGGGAAAAGAGCCTGACCAGTTCAGGCTCGACCTGTCACCCCACATGCCGGGATCATACAGCGAGACGTCGACGCGTCAGGGTGCCGTGGTCGGCGGTACCTGCGTGCCCCCTTGCGGGTCGATTTCGCACGGATACTCGCCCGACAGCATGACGGTCAGGATGGTGCCGGCAGTGATGTTTCCCAGCGAGTCCTTGGACCGGGCGCGCTTGCGCAGTTCGCCGATATGCTCCACCAGCTTCGGCCCGAGCGTCACGGCCCGTAGATCCTCCTGCTCGGGCGGGCAGAAGATCGGCATGCCCTGCTCCTCGAGCATCGCGTTCTGCAGGGACAAGGCATCCATGACACCGGCGATGTAGAAGGTCGCGACCGACTTGTCCTGGTCCGGCCCGTTCAGCAGCGACTCGATATCCGCCGCGGTGACCGTGCTGTATTGTGCTGCCTGGGAAGGGAAGGTCGGCACCAGGGCCAAGGCAGCGACGACACCGAGCATGAACTTCATCGACGAGCAACCCCGGGAGGTGGTTCGTTCACCACGCGCATGAAGCGGGCGAACAGCTGTGGGTCCACCATCAAGGTGGTAGCCACATATTGCAACTGACCAGGAGTGCGGGCGAGACCGTGCAGGTATCGCATGTTGCGCCGGGCGAGCGACTGGATCTCGGCATCGAGGCTCCAGAGCGTGATCGGCTTCAGGGCGTCCAGCATGCCGAGCCCGATGCTCACGCGCATCCCGGCCATGCCCGCCGCGATCGCATCCACCTCGTAGGAGGTATCGAACGCTTCCGCGGCATCCGCCCGATCGCCCATCGCCTGCATGGCTACGGCGAGATAGAGCCAGGTGGCGCCGTTGAACGGCGACCGGTCGAGCGACGTCTTCAGGAACTCGACCGATTGCCGGTACCGCGCGGCCTGTTCGTCCGGCGCGATACCTGGCCTCGTCACCAGCTGGATCATACCACAGTAGCGAAGTGCTTCCGCAGTCCGCGCCAGCTCCAGATTAGCGGAACAGACGTTGTCGATCCGGCTGGACATCTGAGGTGTCAGCACATCACCGGCTGCCAACAGCGAAACGGCAGAGGGTGCACCGACACGTTCGATGGTGGCGGCAAACTGATGGCCGGCGAAATAGACGCCAACCACCAACACCAGACAAAGCAGAGCGCGCCCTGCCCAGGAAATCGGTGCTCCCAAGGACAAAGCGCGCATCAACTCAACAACCCGAAGCTACAATCACACGCCGAAGCCGGTCGTGGTTGGGCTCACCGATCCCACCGGGGTCAGAGTGACCGGGTTGACGATCGGGTTGCCCTCCGGATCCACGACGAAGGGATCGCCATTAGGCGAGGCAAGACCGAGCTGGAAGTCGCCACGGGCGATCACGTCCTCGGGCGACAGCGAGCGGTAGAAGGCGATGCGCACCTTCGGCTCGAACATGCTCGTGCTGCTGTTGAACTTCCAGTAGAGCCGGGCATTGTAGTAGCCCTGCCCGCGCTGTGTCACCGGCAGCAGCGTGCTCCAGCCAGCCGGCACCGGCCGCACTGCCCGGGGCTCGAAGCCCTGCGGCCAAGCGCCGTAAATATCCAGCAACGTGGCCCGAACCACGGTGACGTCAGTCGGCTGACCAAAAACACTGAACACCTCGGTGCGGGGCACGACCTGCACCTGGGCCGAAGCCGCGCCCGCAAATCCAACACCGGCCAGGAGCACAAGGCCGGCGCATGCCGAAAGCAGTACCCGTCGCATGGACGTACCTCCATTTCTCTGCTTCCGATGATACGAATTTCGCGGCTGCGAACAAGCGCACATCATGTTCGCTTTTGACGCACATTCTTCTGTTGTCCTGGGTGAATTGAGGTTTCAAACCGGTGCGTGGCAAGAATACGGCAAGGAACCCCATGTCCGCGTGGCATCTGCGTGCAGCCCTGACAGTCTGGCTTTCCCTGCTGTTGGCGGCCGCTCCCTGGCCCCTTGGCAGCGTCATTCCTCTAGCTGCCCTCACCTTCACAGTGCTGGGCCTAGCGACCGCGGCACTGGCGGTGCTGCTGCCGGCACTGCCTGAACGGCGACCTTTTACCGCACCCGTCCTGCTGGCGGGGCTCCTGGTCCTGGCCGTGATCGGCTGGTGCATCGTGCAGGTGCTGCCACAGATCGGCGCCCCCTTCGCTCATCCCGGCTGGTCCTATGCCCCCGACGGCGCCGGCGTCGGGTCCATCTCCATCGACCCCGACGCCGGGATCTTCCAGCTCGTCCGCTTCACCGGCTATGCGGGGCTGTTCATCGCGGTGCTGGTGGTAGCTACCGATCGTCGGCTCGCCGTCCTGCTCCATCACGTGATGATGGCGGTGATCACCCTCTATGCCGTCTATGGCCTGGTCGCATGGGGCCTCGAGTTCGAGACGGTGGCCGGGTTCGGCCCGGTGGCCTATGAGGGCGACGTCACCTCGACCTTCGTCAACCGCAACTCCTGGGCGACCTTCGCCAATCTCGGCCTCGTCCTGATCCTCGCCCACATCATCCAGGACCTCGAGGAGTCACCGGGTTCCAGTCTGCGCGCCTATTTGGTGGATACTTTCCAGAATATCCGTCCGGCGCTGCTGATCAAGCTCATCGCCTTCTTCGTCGTCGCCACCGCCTCGATCCTCAGCCATTCCCGCGGCGGCTTTCTGAGCGCTGCCCTGGCCCTGCCCCTGATGGTGATCATCGCCCTGGTCGCCACCCGGCCGCGCGCCAGCATGATCGCCACTGCAGTGCTGGTCGTGGCGGCAGCGGGGGTGTGGATCGTCACGGCCAGCGGCGAGGGCGTACTAGCTCGGCTGGAGCAGCTCGACATGCAGTTCGACCAGGGGGGTGCCGGCCGGCTCGCCGCCTGGATCATCTCGTTCGGCCTGATTGCGGACCGGCCCTGGCTGGGCCACGGCCTGGGCTCGTTCCAGGCGGTGTTCCAGGCGCACAATGACGAGCGCTTCTTCCGGATCTACGACCTCGCGCACAATACCTATGTCGAGCATCTCCTGGAGATCGGGATCCCGGCCACCATCCTGCTCTACGGTGCGATGGCCATCCTGTTCGGGGCCTGCCTGCGCGGCCTGTTCCGGCGGCGGCGCGACCGGGTGTTCACCCTGGCGGCTGTGGGCGCGACGCTGCTGGTCGGGCTACATGCCCTGGTCGACTTCTCGATCCAGATGCCGGCGATCGCGATGTTCTACGCGGCGATCCTGGCGATCGGCTGCGCCCAGGCAGCCCCCTCCGCACGCCGCCGGTCGAGCCGGGCCCGCCAAGCCGTGACCAACCGCCCGACCGTGCGCGAGGAACTGGAAGCCGTTTCCTCCTGACGTTGCCTCTGGCGGCTCCGTCTTTTCGGCGACGGAGCCGCCCACTCCAGATCCAAGGCAGCTACTCGCAGGCAGGGGCAGGCAGCTTCTCCAGGTCATCCAGCGTGCCATGCAGCACGAACTGGCCGTAATCCAGCTTGATGTCGTCGGTGACGCCATCCGCGCGCAGGCGGAAGCTGAGCTGGAACTCCGGCTCCTCGGAGCGGTCGGTGAGCTTGTGATAGGCGAGGTTCATGGTCCAGGCGGCGGGCCGTCCGGCCTCGCCCGGCCAGTTCCGGCCGATCACCGCGCTGACGTTGCTGAGCGCATCCAGGCCGCTGCCATCGAACACCGGCACGGACACGAAGCTCTCGCCCCG
>NZ_DATMFZ010000010.1:0-39569 GCF_035556675.1 Geminicoccus sp. | reverse complement strand
GGTGCCGGGAAAGCCGTGAAAGCCCACCGCGGCCACTTCGGCCAGCAGGTTGCGCTGGCCCATCAGGTCGAGCCAGTGGGCATCGAACGGGGAGGGGCCGCACAGCACTGCCTGCCAGCCGCGCTGCCGCGTCCAGTAGGCGGCAGCTCCCACCATCTCGCAGAACAGCTGCCAGTCGTGGTCGACCCGCCAGTCCCAGTCGAGCAGGTTGTTGGGCTCGTTCCACAGCTCGACATGGCTGAAATGCCGGCCGTAGCGGGTCAGCACCATGTCGATGAAGTCGGCATAATCCAGGAGCCGGCGGGGCGGTCCGGCGGAGTGGCCGGTGCGCGACAAAGACGGCGGCGTGTAGTGCACGCAGGGCAGGAGATCGAATTCCCGGCCGAGGGTCGGGATCAGCCAGTCATACCACTCGGCACCACCGGGCGTATGGAACTCGGCCCAGGACAGGTGGGTGCGCAGGCGGGTGGCACCGGCCGAGCGCATCCCGGCTACCGCCTCGCGCACCCGGTCGTACTCGCCCTGGCGGAACCACTCGACGAAGCCAAACGGCCTTGCTGGGGGCGCTGCCCTCATGCGACCAGACCGCGCGCTTCGAGCTGCCGCTTGGCGTCCTCGCCGCGGTCCTGCGCGTCCTGGGCCCGGATCCACGCGGCCAGCTCGCCGACCTGGTCCTCCAAGTAGCCGCTCGGTGAATACCCCAGGAGATCCCGCGCCTTGCCGATGTCGGCAAAGCAGTGGCGGATGTCGCCGGCCCGGGCCTTGCCCAGGAACTGCGGCGCCAGCTCGGGCACGTCCATGGCGTCGGCCAGCAGTTCGGCAACCCGGGCGATGGTGTAGGCGCGGCCGCTGCCGATGTTCACCACATGGCCGGCGGCGGCCGGGCTGGTCATGGCCAGGTGGAAGGCCCTTGCCACGTCGCGCACATGGACGAAGTCGCGCTGCTGCTGGCCGTCCTCGAAGATGATCGGCGGCTGGCCGTGCAGGAGGCGCGCGCCGAAATTGGCGAGCACGCCGGTATAGGGGTTGGACAGGGCCTGGCCCGGGCCGAACACGTTGAACAGCCGGAGCGCCACCGTCTCGATGCCGTAGGCCGCGCCCGTGATCAGGCAGGCGCGTTCCTGCGCGTACTTGGTCAGGGCATAGATGGAGGCCAGGTCGACCTGCTTGGTCTCGTCGGTCGGCACCGGCACCAGCGGCACGCCGTCCGGCGCCACCGGATCCCAGCCGGAGGCCTCGCCGGCCATGCGGCGCACGGCACCCACCCGCGTCCCGTCCGCGGTCCGGTACAGCCCTTCACCGTACACGCTCATCGACGAGGCCACCACCAGACGGCGGCCCGGCTCGTCGATCATGTTCTCGAGCAATACGGCGGTGGCTAGGTCGTTGCCGCCGACATAGCGGGCGATCTCATACATGCTCTGGCCGACCCCGACCTCGGCGGCCAGATGGAACACGCCATCCACGCCCTGGAGGCCGCGCCGGACCAGGCCGGCATCGCGCAGGTCACCCTCCAGGAACTCCACCCCGGCGGGGAGCGACGGCTCCACATCGCCATGCACCTGCGGAACCAGGCCGTCGATCACGCGGACCTTGTGGCCCGCACGCAGGAGCTCATCGCACAGATGCCGCCCGATGAACCCGGCGCCGCCGGTGACGAGATAGGTCGCCGCCATCCATGTCTTCTCCGCCATCGCTGCCCGGGGCAGCCCTGCAGATCAACAGTTGCAGGCGGAGGTTGTTCCCGAAGAGGAAGATAAAGATGTAAAAGAAGATGCTTACGATACGGTAATTTCATGATGAGCGTGTCAACAGTACCGCACCAATGGCACGCTTCCGGATCGTCTGGTCACGCCGCTTCCAGAAAAGCAGTGCCGCCGGCCGGCCCCTTGTCTGGGCCGGCCGGCGGGTTCCAGGCGATCCTGCCCGGATCAGCGCTCTCGATCTCTGCTCGCATCATCCAGCACGGACGTGCCGGTCCGGGCACTGCCGGGCGAGGTTACCCCTGCCGATGCCGTGCTGCCGGTGCTGGACGGGCTGGAGCCGGTCGAACCGGTCGTGCCCGACCCTGCGGCACTGGTGCTCGACCCGGTGCCGCCTTCGCTCCGGCCGGCGCTGCCTGCCTTCTGCTTGGCCTTGTCGGCCGTGGCATCGATCGCCTGGTGAGCCTGCTCGGTCGCCGAATGGGCCGTCTCGCGGATCTTGTCGGCCGCCTGGGACACGGCACCGACGACCTTGTCGGTAACGCCGCTTTCCTGGACCGATTCGACCACGTTCCGGTAGGTGTCCGTCGCCACCTCCGCCGCATGCTCGTACTGCTGGTAGGCGGTATCGACCACTGCGTCCTTGAACTGGTCGGCGGTCTCGCCCACCAGGCGGTTCTCCATCCGGGTGCGCGGCAGGGCAGCGCCCAGCAGCGCACCGATGGCGAGGCCGATGCCGCCCAGGACCAGCGGCTGGTCCTCGATCACCCGGCCGAACCGTTCCTGGGCATAATGGGCCGCCCGCTCGCTGGCGATCCGGGCCTGCTCGCTCAGATGGGCCGCCTCATGCGCCAGATGGCTGGCAGTGCCGCTGATCGCGTGCCCGGTCTGCTGCGCCCGATGCATGGCGCCCTGGTAGCCGGCCGTCGCCGCCTCGCTCGCCCTGTCATAGGCCGAGGCCGCTGCGTCGCTGGCCCGGCCATAGGTGGACGCCACCTCGTTCGAGACGCTGCTGGCAGCGCCGCTGATGGCGCTGGCCGCCGAATTGCCGGCACGGCTCACCGCGCTGGCGGCGTTGCTGCCAGCATCGCTCACCGCATGGAGCGCCGCTCCGCCGGTCTGGCCGACCGAGTGTGCCGCCGAGCTGGCCCGCTCCGTGATCGAGGGCGAATGGCCCTGGCTGCCCGAAGTAGCATACTGGCTGCCCGGCCGCGGCATGCTGTCCACGCCACTGCTGGTGCCGGTCGGGCGGTGCGGGACGCCGGTGCCATAGGCCGCCAGCGGCGCGCCCAGGCGCTCGTCGTCCGGATGCCAGCGGCGGCGGTCGTCATGGCCGAGCCGGCGCTGCACCGCCGGCTGGCCACCCAGCATCAGCCAGCCGATCCCGGCACCGACCAGCAGGAGCGGCAGGGGGTTGTCCCGGACCTGGCGGCCCAGGTTCTGGGCGAGCTCGGTGCCGTTCGAGGTCTTCATGTAGTCCATCGCCTGGTCGACCAGCTGGCCGGGCGACATGCGCTCGCTGAGCTCGGCCAGGGTGCGGCGCACCTGATCACGGCTGTTCTCGACCTCGCGCTCGATCTCGTTGCTGGACTTCTCGTCGTAGCTGCTCATCGCACCTGCTCCCTGGCCACGGCAGCATCACGCTGCAGCTGCTCGACCGTCTTGGTCGGCATCAGCCGGGCCGCCTTGAGATTGTTGATGCCCTTCTGCAGGGCGACGTAGCCGATGATGCCGACCACGACCGCCACGATCAGGAAGCCCCAATGGGTTCCGAGGCCGGCCACCGCGAGCCAGGCCACGATCGCGTGCAGGAGCATGATGAAGGCGCCCAGCAGGATGACGCCGCCGACGCCCACCGACGCCGATGCCGTGCCGACCTGCCCGGCCTTCTCGGAAAGCTCCGCCTTGGCGAGCTGCACCTCCTTGCGAAACAGGGTGGTGACGTTCTCGATCAGATCGGAGAACAGGGAAGTGATGGGACGATCCTGGATCATACGCCGGACCCTCCACCGGTCGGTCCGCGGCTGCCCGAGCCCTTGTGCGACGGGTCGGCCTTGGCGCTGCTGGTGCCGGCGACGCTGCTGACGGCACCGCTGGTCGCTCCGGCGAGCTCGGCTGCCTGGCGCACGCCCGTCGTGGAGGAAGTGCCCGCCATGGAGGACGCGCCAGCCATGGAAGTGGTGCCACCTACGGAAGAGGCGCCACCCACCGAGGAGGTGCCGGTACCGGCAGCGGGGCTGGTAGAGCTGGGGGTACGGGATGCGTCATAGCCCGTGCTGCTCTGGGTAGCGGTGTCGGCCCGGCCGGTGCCGCCATGGCCCATGCCGCCCGACCGGATGCCCTCCTCGCCCGAACCGGGATAGCTGCCGGTGTAGCCGCCTGACGAGCGATGGGTGTCGCCGTACTGGCTGTCCGGCCGGCTGCCGCCCTGGTAGCGGCCGCCCTGATAATAGCCACCTCGGTAGTGGCCACCCTGATCGTAGCCCTGGCTGTCCTGTGGACCGCGGCCCTGGTAGCCGCCACTACCGTAATAGTTCTGGCTGCCCGGCGCGGCCGAACTCTTGAGGAAGCGGGACAGGGCGAAGCCGGCGAGCACGGTGAGGCCGAAGAAGACCACCGGTTCGCGTCGTGCGTAGTCCGTCGCGTCCTGCAGGATGTCGCCGATCTTGCGGTTGCGCAGGGAGTCCGAGAGTTCGTTGGCCGAGCTGGCTGCCTGCCGCACGAACTGGGCAAGCTGCGGCGAGCTTTGCTCCAGCTCATCCGCGGCCCGGCTCGCAGCACGGGCGATCCCGCTCACCTGCTCGGCCCCGGCCGCCTTCTGTTCCTCGACCAGGCCCTGTGCCCGCTCCCTGGCGGCATCGGCCACTTCACGGCCCTGATTCTTGAGGTCGTGCGCGAGGCTCTTGCCCTCGCTCCTGAGATCCTCGCCCAGCCGGTTCGCTTCCGCCTTCGTCTGGTCGACGGTGTCACGGGCAGCGCCCTTGGCCGCGCCGACCTGCTGATCGGCTTCCTTCCGGCTTCCGGTAAGTCCGGTGTTCGTCGACGGGGAAGTCAGGGTAGGATCCGTTCGGTAGTCCGTCGAGCCCGTAGCCATGACAATAACCTTTGGTTGGTGCGTCTCCACACGGTGAGATCTGCAGACGGAAGCGCCCGTGCGGTCGGATTTCACCAGTAGATCATGGTAAAAACCGCGATCATGAACTTGATGACGACCAATGGCTGCGAGCTCGAATTCCGTCCTGTCTCCGCCTGGATTGCGTCCTCGAACCTGAGCCCATTGAACAAGAGCAGTTCGTCAAAGTTCCATCGGCCGCCGTGCAATCTGCACCGCCGGTCCGGATGACGGGGCGGCGCTCGCGAGCGGAACCATGGGCCAGGGCATCACGTTGCGCTGCGAGCAGAACGAGGAGGCGGAACATGGCCAATCGCATTGATCAGACCACTGGCTCCGGCGCTTCGACACCGCGGCCGGGCCAGGGTGACGGCAACGCCGATCCGGGCCTCGAGCAGGCGGTCGACCGGGCCGTGCCCGATGCGGAGAAGCTGGCGAACCGCGGCGCGGAGAACCCGATCACCCGCCAGGTCGAGAAGGCGGTCGACGAGCGTCAGCCGAAGCCCGGGCCGTCCACGCTGCAGGGCAACGACCGGGCGGGCTGACCGTTCGCAGGCGCCAGCAACTGCATGGTGAGCTCAATGTATTACCTGGCGCTTGCCACCGACTATGACGGCACGATTGCCGAGCATGGACGCGTGGATCGGGCCACGCTCGAGGCACTTCAGGAGCTGAAGAAGTCGGGGCGGCGCCTGATCATGGTGAGCGGCCGCGAGCTGCCGGACCTGCAGCGGGTCTTCCCGGAGCTGGAGCTGTTCGACCTGGCCGTGCTGGAGAATGGCGGGCTGCTCTATGAACCGGCCAGCAAGACCGAGACGGTGCTGGGCGAGCCCCCGCCTCCGGCCCTGGTCGAGCGGCTCCGGGCCGAGGGGGTCGAGCCGCTCTCGGTCGGCCGCTGCATCCTCGCCACCTGGACGCCGCACGAGCACAACGTGCTGGCGGCGATCCGGGAACTCGGCCTGGAGCTGCAGATCATCTTCAACAAGGGTGCGGTGATGGTGCTGCCGCCGGGCGTCAACAAGGCGTCCGGCCTGCATGCCGCGCTGGAGCGGCTGGGCATCTCGGCACACAACGTGGTGGGCGTGGGCGACGCGGAGAACGATTACGCCTTTTTGGCTGAGTGCGGGGTCGCGGTGGCGGTGGCCAATGCCTTGCCGGCGCTGAAGGAGGCGGCCGAGATCGTGACGGAGGCCCCACGCGGGGCAGGCGTGGCCGAACTCGTCTCAGCACTGCTGGACAACGACCTGGACGACCCGCGTGCCGCGCTGCGGCGCAAGGTGCCATTCGCCCGGCCGGTCGACGACGGCGAAGATGCCGCGATGATCGAGCTGGATCCGCGCGACGGGGCCACGCTGATCGCTGGGATCTCGGGCGGGGGCAAGTCGACTATCGCCACCACGGTGCTGGAGCGCTGCGTCGAGCGGGGCTTCCAGTTCTGCGTGATCGACCCGGAAGGCGACTACGGCGAGTTCAAGGACGCGATGGTGCTGGGCGACGCGCAGCAGCCGCCCGTGCTCGAGGAGGTGGTGGAACTGCTGGGCTCGCGCATGGAGAACGTGGTGGTCAACCTCCTGGGGTTCGACATCGACGAGCGGCCAGGCTTCCTGATGCGCCTCCTGCCGGAGATCCAGCGCCTGCGCGCCGAGGCCGGCCGGCCGCACTGGCTCTTGATCGACGAGGCCCACCACATGTTTCCGCGGGAATGGGTGCCGGCCGAGGCGGTCGTGCCGGAATGCCTGCCGGCCACCCTCATGATCACCGTGCACCCGGAATCGCTGGCGCCGAAGCTCGCCCGGACCGCCACCACGGTGCTGGCGGTCGGCAGCGACCCGAAACGGGTGCTGGAGGAGTTCGGGCAAGTCTCGGGCAAGCCGGTGGGCGAGGTGCCCGCCGCACCGCTGGAGCCGCGCCACGGCATCCTGTGGCAGGACGGGGCGGTCCAAAAGGTCGAGGTGGACCCGCCCAAGGAGCGGCTGAAACGCCATGTGCGCAAGTACGCCCAGGGCGATCTCGGCCCGGAGCGGAGCTTCTATTTCCGCGGGCCGGACGGGAAGCTCAACCTGCGCGCCAACAACCTCATGATCTTCCTGCAGATCGCCGAGGGCGTCGACGACGCGACTTGGCTGTTCCACCTCCAGAATGGCGACTATGCGCGCTGGTTCGAGGGGGCGGTCAAGGACGACCGGCTCGCCAAGGAGGTCCGCGAGCTGCCCGAACAGGCCGATCCCGCGACGAGCCGCCGGGCGGTCAGGGAAGCGATCGAGCGCCACTACACGGTGGCGGTCAAGGCGCAGGACTGAGCGCGGCGGCCCCACATGGTCCGTTCAGCGGCACTCCATCGTGCCCGGCGGGACGTCCGGCGACCATTTCCACGACTTTGCCTCGGGAATTCGGAACCTGCCGTCCGGCGCGGGGTTTGCCAGCCAGTGAACCGCACGTGGAGCGATGATGGCCCCGGCAGCCGACACCGTGATCATCACCGGCAGCAACGGCTTCCTGGGGACGGCGCTGGCCCGCCGCCTGATGGAGCGCTACCGGGTGATCGGCCTGGACGTCAGCCTGCCCAGGCAGCCGGTCGAGGGCATGACCTCGCTGGAGTTCGACCTGGCCTCGGAGGACAGCGTGCGCGCTGCCGTCGCCGAGGCTAGGCGGATCAGCGGCGGGCCGATCGCCTCGGTCATCCACCTGGCCGCCTATTACGACATCACCGGCGAGGACCATCCGCTCTACCAGAAGATCACGGTGGACGGCACCGGGCGGCTGATCCGGGCGCTCCGGGACGGCCAGACCGGGCAGTTCGTGTTCGCCAGCACCATGCTGGTGCATGCGCCGGCCGAGCCCGGCGTGCGCATCGACGAGGACCACCCGATTGATCCGCCCTGGGCCTATCCGGCCTCCAAGGTCGCGGCGGAGCAGGTGGTGGAGGCGGAGCGCGGCGACATCCCGACCGTGATCCTGCGCCCGGCCGGCATCTACGACGACGACGGCAGCGCCGCCTTCCTCGCCCAGCAGATTGCGCGGATCTATGAGCGGCTGCCGACCGCCTACCTGTTCGCCGGCGACCTCGACCGCGGCCAGCCCTACCTGCACCTGGACGACTTCGTGGACGCAGTGTTCCGAATCGTGGAGCGGCGCCAGGAGTTGCCAAAGCATACTGCCTTCCTCCTGGGCGAGACCAACACCCCCACCTATCGCGAGATGCAGCGCACGCTCGGCCGGCTGATCCATGACGAGGACTGGCGGACGCTGTCCCTGCCCAAGCCGCTGGCCCAGGTCGGGAGCTGGATGCAGACCGAGGTCCTGGAGCAGGACAGCTACATCAAGCCGTGGATGACCTCGATGTCCGAGGATCACTACGAGCTCGACATCTCGCGTGCGGAGCGGCTGCTGGGCTGGCGGCCGCAGCACGACGTGATGGCGACCCTGCCCGGCATCGTCGCTCGCCTGAAGCGGGACCCGCCCGGCTGGTACGCCCGCAACAAGCTCGACCCTTCCACGGTGGCCGCCGCCGATCCGGTGATCGAGCAGGCGGCCGAGCAGATCGGGCATCTGTCCGAGGCACGGCTGCGCCAGGCCGACGAGGCGATGGAGCAGGAGCGCGACCGGACCGACTGGTGCCATCTGCTCAACATGATGCTGGGCGCCTGGCTGGTGGCCTCGCCCTTCATCCACGGCCTGTTCGATCCGGTTGGCCCGCTGCCGCCCCCGCCGGCACTGGGCCATGAGCTGCCTGATGCTTCCGTGCGCAACTGGTGGCTGGGGATCAGCGAGATCGTCACCGGGCTGCTGGTCATCCTGTTCTCGAAGCTGGCGCTCGACCGCGGGCGCGGCTGGGCGGCCTGGGTGGTGGCCGGGCTCGGCTGCTGGCTCCTGCTGGCCCCGCTCCTGTTCTGGACCACCAGTGCCGCCGCCTATGGCAGCGACACGCTGGTGGGCTTGCTGCTGATCACGTTCGCGGTGATCATCGCCCCCCAGCCCGGCATCGCGCGGGAAGCCCTGGCCACGGAGGGCGACCGGCCGCTCGGCTGGTCCTACTCGCCCTCCAGCTACACCCAGCGTGCGCCGATCGTGGCGCTGGCCTTCGTCGGCCTGTTCGTGTCGCGCTATCTCGCCGCCTACCAGCTCGGCCACATCGACAGCGTCTGGGACCCGTTCTTCGGGCCCGGCACCAACGAAGCTGCGAACGGCTCGGTCGCGGTGATCACTTCGGCCGTGTCCAAGGGTTTTCCGATCGCGGATGCCGGCTTCGGTGCTGCCGCCTACATGCTGGACATCGTGACCGGTGCCGCCGGTGACCGGCGCCGCTGGCGGACCATGCCCTGGCTGGTCCTGCTGTTCGGCATGCTGATCATCCCGCTGGGTGCGGTCAGCCTGATCTTCATCATCATCCAGCCGACGATCATCGGCGCCTTGTGCACGCTCTGCCTGCTCCAGGCGGCGGTGACGGTGATCCTGATCCCCTACTCGGTCGACGAGGTGCTGGCGACCTGCCAGTACCTGATCCGGGCGAAGCGCGCGGGCCTGCCGTTCTGGCGCACGCTCTGGCGCGGCGGGCCGGCCTTGTCGGACGACAAGGACCCGTCGCCCGGCTTCAGCCAGCCGCTCGGCAGCCTGATGGTTGAGTTCCTGAAGGGCGGGGTCAATTTCCCCTGGACCCTGGCGGCCTCGACCGCGATCGGCGTCCTGCTGATGGCCACGCCCCTGTTCCTGGGCACCAGCGGCGAGCTGTACTTCAGCCACCACATCATGGGCTGCCTGGTGATCACCATCGCGGTGACCGCCATGGCCGAGATCGCGCGCGCTCTCCGCTTCCTGAACGTGGCGATCGGTGCCTGGGTGGTCGCCTCGCCGTTCGTCCTGGGCGGGGCGGGGCTGGCCGATCAGATCGCCGCGGTGGTGCTGGGCGGCCTGCTGGTCGTGCTCAGCCTGCCGCGTGGCGAGCGCAGCGAGGAGGACTTTGGTGGCTGGAACCACCTGATCGTCTGAGGAGGGGCCATGCCGGACAAGGTTCAGGGCTGGCGACGGCGGGAGATGCTGGGGGCGATCGCGGCGGCACCGCTGCTTGTGGCGGGACCGGCCGCCGCAGCACCCGCGACCCGCACGGTGCCGTCATCCGGTCGGGCCGTGCCGGCCGTCGGGCTCGGCACCTGGATCACCTTCAACGTGGGCGACGATCCGGTGCTGCGCGACGAGTGCGCGGACGTGATGGCGGCGTTCTTCGCAGCCGGCGGCGGCATGATCGATTCCTCGCCGATGTACGGCTCGTCGCAGCCGGTGATCGGCCATGGCCTCACCAAGCTCGGCCCCCCGCCCGGCCTGTTCGCCGCGGACAAGGTCTGGACGTCCGGGGACGGGGCGGCGCAGATCGAGCGATCCCGCCAGTTCTGGGGCGTGCCCCGCTTCGACCTGCTCCAGGTCCACAACCTCGTGGACTGGGAAAGGAAGCTGCCGCTGCTCCAGGAAATGAAGGCGGCCGGGCAACTCGGTCATGTCGGCATCACCACTTCGGAAGGGCGGCGCCACGACGAGTTTGTCCGGGTAATGGAGGGGCACCGGCTCGACTTCGTCCAGGTGACCTACAACGTGCTGGACCGCGAGGTGGAGGAACGGATCCTGCCGCTGGCGCAGGACCGGGGCATCGGCGTGATCGTCAACCGGCCGTTCCGGCAGGGTGCGCTCACCCGCTCGCTGGAGGGGCAGCCGCTCCCGCCGGTCGCGGAAGATCTTGGCTGTAAGAGCTGGGGGCAGCTGCTCCTGAAGTTCATCCTGGCCCATCCGGCGGTGACCTGCGCCATTCCGGCGACCACGCGGGTGGATCACGTGCAGGAGAACCTGCAGGCGGCCGAGGGTCCGCTGCCGGATGCGGCCCTGCGCCGCCAGATCGCCGCCGACGTCGAGGCGGTGCTGTGATCGACGACTGGGGCAGCTACGCGCTGGAGGATTTTCTCCTGTTCGCGCCGCGCACCTATTTCCGGCTGATCGAGCTGCACCACGCGGCGGTGTGGCCGGCGCAACTGCTGGCGGGCGCGGCACTGGTGCTGGTGGGCGTGCTGATATGGCGCGGCCATGGCCTGCGCGCGGTCGTGCTGGTGCTGGCGGCAGGCTGGCTGTTCGTGGCCTGGGCCTGGTTCTGGCTGCGCTACGCCACGATCAACTGGGCGGCGGGCGGGGCCGCACTGGCCTTCCTGCTGGAGGCGCTGGCCCTGCTGGCGCTGGGCCTGTCCGGCCGGCTCGGCCTTGCCGGCCCGGGCCGCCGCCGCGCCGCCGTGGGCCTGTTCGCCGCTGCCTGCCTCCTGCCGATCGTCACAGCACCGCTCGCGGGGCGGAGCTGGCAGCAGGCCGACCTGGCCCTGGTCCTGCCCGATTCGACCGCGCTCGCGACGCTGGCGGTGCTGGCCGGCTGCACCGGCTGGTGGCGCTGGCTGCTGGTGCCCGTCCCGCTGCTGTGGTGCGCGGTGGCCGGGCTGACGCTGCTGGCCATGGCAGCCCCGGATGCCTGGCTGGTGCCTTGCCTGGCCCTGCTCCTGCTGGCGGGTGGCATCGGCCTGGCCTGGTGGGACCGGGCGCACCTGGGGGGCCGGCAGCCCCGGCAGCCCCGGCAGCACTGCGCATGACTGTTTCCGGATGTTATGACGGGACCGGGGCCGGAGCGGCGGAAACGTCGGCCGGGACGCCTGCCCTCCCATCGAGGATCGAGATGACCGAGGAGCATGACACGAACCCACCGGCCGAGGCGGAGCCGCCAGCGATCCTCCAGCCCGGCCGGAACTGCTGGCGGATTGCCCCTGCGTCCCGCGCGGCCCTCCTGCCCGATGCCGCCACCTACTTCGCCCGGCTCGCCCAGGCCTTCCAGCAGGCCCGTCACTCGATCCTGATCATCGGCTGGGACTTTGACGGGCGGATCCGGCTCTGCCCCACGGAAGAAACCTGCCAGCCGCTGGGTGCCATGCTGCGTCAGCTGGTGGAGGCCAAACCGGAACTGGAGATCCACATCCTGGTGTGGAGCTTCGCCGTGGTCCATGCGCCGAGCGCCCCGTCGGAGCTGCTGCTGAATCAGGCCTGGGAGCAGCATCCGCGCATCCACCTGAAGCTCGACCGCGAGCATCCGGTCTATGCGGCGCATCACCAGAAGATCGTCTGCATCGACGACCAGCTGGCCTTCGTGGGCGGGATCGACCTGACGGTGAAGCGCTGGGACACCTGGCGCCACAAGGCCCGTGACCGGCGGCGGATCGACCCCGAGGGCGACCTCTACGAGCCGGTCCACGACATGCAGATGGCGGTGGAGGGGAAGGCGGCCGAGGCGGTAGCGGCCGTGGCCAGGTCCCGCTGGCAGCGCGCCCGGGGCGAGGAGCCGCCGCCCGTGCCCGCTACGGAGCGGGGCGAGCTCTGGCCGCCCGGCCTGGAGCCGCAGTTCATCGATACGGAGGTGGCGGTGGCGCGCACCCTGCCGGCCTGGCGCACCTTTCCGCCCGTCCACGAGATCAGCGCGCTGACGCTCGACGCGATCGCGGCGGCCCGAAGCTGCATCTATATCGAGGCGCAGTACTTCGCCAATTTCGAGGTGGCCGAACTGCTGGAGCAGAGCCTACGCCAGCCGACCGGGCCGGAGGTCGTGGTGCTGATGAGCCGCCGCCTGCCCGGCACGCTCGAGCAGTTCATCATGGGCCGCAACCGGGACCGGGTGCTGCGCCGGTTGATGCGGGCCGACCGGCACGGTCGGTTCGGCGGCTACTACACGTGCAGCCCGTCGCCTGGCGGCGATATCGACATCCTGATCCACGCCAAGCTGATGATCATCGACGACCGGTTCCTGAAGGTCGGGTCGGCCAACATCAACAACCGCTCGGTCGGGCTGGACACCGAGTGCGACCTCGCGATCGAGGCACAGGGCGACGCGGACCGCCAGTCGATCGCCACCATCCGGCGTCAGCTCCTGGCGGGCCATCTTCGCGTGACGCCGGAGGAATTGCGGGCGGCCACGGTCGAGCATGGCTCGACCATCCGCGCGATCCGGGCACTGCAGGCGCAAGGCAAGGGGCTGCGCGACTTTGCCGGGGTCAGCCCGAACGGCCGGATCGGGCCGGTGATCGGCACGGCCCTGCTCGACCCGAAGGAGCCGATCGGCGAACGCTGGCGACGGCTCGGCCGGCGGCGGTCCGGGCGGGCCACCCTTGCACCTTCCTGACGCTCAGGCCGGGGCCGGGTTGGACTGCCCCGTCTGCTCCTGTCCCTGCCTGCCGCGTGCCCGAAACACCAGCTCGGTCAGCAGGAAGATCGTGCCGCCGATCGCGAGCGGGATGAAGAAATAGATGCAGCGGAACGCGATCAACCCGCCGATCACGTCCTCACCCTTGAGGATGAACATCACCACGCTCTCGATCACCCCGAGCCCGCCCGGCACGTGCGAGATCAGGGTGGTGACGTTGGCGATCACGAAGATGGCGGCGATGCCGAGATAAGGCATCTCGGTGAACGCGGCGAGTGATTGGTGGAGGCAGGCGGCGACCAGCATGAAGTTGGTCGTGCCGATCACGACCTGCGCTATCGCCAGGCGCAGGCCCGGCATCTGGAAGGACCAGCGCCACAGGTGCAGCGGCCGGCGCAGGAAGGCCGCCAGCACGAGATAGAGGGCCACGAGGGCGAGGCAGCCGGCACCCAAGGCCAGCATGGCCGGCTCGCCCAGGCCGGTGATGCGCTGGCCGAGGTCCGGGCGGACCAGCAGGCCGGCACCTCCCAGCGCTATCAGGCCGATCCCGACGGTCAAACCGCAGAACAGGATGACCTTGGCGACCTCCTCGTTGCTCAGGCCCCAGCGGGAATAGAAGCGGTAGCGGATCATGCCGCTGCTGAGGGCGGCCATGCCGATCGTGTGGCCCATGGACAGGCTCAGGAACGAGGCCAGCGCCACCTGCGGGTAGGGCAGGCGCTTGCCGACATAGCGGGTCGCCATCCAGTCGAAGCCGGTCAGGCACAGATAGCTGAGTGCTGCGAACAGGCCGGCCAGGAGCAGGTTGCCCACCGGCACCGACGCGACCGAATCGACCAGCTCCTGCCAGCTGTAGCGCGAGAAGGTCCGGTAGAGCAGAAAGGCGGCGAGGCTCACGGCAGCCACGCTGACGCCGACCGTCACCCAGCGTCGCCACGGTCGTCCTTTGCCCTGCGCGCCCTCCGGCGGGCTGCTCTCATCCGCGCTGGCTGCCTGCATCGATCCGGTGATCCCGTGGCCGCGGCGGCGGTCACTTCCGCCGCCATCCTCCTGTCATCAACCGGACAGGACGGGCGCGGCTCCGGAGGCCGTAGGATGATCCGCCTCCGCCGGATCGGGCAGATCGCCCACCTGGAAGTCCATCACCAGCGGCAGATGGTCGGAGGCCAGCCGGGTCAGCTTGGTCCGCACCACGCTCACCCGCTCCACCGCGACTGGGCCCCGGTAGAACAGGTGGTCGAGGGCCATGATCGGCATGCGGCTCGGGAAGGTGGGGAGGCGCCGGCCCGGCTGGCTGCCCTGTGCCTCGTGCAGGTGACGGCGCAGCCGTCGGAACGTGGCGCTGGCCGAAGGTGCGTTGAAGTCACCGGCCAGGATCAAAGGCGGCTGGCAATTGGGATGGCCCAGCCAGTCAGGCCCCAGCAGGGCGTGGCTCTGCAGGAGGCGCTCCGCACCCAGCAGGCCCAGATGGGTGTTGATCACCTGGAGCGGCCGGCCCGCCACGCTGATCTCGGCCCAGAGCGCGCCACGCGGCTCCAGGAACAGGCCGCGCGCCGGCCCGGGCAGGGGACTGGCCCGCACCAACCGGCAGGGCAGGGTGGACAGGATGGCGTCGCCATACTGCTCCTCCAGCACGGTGACCGCCGGGTGGAACAGCATGCTCATGCCGAGCCGCTGGGCGATCAGCTCTGCCTGGTGGACCCCGCCGCTGCGGGCGCGGCCGACATCGAGCTCCTGCAGGGCCACGATGTCCGGCTCGAGTGCCGCCAGCACCTCGGCGATGCGCTCCGGTGCGTGACGGCGGTCGGTGCCGATGCAGCTATGGACATTGTAGGTGACGATGCGCGGCACGGCCCGGCTCTCCATGCGGGGAAGGCTGCTATGGAGATCAGCTTTCCTTCACCTCGATCCCTGCCAGGCGCTCATAGACCTTGACCACCGCGGCATCGTCCTCGCCGCCGAACCCGGCCGCCGCCGCTGCCAGGAACTGCTGGTGGGCCGCCGCCGCGACCGGCAGGGGAAAGCGCAGGCTGCGCCCGGTATCCAGCACCAATCCCAAGTCCTTGACGAAGATCTCCACGGCAGAGTGGGGCGTGAAGTCGCGTGCCAGCATGTGCGGGACGCGATTCTCGAACATCCAGGAACGCCCGGCGGCGTTGCTGATCACCTCGAACAACTCCTTTGCGTCCGCCCCGGCACGCACGCCCAGCGCCATGGCTTCCGCGGCAGCCGCGATATGCACGCCGGCCAGGAGCTGGTGGACGGTCTTGACCGTGGAACCGATCCCGATCTTCGGGCCAAGGCGGAACACCTTGGCAGCACAGGCATCCAGCATGGGCGCTGCCTTGGCGAACGCCGCCTCGCTGCCCGAGGCCATGAAGGTCAATTCGCCCGTGCCGGCCCTGGCGGCACCACCCGAGACGGGGGCGTCCAGATAGGGATGGCCGGCTGCCTCGACCCGCTCGCCGATCCGCACCGCGTCCTCGGCGGGGATGGTGGCGCTCGACACGACGACCGCACCCCCGGGCAGGGCGGCAAGGGCACCGTTCTCGCCGAACAGGGCGGCCTCGAGCTGGTCGGCATTGACCACCATGACCAGCAGGATGTCGGCTCCGGCGGCCGCCTCGGCCGGCGAGGCCGCGGCGGTGATACCGTCGATACGGGTCGGGCGGATGTCGTAGCCGGTGACCTTCAGGCCCCCGGCGCTCGCGGCACGGGCCATGCCGCCACCCATCGAGCCGAGGCCGATCACGCCGAGATGCACGGGTCGTTCTCCTTGTGGTCCTGGACCGAACCTGCGCTGCCCATCCCGTGCAGGCAAGCGGTGCCGTCGATCGCCTTGCGGGCGCTTACGCTGCCCGGGACGCCGCACTAGGATCCCGGCCCGCTCAACAGGGAGACGATGATGACGGAACTCGCCACGCGCGAGATCGGGACGACGGGCCTAGCCGTGCCGGTCCTGGGGTTCGGGTCGGCGCCGCTCGGTGACATCTACGAGAAGATCCCGGAGGAGCGGGCGCTGGCCACGGTGCAGGCGGCCTACGATACCGGCTGCCGGCTGTTCGATACGGCGCCGCTCTATGGCTACGGCCTGTCCGAGCACCGGGTCGGCCATGTGCTGCGCCGGCAGCCGCGCGATTCCTACGTGCTCTCGACCAAGGTCGGCCGCTGGCTGAAGCCGACGCCGCCGGAGCAGATCGACCGCGGCCAGTGGGTAGGCGGGCTGAACATGCAGCCGGTCTACGACTATTCCTATGACGGCACCTTCCGCGAGGTGGAGCACAGCCTGCAGCGGCTGGGCGTCGAGCGGATCGACATCCTGTTCATCCACGATGTCGACATCTGGACCCACGGCACCCGCGAGGCCTACGAGCAGCGCTACAAGGAGGCGGTCGAGGGGGCCTTCCGGGCACTGGCCGAGCTGCGTTCGCAGGGCGTGGTCAAGGCGATCGGGATGGGCGTGAACGAGATCGAGCCGTGCAAGCGGCTGGCGACCGATGCCGATCCCGACGTGTTCCTGCTCGCCGGCCGCTATACCCTGCTGGAACAGGAGGGCCTGGACGATCTGATGCCGCTGGCACGGCAGAAGAAGTTCAGCTTCCTGCTGGGTGGGCCGTTCAATTCCGGCATCCTCGCGACCGGACCAGTCCCGGGGGCGAAGTACAACTACAAGCCCGCACCGCCGGAGATCCTGGAGCGGGTCCGCCGGATCGAGGCGGTCTGCCAGCGCCACGGCGTGCCGCTGGCCGCAGCGGCGATCCAGTTCCCGCTGGGCCTGGCGGAGGTGGCGTCGATCATCCCGGGTGCGGTGAAACCCGAGGAGGTCCAGGCCAATGTCCGGCTGATGACCCACCGGATCCCGGCGGATCTCTGGGCGGAACTGCGCCACGAGGGTCTGCTGCGCGAGGGCAGCCCAGCACCGGGCTGAGGCCCCGCTCGGGCCGGTGCAAGAGCACCGGCCCAGGCGTTCGCAGCCTGTTCCGGATGCCTGGCAATGGATGATGGAAGATGCTGGAGATATTCCGGGAGAAAGTTTTGTCCGACTGGAAGTCGCGAATTGGCTCATGTCAAAGCGGCAGATTGATTTGTGAAATAATTGTGCTGACATATTGATAATATCTTGGTGTATTTATTGAAGTAAATATTGAAATTTTTGGAATCAATACTTCTTGAATTATTCGTGAGCTTGGCGGAAGATGATGCTGGTAACCAGGGTGATCTGCCCTGCATCGCCCGTGGCGGCGTTTGCCGGAAAGGGAGGTTGCAATGATCCACGCCAAGCTCATCGGGGCGCTGTGCGCCGCGTTCTGCCTTGCCGCCGTGGCAGGTGATGCGGTCCAGGCCAAGGATGGCGACCACCGGGGCGATCGGCCTCGCAACGTCTTCGTGGTGAAGCTCGACAGCTTCCAGGAAGTCCCGACCCTGGTCACGCCGGGCAGCGGCAGCGCCACGCTGCGCATCGACGGCAGCACGATCAAATATGTGCTGGAGTATCGCGCCACCGAGAGTACCGTGACTCAGGCGCATATCCATATCGGGCGCAGAGCGGTCAATGGCGGCATTTCCGCCTTCCTGTGCACCAATCTCGGCAACGGCCCGGCCGGCACGCCCGCCTGCCCGAAGTCCGGGCGCGTGTCCGGAACGATCCGGCAGGCGACAGGTCCCGCAACTCAGGGGGTCGACAATATCGCGGAGCTGATCCGCGCGATCCGGGCCGGTGCGGTCTATGTCAACGTGCACTCGACCAAGTATCCGGCCGGCGAGATCCGCGGCGACGTGCATCGCCACGGACATCACTGAGCCGGTCGCCGGTACGGCCGCGGGCCGGGCGATCCCCCCGCGGCCCTCTCTTCAGCGGGGCCGGCCGACCGCGATCAGGCTCTGGCCCCAGGTGACCAGCTCGTCGCGGCCGTCATTGTCGACGTCGTAGAGCAAAGGAAACGCCGTCCACGCCTCGTATTCGTTGGCGGTGGCCACCTGCTTCACCTTGCTGCCCTTGAGATTCCAGTACCAGCTGTTCGTCAGGATCTTGCTGCCGGCACTGTTGAACACGTTGCCGAACATCGAGACCAGCTCGTCGGTGCGGGTGTCGCCGTCGAGCTCGGCGTTCTGCATCGGCACGACGCGGTGGCCGATGGTGCGGACGATCTTGCCGTCCTTGTCGAGCACGTAGCTCTTGGTGGTATCCGAGCCGCGCTCGGTGACGGTGATCGACAAGGGCTTGGGGGCTGGGTCGAGCTGGGCGATCGACAGCTCCTGCGGGTTCTTGATTTCCTTGGGCATGGTCCAGAGCCGCTTGCAGTCGGCGGCGTTGAAGCCACCGCCGCCAGTGGCGCCCAGCGCCACGGCAGTGAACCGGCTGGAGGCGGGATCGAGCTGGCCGACCCGGATCGCGTCGACATGGTCCTTGCTGTTCCAGCCGCTCAGGGAGCAGCGGATCTTGCCGTTGAAGTCGAGCGCATACTTGCCGGCGAAGAAATACTCCATGTAACCGTCACCGTTCGTGTCCACCCCGGCGGTCTGATGGCCGGCATGGCAGGTGTCGGTGGTCCAGAGCAGCTTCAGGTTGGTGTCGTAGGCGGCGACCCTGGTATAGTTGTCGACATAGTTCTTGCTGTCGCACTTGGCGCTGCCGCCCGGCTGCTGCTGGGCGACGATCACGATCGGCTTCTTGTCCGACTGCTTGCGGTAGACCGAGATCAGGCACAGGCTGCCAGCCGAGTTGCTCTGGCCGCTCAGGCTGACCTTGCGGATCTCCTTGCCGTTGGCGCCGTTGCGGGCGACCAGCAGCCTGGTGGAGCCGGACTGCCAGCAGTGGAGGACGTCCTCCTTCTTGTCGCCGTTCAGGTCCAGGATCGCGGCGGTGTCGCGATGGGTCCAGGCTTCCTTGCCCTGGCGCCGGCCGGAACTGTTGCTGATCTCCCAGATCTTGTTCCCCTTGCCGCCATAGAGCCGCATGATCCGGTGGCCGTTCCAGTGCAGGAACTCGGCCGTGCCGTTGTTGTTGAAGTCGAGCGGCAGGAGGCTGGAGAACACGTTGTCCAGCGCGTTCCCGTCGAGCTCGATCTGGTTGACGATGTCGATGGCGAGCTTGCTCTTGCCGTTCTTGGCACTGCCCGCACGCGCGATCGGCACGAACTCCATGCCCCGATGCGCGGTGCGCTGCAGCTTCACGCGATCGTCCAGGCGCCTTGCCAGTACGTCGTCGTTCGCCGCACCGGCCAGGGCTGCCTGACCGGCCAGGCCGGTGATCGGGGCTGCCTCCGTGGCCAGCGCCGTGCCCGCAGCCGGAGCGGACACCGCCAGCAGCACGGCAGCGATGCCCATCGCTCCGCGAATACGCATCATGATCCTTCTCCGGTCATAAACCGGCCATGGCGGAGCGTCGGCAAACGGCTGGCCATGGCCATGGCTCGTGAAGTTGTCGAAAGTTCTATCGATCTATTCGACTCTGAATTGCTTATGTCTACCTTTAATTCGCCTAAAAGTAGCGTAAATCATTCCATCCTGCTAGAGAACATGTTGCGTCACGGCTGGATCATTAATGTATTATTATTCATCTTCCGGAAGAATTGCCGAATTTCGCCGACGCTTTGGCGTATCTGTCAAACGCCTGCCAATTCTGGCTTTTTTCTGCATGCAGCAGCGGCGGGCTCCTGGACCCGAATTCGGAATTATTACTGGAAATTCTGGTGACGTGACCCGCAGGCCACCGCCTGTTGCGCCGGCTGGTCAGTCCGCCGGATTGCTGCCGGGCACGCGCTCGTGCTGGCGCCGCCACATCTGCGCATACAGGCCGCCATGCGCCAGCAGCCGGTCATGGTCGCCCCGTTCGACCACCTTGCCCCGCTCCAGGACCAGTATCTCGTCGGCGTCCACCACCGTGGAGAGGCGATGCGCGATCACCAACGTGGTGCGGCCGGCTGCTACTTGGCGTAGTTCCGCCTGCAGCGCCTGCTCGGTGCGGCTGTCGAGCGCCGAGGTGGCCTCGTCCAGGATCAGGATCGGCGGGTCCTTCAGCACGACCCGCGCCATGGCCACCCGCTGCTTCTCCCCGCCGGACAGCTTGAGCCCGCGCTCGCCGACCACGGTGTCGTAGCCCTCCGGGAGCAGGCGGATGAAGTCGTGGATCTGCGCGGTCCGCGCCGCGGCCTCGATCTCCTCCTGGCCGGCGTCCGGCCGCGCATAGGCGATGTTGGCGCGGATCGTGTCGTTGAACAGCACCGTGTCCTGCGGCACCACGCCGATCGCCTGGCGCAGGGAGCGCTGCTGCAGTGTGCGCAGGTCCTGGCCGTCGATCCGGATCTGGCCGGAGCTCACGTCGTAGAAGCGGAACAGCAGGCGCACCACCGTCGACTTGCCGGCCCCGGACGGGCCGACGATCGCCAGCTTGCGGCCGGGCGGGATGGTGAAGGACAGGTCGTCCAGGATCGGCCGGCGCGGGTCATAGGCGAAGCTGACATGCTCGAAGCGCACCTCGCCGCCGGCCAGCGCCAGCTTCCGGGCGTCCGGGGCATCGGCCACCTCGGGCTTCAGGCCGGACAGGCCCGCCAGGTTCTCCAGGTCGATCAGGGACTGGCGCAACTCCCTATAAAGCACGCCCAGGAAGTTCAGCGGCAGATAGAGCTGCAGGATGAAGGCGTTGACCAGCACCACGTCGCCCACCGTGGCCTCGCCCGCCACTACCCGTGCCGCGGACAGGCCCATCAGCACGGTCACGCCGATCGCGATGATGGCGGCCTGGCCGGTGTTCAGCAGCGAGAGCGAGGTCTGGGAGCGGACGGCGGCTTCCTCGTACTGCGCCATCGCCTGGTCCAGCCGCCGGGTCTCGTGCTCCTCCGCGGTGAACGCCTTGACCATCTCGTAGTTGATCAGCCCGTCCACCGCCTGGCCGGCGAACAAATTGTCCAGCCGGTTCATCTCGCGCCGGTAGCGGGTGCGCCAGTTGGTGGTCCAGATGGTGAAGGCCGCATAGACCGCGATCGTGACGAACACGGTGAGCGCCCAGCTCCAGGGATAGAGCCGGAGCAGGATGCCCAGCACCAGGACCAGCTCGACCAGGACCGGGCCCATGGCGAACAGGGCGGTGGTGAGCAGGAAGCTGATCGCCTTCACCCCGCGTTCGACTGAGCGGCCGAGCTCGCCGGTGCGGCGCTCCAGGTGGTAGCGCAGCGACAGGTCGAACAGGTGGCGATACACGCCGATCGCCACCCGTCGCCCGGCCCGCTCGCCCACCCGGGCGAACAGGGCGTCGCGCAGCTCCTGGAACAGGGCAGCACCCAGCCGGGCCGCACCATAGGCGATCAGTGCCACCAGCGGGATGGTCAGAAGGTCGGCCGGCACGCCCAGCGCGTCGACCACCCGCTTGAGGAAGAACGGCACCTGGATGTTCAGGAGCTTGGCCGCCACCATGGCGATGCTGGCCAGCACCACCCTGACCCTCAGGCCGGGCTCCCCCTTCGGCCAGAGATAGGGCAGCACGAAGGCCAGCAGGCGCCGCAGCTCCGCCAGTCCTGCCCGTGGCTCGCGTGCTGGCTCGATCGACCCCTGCATCCGCTCTCCGCTTGCCCGATCCGGCCCAGAAAGCAGAGCGGATGCTGGCGATGGCCGCTCGTTACGCGGCTGGCTGGAACGGGTCCAGGAAAACCGGGCTCAGTCGAGTTCCAGCTCGACCGCGACCGGCTGGTGGTCGGACAGGTCGCCCGGCAGGATCCGGCAGGAGCGGACCAGCGGCGCCAGGCCCGCAGTCACCAGCACATAGTCCAGCCGGCGCGGCGCCACCTGCGGATCGTCCCACCAGGTCATGCCTTCCTCCTCCGCGTGGCCGCTGAGCGTCCAGGCGTCGGCGAACCCGTCCAGATGGGCGACCCGGCCAAAATGCGGGTCGCAGGCGCCCACGAGCCGGGCATAGGCCGGCTCCTTCGGCGTCAGGTTGAAGTCGCCGACCAGCACCATGTCCGGCGGCACCGGGGGTGCCTGGATCTCCTCTCCCCACCAGGGATGGTCGCGCCCGGCGGCACCGTGCGAGATGCCGCCGGACAGGGCCGCCTCGCGGTAGAGCCGGAGCAGGGCGTCCGCCTGCTCCAGGCGCAGGTCGGCCTGGGCATGGTCCAGATGGGTCGAACAGAAGCGCAGGTGCCGGCCGGACGGCAGCTCTAGGATCGTGTCGAGCGCGATTCGGGCACTGGTCGGGATGCCCATGGCCGCGCGCCTGGGCAGGGTCACCGAGTTGGCAATCAGGATCGGGAAGCGGGAGAACACCGCATTGCCGAACTGGCGACGCACGGCACCCTTGGGGCCCGGCCCGTGCTGCTTCAGGATGTCGGTGGCGGGGCCGTAGACATGGTAGTGGTCGGGCAGCAGCTCGGCCAGCCGCGCCACCTGGTCGACCTCGCCGGTCCGCCGCCAGAAGCGCTCCACTTCCTGCAGGCCGATGATGTCGAACGGGCGCAGGAGATCGGCCTGGCGCTCCAGGTCGACCCGGTCGTCGCGGCCGCGGCCATACTGGATGTTCCAGGTAACGAGCGAGATCATGCGGTCGGATCCAGGGTGAAGAGGTTCTGCGGGCGGGTCACGCCACGCAGCGCATAGCGGCCGAGTGAGACCAGACGATGACGCTCGGCCGGTGCCGCCAGGGCGAATGCCTCACTCAGGATCACCGGCTGGTCCAGGCTGCGCGACAGGGCGGCGATCCTGGCCACCTGGTTCACCGCCTGGCCCAGCACGGTGAAGTCCATCCGGGTGGTGCTGCCGAAATTTCCGTAGAGCAGTTCGCCATGGTGCAGCGCCACGTACACGCTCGTGGTCGGTGCGCCGCGCTGGGCCCGCTGCTCGTTCAGCCGGGCCACGACCCGCCGCGTATCGTCCACCGCGGCCAGGGCACGAGCCGCACCATCGTCATGCTGGAACACGGCGAGGATCCCGTCGCCGGTGAACTTGAGCACGTTGCCGCCATGCCGCGCCAGCTCGTCGGAAATGGTCGCGGCATAGTCGTTGAGCAGCGCCAGCACGCCCTTGGGCGGCTTCTCGTCGGTGATCTTGGTGAAGTCGGCGAGATCCGAGTACCAGATCACCGCGCTGATCGGATCGGCCTGGCCGCGCAGGACATTACCGTCCAGCACCTTCTGCGCCGCATCGTCGCCGAGATAGACGCCCAGGAGGGTGCGCACGGTGAACAGCGCGGCATGGGCCTGGATGATCAGCACCAGGATGCTGGCGATGCGGCGGAGCCCCTTCGCGGTGGCCGCGTCGATCCGGAACCCGCCACCATGGGCGAAGGACATCCAGACGTCGTTGTCCACCGTGATGCGCAACGCGCCGCGCACCCGCTCGGTGAACAGCAGGTACTCGGTGACACCTTCCTCGCGCAGCTCCGCCAGGATCGGGAACCGCGCGGCCAGGCGCTCATCGTCGGTCGGCAACTGGATGGACTGGCCGCCCGTCTCGATCAGGTGACGGATCGGGCTCTTGATCCAGTCCTCGACGTCCCAGTTCTCCCGCCGCTCCATCATCAGCGACTCGACGCCCGTGGCTGGCCGCCAGCGCCAGCCCATGCCCTCGATGGTCGGATGGAGCAGGTCGCCGCCTGCCGCGAGGCGGAGGATCGGCAGGCCGATCGCGGTGAGCCTGGCCGCGACCAGGCCGATGAACTCGCCGGGATCGGGAAAGTCGGAAGCGCGGGCCAGCAGCTCGTCGCACAGGTCCAGGAGCTGGCCGGCACAGTCCGGGCAGCAGTCAGAAATTGCCTCGGCCATGCAGTTCCACCCCGGTGAGCAGCGAAATGAGGTGCGCCAGGCAGAGGACGATGCCGATGGTGCCGAGCGCCAGCCAGAACAGCGCCGGCACCAGCGGCGGCGGGGCCAGCCCGACCGGCCGGCGGTCCTGCCAGGCACCCAGGCCCGCCAGGAGCGTCGAGACGATCAGCCAGCCGATGGTCCAGGACATCGTCATGGTCGGGGCGCCGTGGCAGCAGGAATGAACATCGGCTGCATGTGCGCCTTGCCCGGGCACCGATCAAGCCATCGGGGCTGTGGCCGGCCGGACGCAGAGACGGAAGGGAACCGGGCAACCGTCCACGAGTCCTGCCTGTGCGCGAGCTTGCTTCCCTGGCCGGCACGCTACAGGACTGCCGTGCGATTCTCGAACCCGCTCCGGAACATGATGGCTGCTCCACCCCCCGAAGGCGCCGCGCACCTGTCCGACCGGCCTGGCACGACGCCGCTGCCGAGCCTGCCGGAGGTGCACGGCACCATCGCCGTGCCCGCTGCCGGCGGCTTCGTGCGCAAGCTCATGGCATTCCTGGGCCCGGGCTACCTGGTCGCGGTCGGCTACATGGACCCGGGCAACTGGGCCACCGGACTCGCCGGCGGCTCGGCATTCGGTTACACGCTGCTCTCGGTGGTCCTGCTGTCCTCGCTGATGGCGATCCTGCTGCAGGCGCTGTGCGCCCGGGTGGGGATCGCCACCGGCCGCGACCTCGCCCAGCTCTGCCGCGAGCGGTTTCCCAGGAGCATGGCCTACCCGCTCTGGCTCCTGGCCGAGCTGGCGATCTGCGCGACCGACCTGGCCGAGCTGATCGGCACGGCCATCGCGCTGCAGCTGCTGTTCGGCATCCCGCTGCTCTACGGCGTGGTGCTGACCGCGCTGGACGCCTTCCTGATCCTCTGGCTGCAGCACAAGGGCGTGCGCCGGTTGGAGGCGCTGGTGTTCGGCCTGATTACCCTGATCCTGGTCTGCTTCGTGGTGCAGATCGCCCTGGCCGACCCGGACTGGGGTGCGGTGCTGCAGGGCTACCTGCCAGCCGCCTCGATCGTCACCGACCAGCACCAGCTCTACATCGCCATGGGCATCATCGGGGCCACGGTGATGCCGCACAATCTCTACCTCCACACCGCCCTGGTGCAGTCCCGCGCGGTCGGGGACGAGGTCGCCCAGCGCCGCGAGGCGATCCGCTTCGCCAGCTGGGACAGCAGCATCGCGCTGGTGCTGGCACTGCTGATCAACTCCGCGATCCTGATCACCGCGGCCGCGGTGTTCCACGCAGGGGGGCGGACCGACGTCACCGAGATCCAGGACGCCTACCAGCTGATGGCGCCGCTGCTGGGCGGCAGCCTCGCGGCGATCCTGTTCGCGGTGGCCCTGCTGATGTGCGGCATCAACTCGACGGTCACCGCCACGCTGGCCGGCCAGGTGGTGATGGAAGGCTTCCTGCGCTTCAGGATCCCGCCCTTCCTGCGCCGCCTGATCACCCGGCTGGTCGCCATCGTGCCGGCGGTGGTGGTCACCTGGCTCTATGGCGAGAGCGGCACGGCCGAGCTCTTGATCCTGAGCCAGGTGATCCTGTCCCTGCAGCTGCCGTTCGCCGTCATCCCGCTCATGCTGTTCGCCTCGGACCGCCTGCGCCTGGGCCCGCTGATGGCGCCGCGCTGGCAGCTCCTGCTCGGCTGGACGATCGCGCTGCTGATCGTGGTCCTGAACCTGAAGCTGATCGCCGACTTCCTGCTCGGCGGCTGAGGATCAGGTCGGCGTTCCGCTCATTCCGGCAGCGCGTTGATGAGGTAGAGCGCCTGCACCAGGGTGGACGGCTCGGCGCCGGGGCCGAACGAAGCGGTGAAGACCTGCTCGATGCCGTCGCGATAGAGCCCGGCCAGTGCCCGGTCGACCGCGAGACGGAAGTCGCTGTCGCCCTTGGGCAGGGGCAGGGCGTAGGGCTCGTTGGAGAACAGGTTGCTGGAGATCATCAGCCGGTCGGCGTCCGGGCTCTTGCGCCACTGGTAGAGCAGGATGGCGCCATCGCCGAAATAGGCGGCGAGCTTGCCGGCAGCGAGGTCGGCCACGCCCTGTTCATGGCTGTCCACCGCGACCAGTTCCGCCTGGAACTGCTCCTCGGCCAGCGCCTCCTTCAGCTCCGCTTCGGTGGTGGTGCCGGCCCTGACCCCGATCTTCTGCCCGGCCAGCTGCTCGAAGCTCCTGGGCCCGTCCTGGCGGTAGAGCAGGGTCGAGCCGGTGACGAAGGTCGGCAGCGAGAAGTCGACCAGCTCGCGCCGGGCCAGGGTCTGGGTCGTGGCCCCGCACACCAGGTCGACCTTGCCCGCCAGCAGCTCGGCGAAGCTGCCCTCGTCCTTGACCGGCAGGTAGCGGACCTCCAGCGCGTCCAGCCCCAGCTCCGTCTTGATGCCGGCCGCAATCGCCTTGCACAACGCCACGCTGTAGCCGGCGGCTTCGCCGATCGGGCTCTCATAGGAGAAGGGCTCGGCGTCGGTGCGGTAGCCCAGTGTGATCGTCCCGCTCGCCTTGATGCGGTCGAGCGTCGCCGCTTCCGCCGTGGCGGCGGTCAGGCCCAGGCCGATCAGGCCGGCCGCGAACAGGATGCGCATGCGTCGTTTCCTCCCTGGAGTTGCCGGGACGGTCGGCGACCGTGTGGGCGCCTCCGCGCTGCCCGGTTTTCACACCATGCGTCAAGAGGAAGGGCGCAGTCAGTTGCGGATCTTCACCTCGCGCGACTTGGTGATGAAGTAGCGCACCAGGTCATACTCGAAGGGCGAGCCGGTCGAGTGGTAGCGGAAGTCGATCTGGTAGCGGGCATCGATCGGCCAGAGCCCCCAGAACAGCAGGTCGTAGAAGATGTCGTCGCGCACGTCGCTCGGCAGTTGCTGGAGCAGGACCCAGTCGGTGCCGAGGTCCACGCCCAGGCCGGTGGCGTCGCGCAGGTTCGACGGCCCCAGGATCGGCAGGACCAGATAGGGGCCGTCGCCCAGGCCCCAGTAGCCCAGCGTCTGGCCGAAATCCTCGTCCTGGCGCGGCAGGTTGAGATGGCTGGCGGGATCGAACAGGCCGAACAGGCCGACCGTGGAGTTGATGATGAACCGGAACAGGGTGGGCGAGGCCTTCTCCACCTTGCCCTGCAGCACCGAGTTGGTGAAGGTCGTGATCTCTTCCAGATTGTTGAAGAAATTGCTGACGCTCCGGCGGACCGGTGCAGGGGTCACGAAGGTGTAAGCGTTCACCACCGGCAGGTAGACGTACCGGTCGAACTGGGCATTGAACTTGTAGATCGCCCGGTTGGTGCGCTCGAACGGGTCGTAGATCGCGATCGGGTTGGCGGCTTCCCTGGTCTCGCCTGGCCGGAGGAACTCGGTGATCGGCCGGCGCGGCGGGGCCAGCCCCTGCGGCTCAGGCGGTGCCGTGGCGCAGCCGGCCAGCGGCAGCAGGAGCAGGGCAGCGGCGGTGCTGGGGCCAATGGTGCTGGTCATGCCGTGAAGTAGCCGCTGATCTGCTCGACCACCGGCCAGAAGGCCAAATTGCCCATGTGGCCGCCATACGCATGGACCCAGGCGCGCTCGCCGAAGATCTCGCGCAGCTCGTCCAGATCACCCGGCGCCAGGATGACGTCATCGGCATTGGTGATCAGGCCGATCTGCTTCTGCCCCGCCAGCCAGCCGCCGATCCAGCGGAGGTCACTCCGGTCGATCAGATCCTGTCGGGTCAGGCCGCCGCCGGCATAGCGCTCGATGAACAGATCGTCGAAATAGTCGACAAAGCTCAGGCGCAGCGTCACGGCGAGATAGTCGCCGAGCGGCGTGGTCGAGCGGAACTCCTGGCCGCGCGGGAACACGTAGTCCGACCGGCTCATCACGTCCGAGGTGAAGATCAGGTTCGTGGTCGACAGGCGGAATGCCAGCCCCACCGTGGTGGCGAGGCTCTCGTCGCTGGGCTGGAGCCGGCGGTACAGGTCGAGCAGCACGTCCTGGCCGGAGAAGTCGAGCGGGTCGGTCGGGCCCATGGCATAGGCCAGCCGTGCCGTCACGCGGGACAGAAAGTGGTCGAGCCCGTCGATTCCCTGGGGCAGGCCCTTGTAGAGCATCGCGTCGATCTGCTGGATCGAGTGGTAGAGATTGAGCGGCGGGTTGATCAGCAGCACCCGGTCGAAGCCGATCGGCTCCGCCCGCGCCGCGTCGGCCCTGGCCACGAAGGCGGCGTGCCAGGCGCCCAGGCTGTAGCCGGTGAGGTCGTAGCGGGTCACCTGGATCCGGCCGGCCAGCCTGTGCCGGATCGCATCCATCACCTTGAGAAGATCGGCCGCGTCCTGCTCGCTGTTGCCGGGCATGAAGGTGCTGCTGGCAGTGACGATGAAGTTGGCATGGCTGGGCGAGGGGATCAGCACCACGTGTGCCCCGCCGGCGTGCAGCGTCCGCGCCAGGAGGATCATCAGCCGCGAGCGGTCGTCCGCACCGGTGCCCGCGATGACGAACACCAGGGGGGCCGGGCGCTCCTGGAGCAGGGTCGAGTAGGTCAGGCCGCCATCATAGTACCAGAACCCCTCCGGGATCGCCCGGCCGGGGAATTGCTCGAGCGTCGCGCGCCGTGGTGCCGGCCCGTCGGGCAGCACTGCCCGCAGTTCGGCGGGCGTGCCGACCACGGTGGCGACCCAAGGGTTCGTGAACGGGAACGGCGCAGCCCTTGCCGCGGCGTCGGCTGGGGCGAGGCTGGCCGGCGCATGACCGGCGGAAGTGGCGCAACCGCCCAGCGCCAGCAGGCCCGTCATCCCGAGCAACTGGCGCCGGCTGGGGCCGTGGCAGCCATCGGACGGGTCCAGCGCGACGCTCGGTCGGGTCATGGGCAAGGGCCACTCGCGGAAGATCGGCGTCGCGCGGACCGACCAGCCGGTGCGCCTCGACCGTCCCACGGCACGTTCACGTTCCTGCGCCGATCGAACCCGCCTGGGGGAGCGAAAGCCGGTACCATCGGTGCCGACCCAGGACAAGGCCACCATCAGTGCCGGCCGCGAGCCGGCCAGGACCCCGGATCAGCTTGCGAATGGAAAAACAGAAAGGGGACGGGCACCGCCTTTGCGGGCGGTGCCCGGCCGGATCACATCACGGCGCCGACCATCCACGGCACGAACTCGTGGTCGCCCACGCCCAGCTCCTCGGACTTGGAGTGGTTGCCGCTCGCGACCTCGATCACCTTGTGGAAGATGCGCTCGCCGACCTGCTCGATCGTCTCCTCGCCGTCGATGATCGTGCCGGCGTTGATGTCCATGTCCTCCTCCATGCGGCGGTACATGGGCGTGTTGGTCGCGACCTTGATCGACGGCGCCGGCTTGAAGCCGAAGCAGGAGCCGCGGCCGGTGGTGAACACGATCATGTTCGCGCCGGACGCCACCTGGCCGGTGGCCGAGGCCGGGTCGTAGCCGGGGCTGTCCATGTAGACGAAGCCGCGCGCGGTGACGGGCTCGGCATATTTGTAGACGCCATGGAGGTTGAGCGTGCCGCCCTTGGCGGTGGCGCCCAGCGACTTCTCCAGGATGGTGGTGAGCCCGCCCGCCTTGTTGCCCGGCGAGGGGTTGTTGTTCATCTCGCCGCCGTTGATCGAGGTGTAGTGCTCCCACCACTTGATCCGGTCGATCAGCTTGGCGGCGATCTTCTCGTCCACCGCGCGGCGGGTGAGCAGGTGCTCGGCGCCGTAGATCTCCGGGGTCTCGGACAGGATCGCGGTGCCGCCGTTGCGGACCAGCAGATCGACGGCATGGCCCAGCGCCGGGTTGGCGGTGATGCCGGAATAGCCATCCGAGCCGCCGCACTGCAGCGCCAAGCTGATCTCCGAGACCGAGACCGGCTGGCGGGCATACTGGTTCACGCCCGGCAGCATCTCCTTGATGATCTCGTGCGCCCGCTCGATCGTCTTCCGGGTGCCGCCCGTGGCCTGCATGGTCATGGTGCGGAAGTTCGGCCCGGGCTGGATCTGATAGGCGTCCAGCAGGAAGTCGATCTGGTTCACCTCGCAGCCCAGGCCGATCATCAGCACGGCGGCAAAGTTCGGGTGGCGCGCGAAGCCCCAGAGCGTGCGCTGGAGATTGCCGTAGCCCTCGCCGGCATCCGCCATGCCGCAGCCCGTGCCATGGGTGATGGCGACGATGCCGTCGACGTTCGGATACTGGTCGAGGATCTCCTTGGGGAAGCGCTCGGCGATGAACTTGCAGACCGTGGCCGAGCAGTTCACCGTCGACAGCACGCCGATATAGTTACGCGTGGCGGCGCGCCCGTCATTGCGCAGATAGCCCTGGAAGCTCGGGCGCTGGTTCTCGGGCACATACTCGATCGGCTTGACGTCGGCGCCCACCGCATAGTCGCGGTCGAAGTCCTGCATCACGCAGTTATGGACGTGGACATGCTCGCCGGGTGCGATGTCCTGGCTGGCGAAGCCGATGATCTGGTTGAACTTGCGGATCGGCTCGCCCTTGGCGATCGGCCGGGTCGCGACCTTGTGCCCCGCTGGAATGCGCTGCGCGGTGCGCAGATCCTCGTTGCCCAGATGGGTGTTGGGCAGGATGTCGAGCCTGGCCACGACCGTGTTGTCGTTGGCGTTCAGGCGGATGGTCAAGGCAAGCTCAGTCAAGGTCGTTGGGCCCCGGGTTGATCCGCGCACATCATAAGCGTTCCAAGAATCAGTGCCAGGGGCGAGGACGCCCGGACGCGGTCGGGTCGTCCGGTCAGGCAGCCGGCTTGGCTAAAAGACGTGAACCGTTCCAGATCGCGCTGCACGATGCAGCGGCCCCTCATAAGGCGTCGCGGCGCCCGATTTGCAAGATGTCGGATAAGCCGCTGCGGCACCCGATTTGCATGATGTCATGGCGCCGTGAGCAAGCCCGATGCCGCCGTGCAACGAGCATGACCGGCAGCCGGCATGTCAGACCGGCCAGGAGAAGGCATGGCGCCAATGGACACGAGCAAGTAGATGTTCGTGCCCATGGTGATGCGGACCATGGGGCACCAGCCGCCATGGCCATTTGCAAGTTCGAGGGGAGTACAATCATGCGTCTGAAGTCACTGTTCGCAAGCGCTTTCGCCCTGTCGGTCGGGCTCGCCGCCCTGCCGGCGATCACCGACGAGGCCCGGGCGGAGACGCTGCGGGTGGGCACGGAAGCCCAGGGCATCCCGTTCGCCTTCATGAATGATCAGAACCAGATCGACGGCTTCATGGTCGAGCTGATCAAGGTGATCGGCGAGAAGGTCGGCTTCGACGTCCAGATGGAGCCGATGGAGTTCTCGGCCCTGATCGCCTCCCTGACCTCGGGCAAGATCGACCTGATCTCGGCCGCCATGTACAACACGCCGACCCGTGCGGAAGTCGTCGACTTCTCCGACGACGTGTACAGCTTCGGCGAAGGCATGGTGGTCTCCAAGGAGGACACCACGGAATACACTTCGTTCCAGGACATGAAGGGCGAGGTCGTCGGTGCCCAGGTCGGCACCGTCTATATCGCCGCCCTGGAGGAGGCCGGCATCTTCAGCGAGGTGAAGGCCTACGAGACGATTCCGGCCGTCATGAACGACGTGAATGCCGGGCGTATCAAGGCCGGCTTCGTCGACTATCCGGTGGCCTCCTACTATCTGGGCCAGGGCCAGTTCCCGGATGTTCACCTGGTCAAGAGCTACCAGACGGCGCTGCCCGGCAAGATCGGCATCATCACTGCCAAGGGCGACACCGAGCGCATGACCAAGATCAATGCGGCGATCGCGGAGCTGAAGTCGAGTGGCGAGCTGGACAAGATGATCGAGAAGTGGAGCCTGAACTGAGGCTCGCCCCCGAACTCGATTGAAGAGTGCGACGCGGCGGCCGGCCCTCGGCCGCCGCCCATATCACGAAGAAGTTCGGCATGAGCAGCTTTCTTCAGGACATGATCAATTTCCTGCCGGCATTGATGAAGGGCATCCAGCTCACCCTCATCGTGACGGTCGGTTCGATCATTTTCTCGACGGTGCTGGGCTTGGTCTGGGCGATCATGCGCCTGTCCTCCAATCGCGTGCTCAGCCTGACCAGTGCGACCATCGTCAACATCCTGCGCGCCATCCCGATCCTGGTGCAGCTCTTCTACATCTACTTCGTGATGCCGGAGCTGGGCCTGGCGCTGACCGCGCTGCAGGCCGCGATCATCGGCCTGGGCATCGCCTATTCCTCCTACCAGGCGGAGGATTTCCGCGCCGGCATCGAGGCGGTCGACCATGGCCAGACCGAGGCCGCGCAGTCGATCGGCATGTCGCGCGGTCTGATGATGCGCCGGGTGATCCTGCCGCAGGCGATCAAGATCATCCTGCCCTCCTACGGCAACACCATGATCATGATGCTGAAGGACAGCTCGCTGGCATCCACCATCACGGTCGCGGAGCTCTCCCTGCAGGGCAAGCTGATCGCGTCCTCGACCTTCAAGAACACCGCGGTCTTCACCACCGTGGCGCTGCTCTACCTGGTGATGTGCCTGCCGCTGATGGGCTTGAGCCGCTGGCTGGAGAAACGCATGGGCCGGAGGCGCTGATCCCATGGCGATGATCGAGTTCCAGGACGTCCACAAGAGCTTCGGCGCACTGGAGGTCCTCAAAGGCATCGACGCCACGGTCGGCAAGGGTGAGGTGGTCTGCATCATCGGCCCGTCCGGCTCGGGCAAGTCCACCATGCTGCGCTGCGTGAACGGGCTGGAGGACTATCAGAAGGGCAGGGTGCTGGTCGAAGGCCAGCTGGTCGACCGCAACAAGAAGTCCATCCGCGAGGTGCGGATGGAGGTCGCGATGGTGTTCCAGCGCTTCAACCTGTTCCCGCACCGGACCGTGCTGGAGAACGTGATCGAGGGGCCGGTCTATGTGAAGGGCGAGAACCGGGCATCGGCGACCGAGCGGGGCCGCGCCCTGCTGGAGCGAGTCGGGCTCGCCGCCAAGGCCGACAATCATCCCCAGCAGCTCTCGGGCGGCCAGCAGCAGCGGGTCGCGATCGCCCGGGCGCTCGCGATGCAACCGCGCGCCATCCTGTTCGACGAGCCGACCTCGGCGCTGGATCCGGAACTGGTCGGCGAGGTGCTGACCGTGATGCGCGACCTGGCGAAGGAGGGGATGACGATGCTGATCGTGACCCACGAGATCGCGTTCGCCCGCGAGGTGGCCGACCGGGTGCTGTTCATCGACGGCGGCATCATCGTCGAGCAGGGTCCGCCATCGGAAGTGCTGGTCCGGCCGAAGCACCCGCGCACCCAGGACTTCCTCCACCGGGTCCTGCACCCGATCGACTGAACGCGCTAGGATCGGCGGTGGATCGGGCGCAGGAGGAGGAGGAGCAGATGGCCGAAGCCGGATCGGGCGAGTTCGATCATCGCCGCCTGGTCTCCAGCCTGGACGCCGAGCAGCGCCGGATGCTCACGTCCCTGACTGACGGACCAGGGCTGCGCCAGCTGTTCGCCCATCTCGGCCTGATCGTCCTGCTGGGCGTCCTGATCGGCAAGGCCGTGCCCGGCTGGCCGCTGCTCCTGCTCCCGCAGGGCATCCTGATCGTGTTCCTGTTCACAGCATTGCACGAGACCAGCCACAACACCGCGTTCCGCACGCGCTGGCTGAACACGGCCGTGGCGCATCTGGCGGGCTTCCTGATCCTGGTCCCGCCCTGCTGGTTCAAGTATTTCCACTTCGCCCACCACCGGCACACCCACGATCCGGACCATGATCCGGAGCTGATGTCGCCCAAGCCCGAAACGCTCTGGCAGTATGCCCGCTACCTGTCGGGCCTGCCGCTGTGGTGGTCGATGCTCCGCACGCTGGTCGCCAATGCGCGGGGCGCCATCACCGACCCGTTCCTGCCCAAGGGCGCCCGGCCGCAGATGGTCTTGGAGGCGCGGGCGATGCTGGCGGCCTACGTCCTGCTCCTGCTGGGCTCGCTCCTCGTCGGCTCGACCCTGCTGCTCTGGACCTGGCTCGTGCCGGTCGTGCTGGGCCAGCCCTTACTGCGCGCCTACCTGCTCGCCGAGCACGCCCGCTGCTCGCATGTCGCCAACATGCTGGAAAACACGCGCACGACCTTCACGACCCGGATCGTGCGCTTCCTCGCCTGGAACATGCCCTACCACGCCGAGCACCATGCTTTTCCGACCGTGCCGTTTCACCGGCTGCCGGCGCTGCATGAGCATGCACGGGCGCATCTGCGCCAGACCGAGCGGGGCTATGCCCGCTTCAACGGCAAGTTCGCGAAGGCGGTCGCCGGCGGACGGGCCTGAGCCGCGTCAGGCCGCCCGGCGTCGGCGGCCCGGCCGCTCGTCGTCCAGGTCGAACAGCTCGGCCAGCTGCTTGAGCATGGTGCCACCCAGCTGCTCCGGATCGGAGATCGTGACCGCGCGGCGATAATAGCGGGTCACGTCGTGGCCGATGCCGATCGCCAGGAGCTGGACAGGAGAGGTCGTCTCGATCTGCTCGATCACCTGGCGCAGGTGCCGCTCCAGATAGTTGCCGGGGTTGGAGGACAGGGTGCTGTCATCCACCGGGGCGCCATCGGAAATCACCATCAGGATGCGACGCTGCTCGGGCCGGGCGAGCAGGCGCTCATGCGCCCACATGATCGCCTCGCCGTCGATATTCTCCTTGAGCAGCCCCTCGCGCAGCATCAGGCCGAGTGCACGCCGGCCGCGCCGCCAGGGCGTGTCGGCGGCCTTGTAGATGATGTGACGCAGGTCGTTCAGCCGGCCCGGGTTGGCAGGCTTGCCCTCGCGCAGCCACTGCTCGCGCGACTGGCCGCCCTTCCAGGCCCGGGTGGTGAAGCCCAGGATCTCGACCTTGACGCCGCAGCGTTCCAGCGTGCGCGCCAGGATGTCGGCGCTCATCGCCGCCACCGCGATCGGCCGGCCGCGCATCGACCCTGAATTGTCGATGAGCAGGGTCATGACCGTGTCGCGGAAGTCGGTCTCCTTCTCGACCTTGAAGGTCAGCGCGTGGCTCGGGTTGACCACCACGCGGGTGAGCCTCGCCGCATCCAGGATGCCTTCATCCAGGTCGAACAGCCAGGAGCGCTGCTGCTGGGCCATCAGCTTGCGCTGCAGCCGGTTCGCCATCTTGCCGATCATGGCGTGGAAGCGCTGCAGCGACAGGTCGAGCTGGCCACGCAGCCGGGTGAGCTCGGAGGGGCCGCACAGCTCGTCGACCGTGACCACCTCGTCGAACTTGCGGGTGAACACCTTGTAGGCGTTGGGATCGCCCTGGTTGTGGCCGGTCTTGGGCCGGTTGGTGGCCGGCGCCTCGCCCTCGTCCTCGGACCCCATCTCGGCCATGGCTTCCTGGCTCTCGTCGCCCTCGCCGGCCTCCGCCATCGCGGCATCCTGGGCAGCGCTGACCTCCTTGGTCTGGCTGTCCTGCTGCTGGTCCTGGCCCTCGCCGTCCTGGCCCTGCTCGCCGCCTTCGCCGCCCTCTTCCTGGTCGTCGTCCTGGTCCTCGGGGCTGTCCTGCCCCTCGCCGTCCTCGGGCAGATCCTCGGTGGTGAAGCCCAGATCGTTCAGGAGGTCGCGCATCTCGAGCGCGAACCGCTCCTGGTCGGCCAGGAGCGCTTCCAGCTTCGGCAGGTGCCCGGCCATGTGCTGGGCCAGGTAGTCGCGCCAGGGCTCCAGCGCCTTGGCATGGGGCGGGGGCAGTTCGGTGCCCAGCAACTGCTCGCGGGCGAACAGCTCGACGATCTCCGCCATGTGCCCGGCCTGCTCCTGGCCGCCGCTCTCGATCGGGCGGGTGCGGGCCTTCCAGGCGTTGAGCAGGTTCTCGCGCACGCCGGCCATGCGCGACGAGCCCAGCGCCTCGACCCGGACCTGCTCCATCTTGTCGTAGACGAGCTGGGCGATCTCGCCATTGGGGGCGTGGCGGGCATGCAGCTTGGCGTCATGGTGGCGCAGGCGCAGCGCCGACTGGTCGCCCTCGCCGCGGATCCGGGCGAGATCGGCCTTGGCGAAGTCCTGGCGCGGCGTGGGCAGACGGACCGATTCGCCGCCGGCCTGGCCTTCCGTCGGGCGCCGGTTCTCGCCAGCCCGGAACTGGACGTCCAGGCTCGGCTTGCGCGCCATCGCACGCACGGTGGCGCCGACGACCCGCTGGAAATTGTCGATCCGCTCGCGCGCCGTCTGGTTGCTCTGCTCGGGCGTTCCGGAACGGGTTGCCACGACTGCCACCCTGCCACTCCTTCAATGCCGCCGACCGGCCATGCCACCGGTCCTGGCCTGCGCTGCCGCCGGCCGGTCAGGCCCCCAACTGATCAGGCCAAAGCCAGCCGCGTCGCCGATTCCGGCAGCTCCTGGCCGAAGCAGCGCTGGTAGTACTCGGCGATGGTGGTCCGCTCGGCCTCGTCGCACTTGTTCAGGAAGGTCAGGCGGAAGGCCAGCGGCAGGCTCTTGAAGATCCGCGCATTCTCTGCCCAGGTGATCACCGTGCGCGGCGACATCACCGTCGAGACGTCGCCGGCCACGAAGCCGTTGCGGGTCAGGTCGGCGAGGCTCACCATCTGCGAGACCTGCTTGCGGCCCTCGACCGTGTCGTAGTCCGGGCACTTGGCCAGCACGATCCGGACCTCGGCGTCGTGCTCCAGATAGTTCAGCTGGGTCACGATCGACCAGCGGTCCATCTGGCCCTGATTGATCTGCTGGGTGCCATGGTAGAGGCCGGACGTGTCGCCCAGGCCCACCGTGTTGGCGGTGGCAAACAGCCGGAAGGACGGGTGCGAGCGCAGCACCTTGTTCTGGTCGAGCAGGGTCATGCGGCCCTGGCTCTCCAGCACGCGCTGGATCACGAACATCACGTCCGGGCGGCCGGCGTCATACTCGTCGAACACCAGCGCCACCGGGTTTTGCAGGGACCAGGGCAGGATGCCTTCCCGGTACTCGGTAACCTGCTTGCCGTCGCGCAGCACGATGGCGTCCTTGCCGACCAGGTCGATGCGGCTGATATGGCTGTCCAGGTTGACCCGCACGCAGGGCCAGTTCAGCCGGGACGCGACCTGCTCGATATGGGTCGACTTGCCGGTGCCGTGATAGCCCTGGATCATCACCCGGCGGTTGTAGGCAAAGCCGGCCAGGATCGCGAGCGTGGTGTCGTGGTCGAACCGGTAGGCCTCGTCGAGGTCGGGCACATAGTCGGTGCGCCGGCTGTAGGCATCCACCTCGAGATCACTGTCGATCCCGAAGGTCTGGCGGACCGAGAGCCGGATATCGGGCTTGGCGGGAAGGTCGATCCGGTTCGACGGATCGAGGAGCGGACTCTGATCAGCGACGGTCATGACGGATCCGAAGACACGAATGTGGCGAGGCGATGGTGGCGCAGGGCGCGGAGCGAACCGCCCGCCCGAACGAGGGCGCTGCACCCGCAACGCCCACCCCGACAACCGCGACGCTAGCAGAACGTTTCCACCCGCGCCAACCCCGCCGGGTCCGCCTTGAGCCTAATGTAGGCGCCTGACGGGCTGGTGCGAGGCCTGCCGGTGCGGGATTCTTCAGTCGGCCTGCGACCGGAAGGCGTGCCGGAGGTAGGACCGGACGAAGCCCGGCACCGCGTCCTGCTCCGCCTCCTCCGGCGCCCGGATGATCCGGATGCCGGCCAGCTCCGGCTCCGCCTCGGCATCGAGAAATTCCATGATCCGCGCGCGTGCCGCCTCGGCCGGCAGGTCGATGCGGATGTCGCGCATGAGCGCGGTGCGGCCGCCTTCGACCGCCACGGTCCAGCCGGGCCGGACCTCGACCTCCTCGGGCCGGAGGCCGGTTTCCTCACCGAGTTCGCGCAGCACGTTGCCCAGGAGGTCGACCCGGCCGTCCGGCAGGACGTCCGCCGGCTCCGGCGTGCCCCCGGGAAAGTAGACGCGGCCGGGATTGGCGGTGTGCCCGCCCATCACGCCCAGGAGGAACCCCCCGTCCGAGGCGCGCAGTGCCGCCAGGCCGAAGCAGTTGCTGGTGGAGGGCTCGGGGAAGCCCAGGTCGCGAAAGGTGAGGAAGGCGGCATAGTCCGTGGGCGTGTAGCGCACCTCCAGCCGGTTCCCGGCAAACCGGCGATCGCGGGCGATCAGGACCTGGCCGTTGTACAAGGCGGGATTGGCCGCGATCAGCCCGGCCCAGTGCGCGTCGATCCGGGCACGCTCCGCCATGGCCCATGGCCAGGGTCCCTCATCCAGGCGCGCCACCACCTCGTCGACCCGGCAAAGCTTCGGTTGGCCAGTCATCAGGTGGCTCCGCTGGTGCCGCGTGCGGCTGGGAAGGGAAGGGTGGCCGGGCGGAGCCCTCTAGCGCTCGCCCGGATGAGCCAGGAGCCAGGTATAGGCGGCGTTGATCTCCTTCAGCCGCTCCTCCTGGCGCCGGTCGCCGCCATGCAGGTCCGGGTGGTGCTGCTTGGCCAGCGACTTGTAGCGGGTCTTCAGCTCCGCCACCGTGAAGCCGGGCTCCAGGCCCAGGGTGCGGGCATGGGATTGGGCGGTGGTCGGCGGCCGCTTGGGCGGCTCCGGGCGCTGCCGGGTGAAGCCGTGGGCGTGCAGGAGCTCGAACGGATCCTTCAGGCGCAGGTCGGCCGTGTTCAGGCCGGGCGGCCAGGTGGGCCGGCTCCAGGTCACGTCGTCGCGGCGCATCGCCTCGATCTCGTCCGTGTTCATGCCCTGGAAAAAATCCCAGTTCCGGTTGAACTCGCGCACATGCTCCAGGCACAGCCACTGGTATTCGCGCAGCGAGTTGCGCGACCGCGGTGCGCGATACTCGCCGCAGGCGTCGCAATTGGGCCAGGCGCAGGCGCGCGACGCGCCCTCTACCCGGGCGCCGCCACGGACATGCTGGCGTCCGGCAGCCGCATGGAGCGGCTCCTCGGCGATCATCCGTGCCCTGGATCGTGCAGTCGTGCTGGTCATCGTTCGGTATGTCTGGGAATGCCGCATAATGGGGATGGCCAGCGGGCCGGACAAGGGCACCGATCGTCTGGTGGGTGCGGGCCTGACCGAAGGCACACGCCCTTGCGCTCCCGCGCCAGCCGTGCCTTCGGTGCCGGAAGAACCGCCACCAAGGAAATGCCGGGATGTCGGACCAGCTGCCCAGCTCCATGCGCTATGTCAGGATCGCCCAGCCGGGCGGCCCGGAAGTCCTGGAGATCGCCCGGATGCCGGTGCCACAGCCAGGCTCGGGGGAGGTGCTGATCCGGGTGGCGAGTGCCGGTGTCAACCGTCCGGACGTGTTTCAGCGCATGGGTGCCTACCCGCCGCCGCCCGGTGCTTCCGACGTGCCCGGGCTGGAGGTCGCGGGCGAGGTGGTGGCGCTGGGCCAGGGCGTGGAGGGGGTAGCGCTGGGCGATGCGGTCTGCGCCCTGGTCGCATCCGGCGGCTATGCCGAATACTGCACGGCACCGGCCGAGCAGGTGCTGCCGGTGCCGGAAGGCTGGAGCACGGTCGAGGCCGGCGGCCTGCCGGAAACCTTCTTCACCGTCTGGACCAACGTGTTCCAGCGCGGGCGGCTGCGGCAGGGCGAGCGGTTCCTGGTGCATGGCGGCAGCTCGGGTATCGGGGTGACGGCGATCCAGCTGGCCCATGCGTTCGGTGCGGAAGTGTTCGCCACCGCCGGTTCCCCGGACAAGGTCAAGGCCTGTGAGGATCTCGGGGCCAGGCGCGGGATCGACTATCGCCGGGAGGACTTCGTGGCGGTGGTCCGGGAGGCCACCGGCGGCAAGGGCATCGACCTGATCCTCGACATGGTCGGCGGCTCCTATGTCTCGCGCAACCTGGACGCCGCCGCGGTGGA
>NZ_DATMFZ010000009.1:0-42030 GCF_035556675.1 Geminicoccus sp. | reverse complement strand
GAGTGGGACGGCGAGATCCTGAAGTCGATCCCCTGGGGCGTGCGCCCGACCGTGGAGGCCTCCGCGTCCCGCGGCGAGCTCAGCCTCCAGCGCGCCGAGCCGATCTGGTACACCGACCGCTGGCGTTCCGAGTTCGACCTGAAGTTCGACGGCGAGGATCCGGTCGAGCTGCGCTGCTTCATGAGCTTGGAAGGCCAGCCGATCACAGAGACTTGGCTGTTCCAGCTCCACCCCCAGGTGCTGGCCCATCGCTAGCTGCTGGTGCGGCAGGCACATAGCCGGATGTGCTGTGACAAAGATCACCCCGGATTCCGCAGGACGTTCTTAACCAGCAGCGGTCATGAAGGTCGGCAGATCCTGTGAAGATCCTGTACGGCCTTGCTGGAGTAGTCGCTGCATGTCGTCCCGCCGTTCCCTTCTCGCTGCCCTGCTGGTCGCGGGCTCCCTCCTGACCGGCGGGCCTCTGCCGCTCGCAGCGGCACAAACCCAGGCACCGGAAGCCTTGGTCGACCGGTTCGGCGAGCAGGCCGTGGCAGCGCTCGCCGCCACCCGGGACGATCCGGCCGCCCGCCGGCAGCGGTTCGCTGAACTGATGGAGGGCGACGTCGACATGCCGAGGATCGCGGCCCTGGTGCTGGGCCGGGCTTGGCGCACTGCCAGCCCGGAGGAGCGGGCCCGGTTCACGCAAGTGTTCCAGGAGCACCTGATCACCACCTACAGCCGCCGGTTCGACAGCTATGCCGGCGAAAGGCTGGAAGTCGGCGGCCAGACCGAAGCGGGCGACGACGTCCTGGTGAGCAGCCGGGTCACGCCCAAGGGCGGCGAGCCGATCGACGTGGTCTGGCGGCTGCGCGAGAAGGATGGCCGCTGGCGGATCATCGACGCCTCGGTGGCCGGGGTCAGCATGGTGGTCACCTGGCGCAACGAGTTCGCCGCCGTGATCGAGCGCGAGGGGCTGGACGGGCTGATCCGCCGGCTGGAGGAGCAGGCGGCCAGCTAGCCCGGCCCTGGCGGACGGCAAATGCCGCCCGATTCGTTGCGGTGCTAACGATGCCTTAACCCGGACGGGTCCAGGATGAGCGGGCAAGTCCCCCGCTTCTTCCGGGAAGGTCCTCGATGGCCCGTCTGTTCCGCCTGTTCCTCTGCCGGCGTGGCAGCACCACGCTTGAGTACGGCCTGGTCGCCATTCTGCTGGCGATCGCCGTGATCGGTACCCTGTCGACCTTCGGCAGCGAGTTGCAGAACAGCCTGGGCGACCTGCACTGGGGCAGCGGTACCGGATAGCTGTGTCCGGCTGCCATGCCGGTGGCCATCCCGTCCCTATCCTGCAGCACTTGTCCCAGCCGTATGGTCCCGCCGCTATCGGCCCGTCCAGACGCGTTTCGGATCCAGACCCAATTCTTCGTTAAGCCACCCGTAGATTTATCTTGCTTGCCGGCCGGCACTCCCGTCGGCACAGACAGCGGCACGCAAGAATTCGGGGTGGGAGGAACAGGCCAATGGATCGTTTCAAGCTGCTGGAACTGGGGCGGCGCGGGCTGCTGGGCGGCGGCGCGCTGGCCGCGGCCGGGCTCATCGGCCTGAGTGGCGGCAGGGGCCTGGTGCGGCCGGCCGCGGCCGCCGAGGGTGACGACGTGCCTTCGCTGGAAGGCAAGACGATCGCGATCAGCATCGTCGGCACCGACCATCACTGGGATCTCGAGGCCTACAAGGCGCAGATCGCCGAGGTCGAGCGGCTGGGCGGCACCGCCGTGGGCCTGGATGCCGGACGCAACGACCAGAAGCTGGTGGCACAGCTGCAGACCGTGATCGGGCAGAAGCCGGACGCGGTGGTGCAGACGCTGGGCACGCTCAGCGTGATCGAGCCCTGGCTGATCCGGATCAAGGAGGCCGGCATCCCCTTGTTCACGGTCGACGTGCCCACTCCGCACTCGATCAACAACACCACCTCCGACAATTTCATGATCGGCTCGTCGCTGGCCCTGCAGCTCGTCTCCGACCTGGGCGGCAAGGGCAATGTCGTGGTGTTCAACGGCTTTTACGGCGTGCCGGTCTGCGCCATCCGCTATGACCAGCTGAGGGCGGTGCTGAAATATTTCCCGGACGTGAAGATCCTGGAGCCCGAGCTGCGCGACGTGATCCCCAACACGGTGCAGGACGCCTACACCCAGATCACCGCGGTGCTGAACAAGTACCCGGAGAAAGGCTCGGTTGACGCGGTTTGGTCGGCCTGGGACGTGCCGCAGCTGGGCGCCACCCAGGCGATTGCCGCAGCCGGCCGCAACGAGGTGCGCACCTATGGCGTGGACGGCAGCCCGGAGGTGGTCGAGCTGGTGAAGGACCCGGATTCGCCGGCAGCGGCGGTGGCGGCCCAGCAGCCGGCCGCGATCGGCAAGACCTCGATCCAGAACGTCGCGCGCCACCTGGCCGGCCAGCCGGTGCCGAGCTTCACCTTCCTACCCTCGATCCTGGTCACCAAGGCGAACGCCGCGGAGGCACAGAAGCAGCTGGGCCAGGGCTGACGGCGGCCCAGCGGCCGGTTGGGCAAGCCCTCTCCGGCCGCAAGGCCGCAACGGAACCTGGGGCAGACGGGCACTGCCCGGTCCTGCCCCGCCCGGCCGATGAAGGGGTTGTGACAGGGCACGTCGCCCCCGGCCCAGTCCCGTCAGCCGGCCGGCCGGTACCCGATCCGGCGCTGATTTTTGGACATCGTCTACTTCATGCGGACCCAGATGCCCTCGACCGACCATTCTGCCGCGCCGCCAGCGCTCGCGATGCACGGCCTGATCAAGGACTTCGGCGGGGTGCGCGCCCTGGACGGAGCCGAGTTCGAGGTCGGGCCCGGCGAGATCCACGGGCTGGTCGGCCAGAATGGCGCCGGCAAGTCGACCCTGATCAAGGTCCTGGCCGGGATCTACCGCCCGGACGAGGGCCGGATCGCGATCGACGGCCAGCCGGTCACCGACCTCACCCCGCACCAGGTCGACCAGCTGGGCATCCAGTTCATCCACCAGGACCGCCTGCTGGTGCCGAGCTTCACCGTGGGCGAGGCCGTGTTCCTCGGCCGCGAGCACACGGCCGCCGGCCTGCTCGCCCGGCGGCGGATGGAGCGGGAAGCGCGAGCGCTGATCACCGAGCAGTTCGGCGTTGAACTGCCTAAGGGCGCGCTCATCTCCGAGCTGACCACCGCCCAGCAGCAGCTAGTCCAGATCGTGCGGGCGCTGGCGCAGAAGCCGCGCATCCTGGTGTTCGACGAACCCACCGCCGCCCTGGTCAAGCGCGAAGTGGACCGGCTGTTCGCCATCATCGAGCGGCTGCGCGGCCAGGGGATCACGATCGTCTACATCTCCCACTATCTCCAGGAGATCGAGCGGCTTTGCGACCGGGTCACCGTGCTGCGCAACGGCCGCCATGTCGGCACGGTCAGCCCCGCAGCCACGCCGGCGCGCGAGATCGCCCGGATGATGGTGGCGCGCGACCTCGGCGAGCTGTTCCCCAAGCGGCAGGTGGCACCGGGCGCCCCGGCGCTGGCCGTCCGCAACTTGGCCCGGCGCCCGCACCTCCAGGAAGTGTCCTTCACCCTGCGCCGGGGCGAGATCCTGGGTGTGACCGGCCTGCTGGGCTCCGGCGTGAAGGAGCTGGTCCGCCTGCTGTTCGGCCTGGACAGGCCCGATGCCGGCCAGATCGAGTTCGGCGGCCAGGTCGCGACGCTCGGCAACCCGGCAGCCGCGGTGGCACGGGGCATGGCCCTGGTGCCGGAGGACCGGCGCGGCCAGGGAGTGGCACTGGATGCCAGCGTGCGGGACAATACCACGCTCGCCAGCCTCGACCGCTTCGTCCGCGGCGGCCTGGTGCGCCGCGCCGAGGAGGACGGGGAGACCCGCCGGCTGATCGAGGAGCTGCGCATCCGCACGCCCGGGCCCGACACCGCCGTGCGCGACCTGTCGGGCGGCAACCAGCAGAAGGTCGTGATCGCCAAGTGGCTGGCCAGGCGCTCGGAGGTCTATCTGCTCGACGAGCCGACCGTGGGCGTGGACATCGCCGCCAAGGTCGAGATCTACCGGCTGATCGGCGAGCTGGTCGAGCGGGGCGCCGCCGTGCTGCTCGTGTCCAGCGACCTGGACGAGCTGGCCGGCATCGCTGATCGGATCCTGGTGCTCTATCGCGGTGCGGTCGTGCGCGAGCTGCCAGCCGAGAACGCGAGCTCGGATGCCCTGCTCGCCTGGTCGACCGGCGCGATGGAGGCGGCATGAGCACGGTCATCGAACAGGCGGGCGGCGAGCGTGCCGACCTGCGTCGCCTGGGCGCGCTGGCGCTGCGCGCCGGCTCGCTCCTGGCGTTCGTCGCCGTGCTGGTGTTCTTCTCGGCGACCGCACCCTTCTTCCTGAGCTTCTTCAACTTCACCAACGTGATCGCCCAGTCCGCCATCCTGGCGATCCTGGCCTTCGGCATGACGGTCGTGATCATCGGCGGTGGCGGCAACGTGGTGACCGGCGGGATCGACCTGTCGGTCGCTGCCAATCTCGGCCTGTGCGCCGCCGTCTACGCCGCGCTGATCCAGGCTGGCCAGGGCGACGCCACGGCGATCCTGACTACGATGGCCACCGGGCTGGCCGTGGGCGCCGCCAACGCCTTCGCTGTGGTGGCAGTCGGCATCCTGCCGCTGCTCGCCACGCTCGCGGTCATGAACGTCGCCGCCGGCCTGGAGCTGGTGCTGACCGAGAACACCGTGCTTTCGGCCTCCACCCCGTTCCTCATGGCGATCAACAATGTCGGCCCGTTCGGCGTGCCCAACCTCGCCTGGATCCTGCTGGTCGTGGCCGTCGTTCTGATCCTGCTGGTCCAGTTCACGCCGGTGGGCCTGCGCCTGCAGGCGGTGGGCGAGCATCGCGAGGCGGCGCGCGCCGCCGGCCTGCCGGTCGCACGTTATGTCGCCGCGACCTATCTGGTGAGTGGGCTGTTCGCCGCCTTGGGCGCGATCCTCTCGGTCGCCTACCTGAGCGGCAGCAGCACAGGCTCGGCCGAGCTGCTGCTGGGCGTGGTGGTGACGGCACTGCTGGGCGTGGTGTTCTCGCGCCGCCTGGTGCCGACGATCGGCGGCACCCTCCTGGCGGCCCTGTTCATCGGCTTTCTCGGCAACGGCTTCCAGCTCCTCAACATCTCCAGCTACTGGGTGAGCGGCGTCCAGGGCGCCCTCATCCTCCTGGTGGTCGCGGCCACCTCGGTCCTGCGACGCAAGGAGAGCTGAGCCATGGCCCAGGCAACCCTCCCCACGGCACAGCACCGGCGCCGCCTGCCGGACCTCGTCTTCCAGATGGGCCTGCCGCTGGCGCTGCTCCTGGTGGTGCTGTTCTTCGCCTGGTCCAGCCCGGCCTTCCTGGTGCCGAGCAACCTGGAAAGCGTGCTGGTCAACAACTTCACCCTGCTGGCGATCGTGTCGATCGCGATGACGCTGGCCGTGGCGTCGGGCGGCATCGACCTGTCGGTGGGCACCGCACTGGACTTCGCCAGCCTCCTGTTCGTCAGCCTGATCGCCGCCGGCCAGCCGTTCGGGATCGCACTGCTGGCGGGCCTGCTGGGCGGCCTGGCTGCCGGCCTGTTCAATGCCTTCCTGATCGTGGCGCTCGGCATCACGCCCTTCCTCGCCACGCTCGGCACGCTGTTCATTGGCCGCAGCGTCCAGCAGCTCACCACCGGCGGCGGCATCCCGATCTACCTGTCCAAGGCCAAGGTGCCCGAGGCCGCGACCTTCCTGGCCCATGGCGACATCCTCGGCATCGCCACGCCGCTCTGGGTGGTGGCGAGCCTGATCATCCTGTTCACGGTCCTGCTGCGCGCCACGCCGTTCGGCCGGCGGGTGACCGCGATCGGCGTTCAGCCGGCGGTGGCCTGGTATTCGGGCCTGCCGGTGCGCCGCGACCTGGTCCTGGTCTATCTCTTGAGCGCGCTCGTCGCCGCGGTGGCCGGCCTGATGCTGTCGGCCACGGTCAATGCCTATGTGCCCTCCTCGGGCAATGCCTTCCTCCTGAACGCGATCGGCGCCACCTTCATCGGCACCACGCTCGACCGACGCGGTCGGCCGAACGTGCCGGGCACCGTGCTGGGCGTGCTGCTGCTGGCCGTGGTCGCCAACGGCCTGCTCCTGATCGGCTGGAACTTCTACTGGCAGCAGGTCGGCACCGGCGTGCTGATCTTCCTGGTCCTGGTGGCGAGCTTCGCGAGCCGGCGCTGGCGCAAGGCCGCCTAGTCCGGCTCAAGGCGGCATTCGTGACAAAACGCCACGCGGCCCATCCTGCGGTGGAGCGCTGCCCGGCCGATCCCGGGCAGCCGAGGTGAACCTGCCACCGGTCTGACGCAGGCACCCTCGCCCGCTCGGCCGGTGTCACGGTGCCGGACTGCTCGGCGCAGCGCAGGCAGACATGCTGGTCACGATGCATCACCGCGGACCGCCAGTCGATCTCGGCCTCAGCCGCGCAGGAGCCGGGCCGAGCGGTTCCAGCCCCGGCGCACCACCAGCCCATCTCCGACCTGTGGCGGCCTGGCGCGCTCCGGATCGAGCCGGTGTCGATCGGACAGCGCCGCCACGATGTAGTCAGCCACGACCGGGCGTCGACCATTGCAAGCCAGCCTCGGCGGCCGAACTGATCGAGGAGGGCAGCCACTTCATGCCGGTCGAGGACCCGGCTGGATCAACCAGCGGATCCTTGCTTCCCCGACCGGAACCTCTAGCCGGCCGCCACCACCGCCAGGTCCCGCCAGCCGCGCTCCGCCAGGATCCGGGCCGCCCGGTGCGCCCGGATGCCGGCAGCGCAGGCCAGCACCACCCGGCGGTCGCGCGGCAGTTCGGCTGTGCCGATCTCCGCCGGCAGGATGCGCCGGGCGCCCGCGTGGACGGGCTCCGGCGCCTCCGCGGCGTCGCGCAGTTCGACCACGCAGTCGTCGCCTCGGATCGCGTCGGCCTCCACGAACGGGATGGCCGGCCCGTCGGGCTCGGGCGTGCCGAGGAAGGAGAAGCCGCCGAAGCCGAACCGGCGCAGGTCGACGGAGACCAGCCGGCCGGACGGCGACGGCTCCAGGCCCAAGACCAGTTGCAGGACCATGTGCGCCTGGAGCGCTCCCATGGTTGCCACCACCGAGCCCAGCACGCCATTGGCCGCACAGGAGCCGACGGTGGTCGGCATGTCGGGGAACACCGCACGATAGCTGGGTGCGGTCCCGCAGAACGTGCCGACATAGCCGCCAAGCCCGAGTACCGCGGCGGAAACCAGCGGCTTCCCAGCTGCTTGGCAGGCATCGCTCAGGATATAGGTGACCGCCAGACTGTCCGCCGCATCGACCACGATGTCCACCTGCCCCACCAGTTCCGGTGCCAGGCGCGGCGTGAGCTTCTGCACGAGCGGCTCGACGGAGATCTCCGGATTGTAGGCCAGAATGGCGTCCCGTGCGGCCTGGGCCTTGGGTCGGCCGACATCCTCCATCCGGAAGAGCGGCTGGCGGTGCAGGTTGGAGGTCTCGACATGGTCATGGTCGACCACGACGAGCCGCCCGATCCCGGCACCTGCCAGCGCCAGCAGCACCGGCGAGCCCAGCCCGCCGGCACCCAGCACCAGCACGCTGGCCGCCGTCAGCCGTGCCTGCCCTTCCGGGCCCACCTCTGGCAGCACCATCTGCCGGGCATAACGGTCGCTCATGCCGGCTGCCTCGTCACGTCCAGCCATTCCCGGCAGCGGGCCTCGGGATCGGCGTTGAGCAGCACGTCGGTGACCACGGCCACGCTGTCCGCCCCGGCCGCCAGCGCCGCGGTGCCGCGCTCCGGGGTGAGCCCGCCGATCGCGACCAGGGGCACTTGGCCGATCCGCCGCTTCCAGGCGCCGATCCGTTCCAGCCCCTGTGGCGCCCAGCGCATCTGCTTCAGGATGGTCGGGAAGATCGGGCCCAGGGCCACATAGTCGGGCTCGGTCGCGAGCGCGCGGTCCAGCTCGGCATCGTCATGGGTGCTGATCCCCAGCTTCAGCCCAGCCGCCCGGATCGCCGCCAGGTCCGCCTCCGCCAAGTCCTCCTGGCCCAGATGGACGAAGTCGCAGCCTTCCTCCAGCGCCAGCCGCCAGTAGTCGTTCACGATCAGCTGGGCGCCATGCGCCTGGGCGAGGTCGCGGCCCTGGCGAACCAAGGCACGCAGCTCCGCTTGCGGCAGGTCCTTCATGCGCAGCTGGACCAGGCGCACGCCCACCGGCAGGAGCCGCTCCAGCCAGCGCGGATGGTCGACGATCAGGTAGAAGGGATCGAGCATCGGATCAGCTCCGGAACGCCGTGCCGAGCACGGGCGTGGAGGGTGCCGCCATGTCGCGCGGCTCCATGGGATCGGCCTCGAACGCCAAGCGCCCGGCCTCGACCGCATGGCGGAAGGCTTTTGCCATCCGCACCGGATCGCCGGCCTTGGCGACCGCGGTGTTGAGCAGGATCGCGTCGTAGCCCAGTTCCATGGCGTCGGCGGCATGGGAGGGCAGGCCGATCCCGGCATCGACCACCAGCGGCACGTCTGGGAAATGGGCGCGCATGCTGCGCAGGGCGAAGCGGTTGTTCAGCCCCTTGCCCGAGCCGATCGGCGCACCCCAGGGCATCAGCACCTGGCAGCCCGCCTCCACCAGCTTCTCGGCCACGATCAGGTCGTCGGTGGTGTAAGGGAACACCTGGAAGCCGTCGCGTGACAGGATGCCGGCCGCCTCCACCAGCGCGAACGGGTCGGGCTGCAGCGTGTCGTGGTTGCCGATCACCTCGAGCTTGATCCAGGGCGTGCCGAATACCTCGCGCGCCATCTGCGCGGTGGCGACCGCCTCCTTGGCCGTGTGGCAGCCGGCCGTGTTCGGCAGGACCTTCACGCCCAGCGAGCGGATCAGCGACCAGAAGCCCTGCCCGGCACGCTCCACCCCGGATTCGCGCCGCAGTGATACCGTCACCACGTCGGAACCCGCCGCCTTCACCGCATCCGCCAGGATCGCCGGCGAGGGGTACTGCGACGTTCCGAGCAGGAGTCGCGAGGTGAGCTTCGTCCCGTAAACTTCCATGATCGCTCAACCTCCCTGCATCGGGGCCAGCACTTCGATCTGGTCGCCGTCCTTCAGCTCGGTCTCGGCGCGCCGTGCTGCCGGGGTGAAGTCGCCATTCACCGCCGTGGCCACCACGATCCCGCCATAGCCCAGCTCCTCCAGCAGGGCGGCCAGTGACCGGGCACCGGTCTCTACCGGCTGGCCATTGACGATGATCTTCATGTCCTTCCTCCGCTGATTTCGGTAATGCCTTCCACACGCTTGCCTTCCAGGGCGAAGTCCGCCGCGATCCGGGCCAGTGCCGGGGACAGGAGGAAGCCGTGGCGGTAGAGGCCGTTCAGAAGCAGGCGGCCGCCGTCCCGGCGCACCCGGGGCAGGTTGTCCGGGAAGGCCGGCCGGGCATCCGCGCCGATCTCGACCAGCTCGGCCTCGCCGAAGGCCGGATGCAGCGTGTAGGCGGCGTTCAGCAATTCCACCACGGAGCGGGCGGTGACGCGGGCACGCTCGGCGCTCTCGATCATGGTGGCGCCCACCATGAACAGCCCGTCCCCGCGCGGCACGATGTAGAGCGGGAAGCGGGGGTGGAGCATGCGCACCGGCCGGCTGAGCTGCACATCAGGGCAGCGCAGGATCAGCATCTCGCCCTTCACCCCGCGCAGGTCGGGCAGAAGGTCGGCGGCGGCGAGGCCGCGGCAATCCACCGTCAGGTCGACATCGGGCGGCGGCTCCGCCACCTCGGCGCCGAACCGGATCGGGACGCCCATGGCATCCAGCCGGCCGGCCAGCGACGGCAGGGCCGCGCGCGGGTCGAGATGGGCCTCGTCCGCAAAGTACAGCGCCCGGCCGAACCGGCCGGCAAGGTCCGGCTCAAGCTCGGCCAGGCCGTCGGCGTCGAGCAGGCGGTGGCAGACAGTTCTTCGCGCGAAGCGGTCGAGTTCCCGCTCATCACGACGCGGCGCCACCACCAGGCTGCCATGGCGCAAGGTGGCGGGATGCACCTTCGGCCAGTAGGCCAACGCTTCCTGGCCGAGTTCGACCACCGTCTCCTCGGCACTCTCGCGCTCGCACCAGGGCGCCAGCATGCCGCCGGCAAAGCGCGAGCAGGAGGCAGCCCCCAGGGCATCGCCCCGCTCGACGATACGGACGGTGCAGCCCCGCTCCGCAAAGGCATGGGCGGCGGTAAGACCCGCGACACCCGCACCGATCACCAGGACGCGCATGGAAGGCCACTCTCCCGGGCCGGCGCCGGGAGGGCGATTTGCTGCGTTTCGTGCAGGCACCACCATCCCTACGCCAGCATGAACTGGATCAGGTTCGAAGGGTCGTCATGCTGCGCCGGGCAGTCGCCCTTTGCCGATGACCTCTCAGCCCCCTCACGGGGCTCCCCTAGGTGCCTCATTAAGTGGGCGTGGTGGCCGCTTCTGTCAAACGCCTTCCGGAAGTCCGGCAGCTCGCTGTTCAGGAGCGCTTGCGCATTCGGCCGTTCGTGCGCGCCGTCGGCAGGGCCTGCTTCAGCCGGAAGAAGCCTGCCCAGGGGTTAGCGTCCAGATGGGCGAGCCGTCCCGGCAGGTTGGCGAGGGTGAAATGCCGGCCGCGCACGTCCAGGTTCAGCTCGTCCCAGCCGATCGGGGTGGACACAGGGGCGCCCGTCCTGGCCCTGGTCGAGTAGGCCGAGACCGCCGTGTTGCCCCGGCCATTGCGCAGCCAGTCGACGAAGATGCGGCCCTTGCGCTTCTGCTTGGACATGGTCGCGGTGAAGCGCTGCGGGCTGTCCACGGCCATCGCCTCGGCCAGGCCCTTGCAGAACGCCTTGGCGTCCTCCCAGCCGGCCTTGGGCTGGAGCGGTACGACCACGTGCAGCCCCTTGCCGCCGGTGGTCTTGAGGAAGCTCTCCAGGCCGTGGTCGCTCAGGCGCTGGCGGACCTCCAGTGCTGCCTCCTTCACCGCGTCCCAACCGATTCCCTCGTCCGGGTCGAGGTCGAAGGTGAGCTGGTCCGGCCGGTCCAGGTCGTCGACCCTGGCACCCCAGGCATGGACTTCCAGCACACCGCCCTGCACCAGCGCCACCATGCCGTCCAGGCTCTCGATCGCCAGCACGGTGTCGCCACCCTCGCCGGGGTTGTCGAGCACCGCCACGGCCTTGTCGATCCCGCGCCAGGGCGCCTTCTGGAAGAAGCACTTGCCGCCGACCCCATCCGGGCAGCGCAGCAGCGAGAGCGGCCGCGCCACCACATGCGGGGCCAGCCACTTCCAAACATCGGCATAATAGTCGGCCAGGCCCTGCTTGGTGATGCCGTCCTCGGGCCAGTAGATCCGGTCCGGATGGCTCAGCCGTACGGCGGGTGCGCCGTTCTGCCTGCGTCTTGCCGGCTTCTTCGGCGGCTCCAGCGGGACCGGCTCGGACGAGGTTGGCTCCGCAGCCTCCTCCCCGTCCGGCACCTCGCGCACGATCTGCCCGGCCGGCTTGTCGTCGCGCAGCCCGCGGAAGGAGGCATGGCGCAGCAGCAGGTCGCCGGTCCAGCCGCGGAACTCGACCTCTGCCACCAGTTCGGGCTCGACCCAGCGGACGTCCTTGTCGCTGCGCTCGGGACTGCTGGCGAACGGCATCTTGGTGCGCTCCAGCGCGTTCAGCCGGTCCCACAACTCGCGTGCGGTCGCCCGGCTGAAGCCGGTGCCGACCCTGCCGGCATGCACCAGCCGGCCGTTCTCGTGATAGGCCAGCACCAGCGAACCGATCGACTTGGGTGCTGCGCTGGACGGCACCCAGCCGGCGATCACGAATTCCTGCCGGTCCGAGCATTTCGACTTGATCCAGTCGCCGCTGCGGCCGGAGCGGTAGGGTGCGTCGCTCCGCTTGGAGACGATCCCCTCCAGGCTGAGCCGGCAGGCATGCTGCAGCACCAGTTCACCCTTCTCCGGGAAATCCTCGCTGAAGCGCAGGGGCTGGTCTGCAGCCGGGCGGCCGATCAGCTGCTTCAGCCGTGCCTTGCGTTCCACCAGCGGCAGGCCGCGCAGGTCCTGCCCGTCCAGGTGCAGGAGGTCGAAGGCGTAATAGCGGAACCGGTCGGTGCGGCCGGCCGACAGGTCCTCGCGCAGCGCCACGTAGTCCGAGGCACCGGCCTCGCTCTCGACCACCACCTCGCCGTCGATCACCAAGCTGCCTGCCGCCAGCGCGGCGATGGCATCGGGGATCGCCTGGCCGAACGTGTCGGTCCAGTCCTGCCCGGTGCGGGTCCAGAGCGTGACCTTGCCATCGGCGAGGACCGCCTGGATCCGGTAGCCATCGAACTTGATCTCGTGCAGCCAGCGATCGCCCGCAGGCGGGCTCGCCTCCAGTCGCGCCAGGCAGGGCGGCACGAACACCGGCTCGCCTCGCTTTGGCGCCCTGGCCTTCTTCACCGGCCGTTTCGCCGGCTTGGCTTGCTCGGCCGGCACGCCGCTGGCGACGTCGGCATTGGAACGCCCGCTCAGCACCGAATCCGGCCGTTCCTCGGTGATGTCGGGCGCGTCTTCCGGCCGTGCCGCCGCGTCGTCCTGCTTGATGAGCAGCCAGTTGTCGCGCTTCTCGCCCCGGCGCTTGTGCATGCGCACCAGGTGCCAGCCGCCCGCCAGCTTCTCGCCTTGCAGGGTGAAGGTGAGCCGGCCCTTCTTCAGCCCGTCCGCGGGATCGCCCTCCGGCCGCCAGCTGCCCCGGTCCCAGACGATCACCGAGCCGCCGCCATATTCGCCCTTGGGGATGTTCCCCTCGAAGTCGCCATAGTCGAGCGGATGGTCCTCGACCTGCACCGCCAGGCGCTTCTCGCCGGCCAGCAGGCTCGGGCCTCGCGTCACCGCCCAGCTCTTGAAGACCCCGTCCAGTTCCAGGCGCAGGTCGTAATGCAGTCGCCGCGCGTCGTGCTTCTGGATGACGAAGCGCTGCCCACCGGCCTTGCCCGGCCTGCCCTTCGGCTCGGCGGTGCGGGTGAAGTCGCGCTTGGCGACATATTCCTCGAGCGCCATTCAGCCGGGCCTTCAGCTGGCCTTGCGCCGCGGTTTCGCCGCGCTCTTGCGCTTGGTGCCGGCAGCGGACCCGGCCTTGGTGCTGCGGTTCTTGCGGGCAGGCTTGGCCGGCGCTTCGTCCTCCGAGCCCTCGCCCTCATTATCGTTGGAGGTGCCCAGGCTCTGACGCAATGCATCCATCAGGCTCACCACGTTGGGCGGCTTGCGCGCCGGCGGCGTCGGGATCTTCTTGCCCTTGGCCTTGGCCTGCACCAGGGCCTTGAGCGCTTCCTCGTAGCGGTCCTTGAACTGCCGAGGATCGAAGCGGCTCATCTTCGTGTCGATGATGTGGCCGGCCAGGTCCAGCATCTCCTTGGACAGACGCGTGTCCGGGATCTCGTCGAAATAGTCCTCCTGCGGCCGGACCTCGTTCGCATAGTGCAGCGTGGTCAGCAGCATGCCCTTGTCGCGCGGCTCCAGCAGCACGATGCGCTCGCGCCGGTACAGGACCAGCCGTGCGACCCCGGCCATCTTGCGGCTGCGCATCGCCTCGCGGATCACCGCGAACGCCTCCTCGCCGACTTCGTCGGTCGGGATCAGGTAGTAGGGCGCATCCACGTAGATCTCGTCGACCTGGGAGCGCGGCACGAACTTGTCGATGTCGATCGTGTGCGTGCTTTCCAGCGCTACCGCGTCGTACTCCTCGTCCTCGATCTCGACGAAGCCCTCGCCCTTCAGGTCGTAGCCGCGCACCTGCTCGTCCTGGTCGACCACCTCGCCGGTCTCGGCATCGATGAACTGCCGGCGCACCCGGTGCCCGGTCTCGCGGTTGTAGGTGTGGAACGAGATCCGCTCGGCGGTCGAGGCGGCGGTGAACAGGGCGACCGGGCAGGTCACCAGCGCCAGCTTCAGATAGCCCTTCCACAACGGACGCGGCGCCATGCCCGGCACTCCGTAAACTACACCGCCGCAGGAACATCAGGCGCCGGCACCGGGTTCCCTCCGGTCACCATCGGCGGGTGCTGCCGGCCAGTCCGCTTGCCAAGGCACCGGCACCGAACCAGTTCCGCATGGGAGATCCTCTCGTGCGCCAGGAATCCTCCGCCTTGCTTCCCGATGCCATTCCCTATTGCGGTCCAGCCCCGCTTCCGGCGGATCTCTGGTTCCGCTGGAACCTGGATCCCTGGCTGCTCCTGGTATTGATCCTGGTGGCACTGGCCTACCTGCTGGGGCCGGCCCGGCGGACAGACGGGCGCGGGCGCAGCTGCTTCGCGCTCGGCTGGGTGCTCCTGGCCCTGATCTTCGTCAGCCCGCTCTGCGCGCTCACCTCGGCCCTGTTTGCGGCACGGGTCGCCCATCACCTCGCAATGATCGGCGTCGCTGTGCCCCTGCTCCTGCTGGGCCTGCCCCGCCGCAACGAACTCCTCCCGGCAGGTCCGGCGGCACTCCTGCATGCGCTGGCCCTCTGGTTCTGGCACGCACCGGCACCCTATGCCGCGGCGCTGGCGAGCGACCTCCTGTTCTGGGCGATGCAGGCCAGCCTGTTCGGCACTGCCTGGTTGTTCTGGCAGGCGGTCCTGGCGGCACGCTCGCCCGGGCCTGCGGGACTTCTGGCACTGCTCGGCACGGTCGTGCAGATGGGCCTGCTGGGTGCCCTGATCACCTTTGCACCGGAGCCGCTCTACCCGCCGCATCTCCTCGTCACCGCGCCGTTCGGGCTGAGCGCGCTCGAGGACCAGCAGCTGGGCGGGCTGATCATGTGGGTGCCCTCGATCCTTCCTTATCTCATCGCGGCGCTGGCGCTGATGGCGCACGCGATGCGGCGCCGGGTCGAGGGCGGCAGCGCGTCGTGGTGACCTGGCTGAAGTTCATCCACATCATCGGGCTCACCGTCTGGACGGCCGGGCTGATCGCCATGCCCGGCATCTACCTGCAGCGTACCGGCCTGCCGGGCGACCGGCAGCTGTTCCGCCTGCACCGCCTGGCCCTGTTCACCTATGTCGCGGTCACCTGCCCGGCCGCCTTCGTCGCGGTCGGCAGCGGCACGGTCCTGGTCTTCGCCAACGACGTGTACACGCCCTGGTTCGCGCTCAAGCTCGCGGCGGTCGGCGGGATGGTGCTCCTGCACATGTACACGGGCTACCTCCTGCCCCGCCTGTTCGTGCGCGAGGCTCGGCTCACGCGCTGGCGCGGGGTTCTGGTGCTCCTGGGCACCCTCGCCATGATCGGCACGATCCTCTGGCTGGTCCTGGCCAAGCCCAGCCTGACGTTCGGCGGCCTGCCGCACTGGCTCACCGAGCCCGGCGGGCTTCAATCGCGGTTCGATATCCGCATCCCGATCCCATGATCGAACACCAGCTTGCCGCCATGCCAGCCGGCCACGCCCACGAACAGGCTGGCCAGGAACGACAGGAACAGGCCGACCGGCAGGACCACGCCCTCGTGGTCGCCGACCCGCACCCCCCAGTTGGTGCCCGCGATCGCAATCAGCGTCATTGCCGCCACGGCATGGCTCCAGCTCGCGGACCGGGACCTGATACCCTTGACCAGCAGGAGCTCGGCCGTGCCCGAGATCCCCGCGACGACGCCCATGGCGAACGCGAAGAAGCTCGACCACAGGGCGGCCCGTGCCCAGAACGGGTCGCCCGACCACCAGAAGAACAGATCGGCGCCCAGCGTCGAGATCACCAGGGCGATCGGGAAGGAGACGGTCATCGCATGGATCGGATGACCCGCGACATGGACCTGCGAACTGACATCGTGCTGCTCGATCTCGGCCACGACCGGGCTGTCGAAGTCGGCTTCCTGCATGGTGCGCGGCTCTTCCGTCGGCTGGCGGGGGCAATTGCCTGCTTAACTGTGCCGCTGCTGGCCGGTTGCACAGGCCCCCTGTCCACGCTGGACCCGGCCGGCCCCAATGCCGCCGCGGTGGCGCGGCTGTGGTGGGTCATGCTGGCGGGTGCCGGCCTGATCTTCGCCCTGGTGATGATCTGCCTGCTGCTGGCCTATCGCCGCCGTACCCGGGCACGCGGCTCGGTGGGCACTTGGGTGGTGGGCCTGGGCCTGGTGTTCCCGACCACGACCCTCACCCTGCTGCTGGGCTACGCGATCGTCACCGGCGAGCGACTCCTGCCCCATCCGGGCCAGGAGGTCCTGCGCCTGGACGGCACCGCTCGCCAGTGGACCTGGAACTTCGTCTATCCGGACGGCGGCCCGGCCATTCCCGATGGCGGCCCGCTGGTCATCCCGGTCGGGCGGCCGGTCGACATCCATGTCACCAGCGAGGACGTCATCCATTCCTTCTGGATCCCCAGGCTGGGCGGCAAGATCGACGCCCTGCCCGGCCATGTGAACGTGATCCGCCTTCAGGCGAGCGAGCCCGGCCGGTTCGGCGCGCAATGCGCCGAGTTCTGCGGCCTGGGCCACACGCAGATGTTCTTCTGGGTGGATGCCGTGCCGGAGGAGAATTTCCGGCAGCGCGCGGAGGCCCGGCGATGAACGAGCCCGTCCGCTCCGCTTCGCCCGTCGAGCTGCACCACGAGCTGACCCGGATCTGGGGGGCCAACCCCGGCCTCGGCCAGCTGGCCGCAGTCAACCACACGGCACTCGGCCGCCGCTTCATCGTCACCGCCTTCCTGTTCTTCGCGATCGGCGGGATCCTGGCGATGCTGGTGCGCGCCCAGATCGCGACCTCGCACAGCGCCTTCGTCGGGCCGGAGATCTACAACCAGGTCTTCACCATGCACGGCACGGTGATGATGTTCCTGTTCGCGATCCCGATGTTCGAGGGTTTCGCGATCTATCTCCTGCCCAAGATGCTGGGCACCCGCGACCTGGCATTCCCGCGCTCGGGCGCCTACGGCTACTGGTGCTACCTGTTCGGCGGCTCGATCCTGCTGCTGGCGCTGGCCATGGGTGCGGCGCCGGATGCGGGGTGGTTCATGTACACGCCGCTCAGCTCCAAGCCGTTCAGCCCCGGCATCAACGCCGATGTCTGGCTGATCGGCATCACTTTCGTCGAGATCTCCGCGATCAGCGCCGCGATCGAGGTGCTGGTCAGCATCCTGCTGATCCGAGCACCCGGCATGTCGCTCGACCGGATGCCGATCTTTGCCTGGTACATGCTGGTGGTGGCGGTGATGATCCTGGTGGGCTTCCCGCCGCTCATCCTGGGCAGCATCCTGCTGGAAGCCGAGCGCGCCTTCGGCTGGGCGCTGTTCGATCCCACCCGCGGCGGCGACTCCCTGCTCTGGCAGCACCTGTTCTGGATCTTCGGCCATCCGGAGGTCTACATCATCTTCCTGCCCGCCGCCGGGATGGTCTCGACCATCATCCCGGTCATGGCCGGGCGCGAGCTGCTGGGCTACCGCTGGGTGGTGCTGGCCGCGATCTCCGTGGGTTTCCTGAGCTTCGGCCTGTGGGTCCACCACATGTTCGCGGTGGGCATCCCTCACCTGGCGCTGGGTTTCTTCTCGGCGGCAAGCATGCTGGTGGCGATCCCCACGGGCGTGCAGATCTTCGCCTGGCTCGGCACGCTGATGAGCGGGCGGCCGCGCTTCAACGTGCCGATGCTGTTCCTGTGCGGCTTCTTCTTCATCTTCGTGCTGGGCGGGCTCACCGGCGTGATGGTAGCGGTGGTGCCGTTCGACCTGCAGGTCCACGACACCTATTTCGTGGTCGCCCATTTCCACTACGTGCTGGTCGGCGGCTTCGTCTTCCCGATCATGGCCGCGGCCTATTACTGGCTGCCGCACCTGACCGGCCGGCAGCCGATGTTCCAGCTGGGCCATGCCGTGTTCTGGCTGGTGTTCATCGGCTTCAACCTGACCTTCTTCCTGATGCATCTGACCGGCCTGCTCGGCATGCCCCGGCGGATCTGGACCTATGCCGAGAGCTATGGCTGGGACTGGCTGAACCTCCTGTCCTCGATCGGCGGATTCGTCATGACGATCGGCTTCGCCCTGTTCGTCCTGGACATCCTGCTCCAGGCGCGGTTCGGGCCGAAGACGGGGCGCAATCCCTGGGGCGCCGCCTCGCTGGAATGGGCGACGCCGATACCCCCTACCGACTACGGCTTCGCCTCCATCCCGACCGTCACCAGCCACCGCCAGCTGGCAGACGACCCCGACCTGCCGCGCAAGCTCGCCGCGGGCGACGGGCTTTTGGGCTTCGCCCGGCGCAACTGGCTGGAAACCATCGCCGTCGACATGATCACGGGCGAGCCACGCCAGATCGTGCTCCTGCCCGGCCGGACCTTCCTGCCGCTCCTGACGGCACTCGCGACCGGCCTGTTCTTCGTGTCCCTGCTCCTCCAGGTCTATCCGCTGGCGATCGCCGGCCTCGTGATCACGATCGCAATGTTCTGGCTCTGGACCAGGCACCCGGCACGCACCGCGGATCTCGGGCGCTTGCCAGTGGGCGACGGCACGACGCTGCCGGTTCATACCGAGAGCGGCCAGGCACCCAGCTGGTGGGCGGTCGTGTTCCTCCTGCTGGCCGATGCCGCGCTGTTCGGCTCGCTCCTGTTCGGGCTGGTCTTCCTCTGGGTGGTGGCGCCCGGCTGGCCGCCCCCGGAGGTCCTCTCCGACAGCACCGCCTTCGCCCTGATCGCCATGGCCTGCCTCGTGGCTGCCGCCGGCCTCGGGCGGCTCGCCTTGCGCGCGGCACGCCGGGGTGCCGTCGGGTGGGCGCTGGTCTGGAACCGTTTCCTCGCCGCCGCCCACGTGGCAACGGTCCTCCTGCTGGCAGCGATCCTGACCACGGCACCCGACCCCACCGCCCATGCCTATGCCGGCGTTACGGCCGCCATCCTCGTCTATGTCCTGGTCCATGCCGCCGTCGGCCTGATCCTGGCCCTGCATGTCTGGCAGGCCTGCCGGCGCGGCCATGTCTCGGCGGCGCGCAGCCTGGACCTGATGATCGGCCGGCTATGGCACGACTATACCGCGGTCGCCGGGGTGATCGGCCTCGGCACGATCCTGGGCGTCGCGGCCATGATCGGCCAGCCGGGAGCCGGGGGATGACGCTCGCCACCCGCCCCGTCATCCTGCTGGTGATCGCTCTCGGCTACACGCTCTGGGCCGGCGCCCTGGTGGCGCTCTACGGGGTCCTGTCGCTCGGCTGCGTGTTCGGCTGGGAAGAGGTGATGCTGGGCCCGCTCAACCTGCAGCGCGGCCTGCTCCTGCTGCTCTGGCTCCTGAGCGTGCTGGTGATCGCCTTGCTGGCCTGGCAGACCTGGAGCTGGCTGCAGTCCGCCAGGGGCGACAGGCCGCCGCCCCTGCCCCGGTTCACGCTCTGGCTGGCCGCCGCCTGCAGCATCGCCGCGGCAGGTGCCACCTTCTTCATGGGCCTGCCGATCCTGGGCGCCTCCGCCTGCATCTGAGCAGCCTCCACTCAAGGCCGCCGCGGCACCACCAGCTTCGCCACGAGGGTCTGCACCACCTCATCGTCCTGGTTGCGCGTTTCGCTGCGCAGCGTGACCATGCCGCGGTCGGGCCGTGAGCGCGACGGCCGGATCTCGATCACCTCGCTGGTCACGGTGAGCAGGTCGCCCGGCCGGGTGGGCCTGGGCCAGGCGACCTCCGCCCCGGCACCGATCAGGCCGCCGGCCAGCGGCGCGCCACCTTCCACCAGCAGCCGCATGGTCACCGCGGCCGTGTGCCAGCCGCTCGCCGCCAGCCCGCCGAACAGGCTGTCCGCCGCTGCCGCCTCGTCCAGGTGGAAGGGCTGCGGGTCGAATTCCCGGGCGAACGCCTTGATGTCATGGGTCTCGACCCGCCTTGAACCGCTCACGAAGCGCTGGCCCACCGTCAGGTCGTCGAGAAACCACTCCGCCATCACGCCGCTCCTTCCTACGTCAGCGTCTTCTAGTTACTTGCATCATGAAAGTCACTCCGGTAGGATGCGGATCATGCAGCGCAAGAGTCTCGCCACCATGACCTGCCCGGTCGCCCAGAGCCTGGAACGGGTGGGCGAGTGGTGGAGCATGCTGATCATGCGCGATGCGCTCGCCGGCATCACCCGGTTCGACGCCTTGCAGAAGAGCCTGGGCATCGCGCCGAACATGCTGACCCGCCGCCTGAACGGGCTGGTCGAGGCCGGGCTGCTGGAGAGACGCCGCTACCAGGACCGCCCGCCCCGCTACGAGTACGTTCCGACCGCCTGCGGCCAGGACTTCCGCCCGGTGCTGCTGGCGCTGCTGGACTGGGGCAGCCGCCACTTCGCCGCAGACGGCCGCCGCGCGGTGATCCGCGACCGGATCACCGGCGAGATCGCCGAGCCATTGTTGATCGACCGCCGCTCCGGCCGGCCACTGACCGACCCGGCCTTCGAGCGCGTTTACCAGAACGAACCCGGGCAGGACTGAGCCGCCCGCCCTCCTTCCGGAGCCTCCACCATGCCGCCTGTCCAGGCGCGCCGCCTCCACCTCCTCTTGGCACTCGCCAACGCGATGGTCGGCATCGCCGCCTTCATGGTGATCGGCATGCTGCCGGAGATCGGCGCGTCCTATGCCGTTCCCCATTGGCAGGCCGGCTGGCTGATGACCATCTACGCCCTGGTCTATGCCCTGACCTCGCCGCTCCTGGTCGCCGCCACCGGCAGGGTGGCGCGACGCGACGTACTGAGCCTGGGCCTGGGCCTGCTGGGGCTGGGTGCCCTGCTCAGCGCGCTGGCCCCGAGCTTCAGCCTGATCCTGGCGGCCCGCTCGCTGATGGCGGTGGGTGCTGGCCTGATCACCCCGGTCACCACCGCGATCGCGGTCGCCACCGTCGTGCCCGAGCAGCGTGGCCGGGCCCTGGCCACCGTGTTCGGGGGCTTCACGATCGCGCAGACCTTCGGCGTGCCGGCCGGCGTGTGGCTGAGCTACCAGTTCGGCTGGCGGACGACGTTCGGCATCGTCGCCGCGCTGACGCTGCTCGCGATCCTGGTGCTGCGGCGGCTGGTGCCGCGCCAGGTCACGGTCCAGCCGGCCTCGCTCGCCATCCTGGGAAGCGTGCTCGCCACGCCGGTCCTGCTGCTGGCGGTGCTGTTCACCGTGTTCAGCATGGCCGCGGCGTTCACCTTCTACACCTATCTCGCCCCGTTCCTGGTGGAACGCCACGGGCTGGGCCAGACCGGGGTCACCGTCATGCTGGTGATCTTCGGCCTGGGCGGAGTCGCCGGCAACCATCTGGGCGGGGTGCTCACCGACCGGCTGGGTTCGGTCCGCAGCCTGGTCGGGCTCGGCATGGTGACGGCGATCTCGTTGCCGGTCCTCACCCTCCTCGATCTGCCGCTGGCGGTCATGGGTGCCATGGTGCTGGTCTGGAGCATCGCCGGCTGGTCGGCCAATGTCGCCCAGCAGGCCCGGCTGGCCGGCCTCGACCCGAAGCGCGCCCCGGTGCTGCTCGCCCTGAACGCCTCGGCGATCTACGTCGGCAGCTCGGTGGGTGCTGCGTTCGGCGGCCAGGTGATCAGCCATGCCGGCTACGACCTGCTGGGGCCGGCCGGTGCCGCCCTGGTGGTCCTGGCCCTTGCCACCCTGCCGGTCGTGGCGGCCATGCGCCGCGACCGGCCGCTGCCCTGCCATACGCCCGGCCTCGGCCGGGGCTGATCCTTTCGCAACCGGCCGTCCCCGCCTTTGGGGCGCGCCCGATCGGAGCGACCCATGACCAGAAAGCTGCGCCTTGGCGCCTTCATGCGGCCGATCAGCATCCACACCGCCGCCTGGCGCTATCCCGGCGCCAACCCCGCCGCGAACTTCGACCTCGAAGCCATCGTCGGCTACGCCCGCACGCTGGAGCGCGGCCGGTTCGATGCCTTCTTCATGGCGGACCATCTGGCGGTGCTGAACATGCCGATGGAGGCGCTCAAGCGCAGCGCCACCGTCACCTCGTTCGAGCCGTTCACCCTGCTCTCGGCGCTCGCGATGGTGACCGAGCGCCTGGGCCTGATCGCGACCGCATCGACCACCTATAACGAGCCGTTCCACGTCGCCCGCCGCTTCGCCTCGCTGGATCATATCAGCAAGGGCCGGGCCGGCTGGAACCTCGTCACCTCCGGCAACCCGCACGAGGCGATGAATTTTGGCCGGGACGAGCATGTCGAGCATGCCACCCGCTACCGGCGCGCCCGCGAGTTCTACGATGTGGTCACGGGCCTGTGGGACAGTTTTGCCGACGACGCCTTCCTGCGCGATGTCGAGAACGGCGTCTTCTTCGATCCGGAGAAGCTGCACGTCCTGAACCATGCGGGCGAGCATCTGAAGGTGCGCGGCCCGCTCAACATCGCGCGGCCCGTCCAGGGCTGGCCGGTGGTGGTCCAGGCCGGCGCCTCGGAGGCCGGCCGCCAGCTCGCCGCCGAGACCGCCGAGGTCGTGTTCGGCAGCGCCAACAACTTGGGCGACGGCCAGCGCTTCTATGCCGACGTGAAGGGCCGGATGAAGGCGATCGGCCGCGACCCCGACCATCTGAAGATCCTGCCCGGCGCCTTCATCGTGGTGGGCGACACGGTGGCGGCGGCCAAGGCCAAGAAGCGTCACCTGGATTCGCTGGTGAATCCCGCCAGCGGCATCGCCTCCCTTTCGGTCCAGCTCGGCACCGATGTGTCGCAGTTCGACCTGGACGGCCCGCTGCCGCCGATCCCGGAGACCAATGCCAGCAAGAGCGCCCGGCAGAAGCTGATCGACCTCGCTGAGCGCGAGCAGATGACGGTGCGCGAGCTGGCCCAGTATGTCGGCGGCGCCTATGGCACGCTGGAGCTGATCGGCACGCCCGGGACGATTGCCGATCAGATGGAGGAATGGCTCACGACCGAGGCCTGCGATGGCTTCAACGTGATGTTCCCCTATCTGCCCGGCGGCCTGGACGAGGTGGTCGACCGCGTGGTGCCCGAACTGCAGCGCCGCGGCCTGTTCCGCACCGAGTATGAGGGCCGGACCCTGCGGGAGAACCTGGGCCTGCCGCGCCCGAAGAACCGTTTCTTCGAGGATGGACCCGCCTGAGCGGCGAGCTGCAGAATTTTCACATCTCAAGGCAGGGATTTCAGGTGATCCCGGCTTGCGGCGAGCCTCCCCCAGCGGGCATCAATCCCGCGGCCATCTTTGGGGGAGGAGCGGCGTTGGCTGCGCGCAAGAAATCGAACGAGACTACCGTCGAGGCCGTTCTGTCCGATGCCGGCGTTGGGCCATTCCAGTACCGGCTGCTCGGCGTGTTCGGCCTGGTCTGGACCGCCGATGCCATGCAGGTGCTGGCGGTAGGCTTCACCGCTCCCTCGATCGCCGCGAGCTTCGGCCTGGGCCTGCCTGATGCCCTGCAGACCGGCACCGTCTTCTTCCTCGGCATGCTGATCGGCGCTGCACTGTTCGGCCGCCTGGCCGACCGCTACGGCCGGCGCCGGATCCTGCTCGGCACGGTGGCGCTGGACGCGGTGTTCGGCCTCCTTTCCGTATTCGCGCCGAGCTTCGAGATCCTGCTGGTGCTGCGCTTCGTCACTGGCCTCGCGGTCGGCGGCACCCTGCCGGTCGATTATGCCATGATGGCCGAGTTCCTCCCGGCCCGGCAGCGCGGACGCTGGCTGGTCGCCCTGGAAGGCTTCTGGGCGGTGGGCACGCTGATCGTGGCGCTGACCGCCTGGGCGGCGAGCTCGGCCGGGGCGGTCGAGACCTGGCGCTGGATCTTCGCAGTGACCGCAGCACCGGCCATCGTCGGCATTCTCCTGCGCTTCTGGGTGCCGGAATCGCCGCTCTACCTGCTCAAGAGCAAGCGGCCCGAGGAAGCGCGCAGCGTGCTCAACCGGGTGCTGACCGCCAATGGCCGCCCGGCCACGCAGATGCGGATCACCGCCGGGCCGACCGCACCGGCGCGCGACGCCGGCGGCATCCTGGCCGGGCCGCTCATGCGCCGCACCCTGCTGATCCTCACCGTCTGGCTGCTGGTCTCGGCCAGCTATTACGGCGTGTTCGTCTGGCTGCCGGGCAAGCTCGCCGGCGATGGCTTCGGCTTCGTGCGCGGCTACGGCTTCCTGGTGCTGGTGGCCCTGGCCCAGATCCCCGGCTACGCACTGGCCGCCTGGGGCGTGGAGCGGCTGGGCCGCCGCCCCACCCTGATCGCCTTCCTGGGCCTGAGCGCGCTCGGCTGCTTCCTGTTCACGATCGCGACCACGGCAGCATGGATCACCACCTCGATCCTGCTGATGAGCTTCGCCCTGCTCGGCACCTGGGGCGCACTCTACGCCTTCACGCCCGAACTCTATCCCACCCGCTCGCGCGCCACCGGCATGGGGGCCGCCGGTGCGATGGCACGCTTTGGCGGCCTGCTGGCGCCCACCGTCATGGCGCCGGTGATGGCGATCGGCTTCAATGTCGCGATCGGCCTGTTCGCCGGCCTGCTGGTGCTGGCGATGCTCGCCACCGCCATGATCGACGTGGAGACCCGTAGCGTGCCGCTCGACTGAGCGGCACGAAACGATACGAAGAAGCGGATCAGGCGTTTGCCTTGACGGGGAGCCGAAAGGGCGCGCCGAGCCGGTTGAACGCGTTCATCGCCGCGATGGTGATCGTGAGGTCCACGAGATCCTTGGGCGCGAAGGCCGCGCTTGCGGCCGCATAGGCTTCGTCGGAAGCATGCGTCTCGCTGACGAGCGTGACTTCCTCCGCCCAGGCGAGCGCGGCGCGGTACTGGTCAGAAAACAGGTGGGGCACCTCGGCCCAGACCGGAACCAGGGCGACCTTCTCGAACGGCATCGTCTTGAGGAGGTCCCGGGTGTGCAGGTCGATGCAGTGCGCGCAGCCGTTGATCTGCGACACGCGCAGGAAGACGAGGTGGATCAGTTCGTGGGGTAGGTCGGTGCCCGTGGTGATGTAGTGGTGGATGCCGAAGAGCGCCTTCGCACCCTGCGGCGCCACCTCGTTCCAGGCCAGTCGTTGGTTATCGCTCATGACGAATCTCTATGCTCGGAACGCCGGAAATCGACGTTCGAAGCCATGACGGGCCGATCGGTCGGGGTGTGACATGCCGCGCATGTACTTCCGCTCGACGCGGCCGATGTCACACTCCTGGTTGGATCCCTGGAACCGGATGACCTGACTTCCCAAGGCTGGCCAAGGCCAGGACAGCGCGGATCATTCAACAGCGGCCAATTCCGCCGTTCCTGTTACCCCAGCCGCTTGCCGGCAACCTGCGCCGGCAGGTCATGCCCGACCCACAGCGCATCTCCTTGGGCAGGCAGGCCCACTCCATGCCCGTGCGCAGCACGAACTCGGTGCCTTCCAGCACCTTGCGGTCGTCTGCCGGCGGACGACTGCAAGGTACTGTTATGCCCTCTAAGCGGCACGACGTGAGGGAATGCCGTCAGATCGTGAGCGTGCCGGCCCTGGCCGCGGCGTAGCGCTCGGCGACCATCTCCCAGTTCACCACGTTCCACCACGCATCGAGATAGGCGGCGCGGCGGTTCTGGTACTTCAGGTAATAGGCGTGCTCCCACACGTCGTTGCCGAACAGGACCAGCTGGCCGTCCATGAGCGGCGTGTCCTGGTTCGGCCGGCTGGTGAGCGCCAGGGCGCCGTCGCCGGTGACGGTGACGAACACCCAGCCCGAGCCGAACTGGTCGGCGCCGGCCTGGTTGAATGCTGTCTTGAACGCCTCGAAACCGCCGAGATCCCGGTCGATCGCGGCGGCCAGGTCACCGGACGGTGTCCCGCCGTTGCCGCCCATCACCTGCCAGAACATGGTGTGGTTGGCATGGCCGCCGCCATTGTTGCGCACCGCCTTGCGCACGTCCTCGGGCACGCTGTCCAGATTCGCCAGGATCTCCTGGAGCGGCTTGCTGGCCAGCTCGCCATGGCCGCTCACCGCCTGGTTCAGCTTCTCGACATAGCTGGCATGGTGCTTGTCGTGGTGCAGCTCCATGGTCTGCGCGTCGATGTGGGGCTCGTTCTTGTCGTACCCGTAGGGCAACGGATCGAGCTTGAACGGTCCCTCGGCTGCCTGGGCGAAGGCGGGTCGCCTGCCGGTCAGGCCAGCGCCGATCAGGCTGGCGCCAGCCAATCCGGCAAGCGCGAAGCGACGGGTCAGCTTGGTCATGATCTCGCTTTCTTGCTGCGGTCCGTGGTTCAGACGGGCGATTGCTCGGGGTCGGTGCCAGGGCGTTCGTGACGCAACGGTAGGCACTGGCCGGGGCTCCCGGTCCGATGCTCCGCGCATCTGCCCAAAACTGAGGCCACTTGATCCAATTTTCACCAGTTCGTTGGACAAGTGCATTGAAATCAGGCAGCCAGCCGTGCCATGCGCGGCCCTGCCCCGGCACCGCCGTCGGCTCAGTTACTTTAACCTGGATTCATGATGTCCGAGGACAACCTGCTCGACCTCGCGCTCGTCCGCCTCGACGAGGCCGCCCGTCATCTCGCGATCGATCCCGACGTGATCGAGAAGCTGAAATACCCGCGCGAGACGACCAAGGCCCGGCTGATGATCCGCATGGACGACGGGTCGCGGAAGTCCTTCATCGCCTGGCGCTGCCGCTACGACGACACGCGCGGCCCGACCAAGGGCGGCATCCGCTACCATCCGGACGCCAGCGAGGAGGAAGCCGAGGCCCTGGCCTTCTGGATGACCTTCAAGTGCGCGGTGATGAACCTGCCTTATGGCGGCGGCAAGGGCGCCGTGCGGGTCGATCCCAGGTCCTTGTCCCGTAGCGAGCTGGAGCGGCTGTCCCGCGCCTATATCCAGGCCTTCGCCCGGATCCTCGGCCCCGACCGCGACATCCCGGCGCCGGACGTCTACACCAACTCGATGATCATGGGCTGGATGGCGGACGAGTACGCCCAGATCGTGGGCCAGGCCGCCCCCGCCGTGATCACCGGCAAGCCTTTGGCACTGGGCGGCTCGGTCGGGCGTGACGACGCCACCGCCCGGGGCGGCTACTACCTCACCTGCCATCTGGCCGCCGAGATGGGCCTGGGCGAGCAGATGCGGGTAGCGATCCAGGGCTTCGGCAATGCCGGCCGGCACATCGCCCGCCTGCTCGCGGCGGACGGCCACAAGATCGTCGCAGTTTCGGATTCCGCCGGCGCCGTGTTCGCGCATGACGGGCTGAACGTGGAGCGGCTGGAGGCGGCCAAGGCTGCCGGTCGGCCGGTCACCAGCACGGTGGGCCTGGACGGCCATCAGGAATGCCCGGCGGACGAGCTGATCGCCACGGCCTGTGATCTCCTGGTGCCGGCGGCACTGGAGAACATGATCCACGAGCGCAACGTGTCCAAGGTCCAGGCGCGGGTCGTGCTGGAGCTCGCCAACGGCCCGGTGACGCCCGAGGCCGACCGGATCCTGGAGCGCAACGGCGTGATTGTGCTCCCGGACATCCTGGCCAATGCCGGCGGGGTGACCGTGTCCTATTTCGAGTGGGTGCAGAACCGGCAGGGCTATTACTGGGAGCTGGCCGAGGTCCATTCCCGGTTGCGCACCATCATGGAGCGCGAGGGCCGCGAGATCTGGCGCACCGCCCAGGAGAAGAAGGTCCCGATGCGCACCGCGGCTTATGTCCACGCGCTGCGCCGGCTGGCCGCCGCCATCGAGGCGCACGGCACCCAGAACTTCTTCTCGGCCGAGTGAGCGCCTGAAGGCCGCATGGGGGCCCTCAATGGCTCTCGCGCGGCACGGCAGCTCCCCGGCAGCCCACCAGGAAGTCCAGGTCGGCCCCCCGGTCGGCCTGGAGCACATGGTCGACATAGAGCTTCTGGTAGCCTGAGCCCATCGCGGGCTCAGGCGCGGCCCAGGCGGCACGGCGCCTCGTCAGCTCGGCCTCGTCCACCGCGAGATGCAGGCGCCGGCCGGCCACGTCCAGCTCGATCAGGTCGCCGTCCCGGACCAAGGCGATCGGCCCGCCGGCCGCCGCCTCTGGCGCGGTATGCAGCACCACCGTGCCGAACGCCGTGCCGCTCATCCGGGCATCCGAGATCCGCACCATGTCGCGGATCCCCTGCTGCAGGAGCTTCTTCGGCAGCGCCATGTTGCCGACCTCGGCCATGCCCGGATAGCCCTTGGGCCCGCAGTTCTTCAGCACCATGACCGAGCTGGGATCGATCGCGAGTGCCGGATCGTCGACCCGGCGCTTGTAGTCGTCGATGTCCTCGAACACGACCGCCCGGCCACGATGCTGCATCAACTCGGGGGTTGCCGCGGACGGCTTGATGATTGCCCCGCCCGGCGCAAGGTTGCCGCGCAGGACGGCGATGCCGCCCTGGGCCGCCAGCGGCCGGTCGCGCGGGCGGATCACCTCGTCGTCGAACACCTGGGCAGCCGCGATGTTCTGTCCGACCGTCTGGCCGCTGACCGTGAGAGCATCCAGGTCCAAGAGGTCGGCGATCCGGCTCATCAGCGCCGGCAGCCCGCCCGCATAGCAGAAATCCTCCATCAGGAACCGTCCGGATGGCATCAGGTCGAGCAGGCAGGGCACGTCCCGGCCCAGACGGTCCCAGTCCTCCAGGGTGAGGTCCACCCCGATCCGCCCGGCGATCGCCAGCAGATGCACCACCGCATTGGTCGAGCCGCCGATGGCGCCGTTGACCCGGATCGCATTGGCAAACGCGGCGGGAGTGAGGATCTTCGACAGGCGCAGATCGTCCACCACCATCTGCACGGCCCGCCGGCCGGTCAGATGGGCCAGCCGCGCCCGCCTGGCATCCACCGCCGGATAGGCCGCGTTCTCGCTGAGTGTCACGCCCAGCGCCTCGGCCATGCTCGCCATGGTGGATGCGGTGCCCATGGTCATGCAGTGGCCGGGCGAGCGGGACATAGCATTCTCGGCGGCCATGAACTCGCCAAGCGTAATCACGCCCGCGCGCACATCCTCGGACAGCTTCCAGACATCGGTGCCGGAGCCGATCGTGCGGCCGCGATAATGGCCGTTCAGCATCGGTCCGCCCGAGAGCAGGATGGTGGGCAGGTCGCAGCTGGCAGCGCCCATCAGCAAAGCCGGCGTGGTCTTGTCGCAGCCGGCCAGCAGCACCACGCCGTCGATCGGATTGCCGCGGATCGCTTCCTCCACGTCCATGGACGCCAGGTTGCGGAACAGCATCGCGGTCGGCCGCAGGTTGGATTCGCCGCAGGAGAAGACCGGGAACTCGACCGGGAAGCCGCCCGCCTCGTACACCCCGCGCTTCACGTGCTCGACCAGGCCGCGGAAATGGGTGTTGCAGGGAGTGAGGTCGGAGGCGGTGTTGCAGATGCCGATCACCGGCCTTCCGTCGAACATCTCGTCCGGATGGCCCTGGTTCTTCATCCAGCTCCGGTGGATGAAGCCGTCCTTGTCGAGCCCGCCGAACCAGGCGTGCGAGCGCAGCTTGCGCATCATCGTCCCTTCCCTGCCCCTTCACCCTGGGCTGCCATGATCCGGGCGAGGTCGTCCTCGTTGTTGGCGAGCAGCCGGCGCATGGCCGCCCGCGCCCTGTCCGGCTCGCGCGCGCCGATCGCCAGGGCCACCGCGCGATGCTCCGCGAGATTGCGGTCGAACGCGCCCTGCGCCTGGATCGCCAGATCGAAATTGGCCTGCAGCAGCACGGTGAACGCCGGCAGCAGGCTCATCGCCAAGCGGTGCCCGGAAGCGGTGAACAGGCAGCGGTGGAAGCCGATATCGGCGGCCACCGCGCTCGTCGGGTCGTCCCGGTGCCGCTCCATGGCTTCCAGTGCCTCCATCAGGCGCAGGATCTCGACCGTGCTGGCCCGGCTGGCCGCCAGTGCTGCGACCTCCGGCTCGATCATGCTGCGCAAGGAAGCGATCTCGGCCAGCAGGTGGTCGCGCAGCGCCGGGGCGGCCAGCGTCCAGGCCAGCACATCCGGGTCCAGCAGGTTCCATGCAGCGGACGGCTGCACGATCGTGCCGGCCCGCCTGCCGGTGCGCAGCAGCCCCTTGCCCACCAGCGTCTTGACCGCCTCGCGCACGAGGTTGCGGCTGACGCCGAGTGCCGCAGCGATGGCGGGCTCGACCGGCAGGGCCGTGTCCGGCGGATGGTCGCCCCGGACGATGGCCGTGCCGATCTGCCGGACCACCCGCTCGGTCAGGCTCTCGCGGGCCACGTTCCCGCTTTCAGAACTTCCCGTAGCGCAGATAGGCCTCCTTGGGGTCGACCCCTTCCAGGATCGCCTTGCGCACCAGGTTCTCGGTCTGCACCACCTGCTCGACCCGGCCGACCACCTCCTCGGCCAGGTCGCCCGGGATCACCACGATGCCGTCGATGTCGGCCAGGATGTAGTCGCCGGTGGCGATCAGGACGCCGCCGATGGTGATGGGCTCGCCGAATGCCTCCGGCCGCCAAGCGGCGACGATGTCCCGCGGGCTCTGGAAGCTGGAGAAGACCGGGAAGCCGAACTTGCGGATGAAGGCATTGTCCCGGCTGCCGCCGTCCACGATGTAGCCGCGGATCCCGCGGTGCTGCAGGGTCTCGGCCGAAAGCTCGCCCATGAGCGCCCGCCCCTTGTCCTGCGGCTGGCAGACCACGACATGACCCTTGGGGGCCACGCTCAGGAACTCGGTCCAGGCGAGCAAGCTCTCATGGGCGCCGATCCGATCGTCGGCCCGGCCCCGCACCGTGAACACCCGGCCGGCCACCCGCGTGTCGGGATCGATCGCCCGGATCTCCGCCGGAAGCACGCAGTTCGGCCGCCCCATGTCGCGGAGCACGTCGTAGATGGCGCCGGAATAGCAGGCGTCCAGGCGCCGGGTCAGTTCGTCGATTGCGTCGGTCACGTGCATCCTCCCTGCGGGCCCATGCCGGGCCGCGTCTGCACCGGTTCTAGCAACCATTCATCGGGTCAAACAAGCCTTATCATCGGATGATTAATTTTCCTGGCTGCGTCGACATCCATGGGAACGCGTCAGCGGCTCGTCAGTTGTGGCGCCGGGGGTCTGCGCATTGGGGCCAAGCATTCATAACGATCTGCCGGCAGCTCGTCTGCCCGAGCCGCAACATTCAGTTACAACGCGTTACGTATAACTTTGGTTATACACCAGCCCGGAGAATATGTTGTTCGGTTGCATTTTTCCGGAAATTCATTCGAACCTGGCTTGTGCAGCTCCAGCAGTTCACTATGTGCTAGCCGCATCGGCTCTGGCAGGTGACGGCGGGTCGTACATCGCCCGCTGGCCGCGCCTGTGCATGTTCTGCCGACCCATATGTTTGGATCGGACCCTTCGCCACGGCGCGGAGGGTATTTCTTGGAGAAGCTAGGATGAGTCAATCGGTCCAGGAACATCGCCGCCGACTGGCGGAGCGTGGTCTCAAGCGGGTGGAGCTCGCCGTGCCGGCGAGCGATGCGGAACTGGTCCGGCGCATCGCCAAGGTCCTCGTGAAGAACGATGCATCGGCCCAGGAGCTGCGGGGCGCCATCCAGCAGTCGGTACCGGAGCAACCGCGCTTGAGCTTCAAGGAGTGGCTCGACTCCGACGACGAGTGACCAGGGCTTCGCGCCCCCGCTTGTCAGCCACGGCCACGGGCGTTCCGCCAGTGCTCGAACTCGGCACGGCTTTCGGGCGTGGCGGGATAGAGGCCCGGCAACGGCCGGCCGAGCTTCACCTGCGCTTCCACGAAATCCTCATAGGCAGTGGCCGCCGCGGCTTCCTCGGCGACCGCTGCCGCCAGTGCCCGCGGGATGCACACCACGCCCTCGCCGTCGCCCACCATGATGTCGCCCGGATAGACCGCGACATCCCCGCAAGCGATCGGCAGGCCGGTGTCGGCGGCGTGATGCCAGATCGGACCAGTCGGCGCCGACGGGCGCTGGTGGTAGGCCGGGAAGCCCAGCGCCGCCACCGCCGGGCTGTCGCGGAAGCCGCCATCGGTCACCACGCCGGCACAGCCGCGCACCATGAGGCGGCGCAGCAGGATGTCGCCGGCCGAGGCTCCCCGCGCGTCCTTGCGGCTGTCGATCACCAGGACATGGCCCCGGGGGCAGTGCTCCACCGCGTGGCGCTGCGGGTGGCTGGGGTCGGCATAGGCGTCGAGCACGTCCAGGTCCTCACGCGCCGGGATCATCCGCAGCGTATAGGCCGGGCCCACCATGTGCGGCAGACCGCTCGCGACCGGCTGGACGTTCTGCAGGAAGACGTTGCGCAGGCCGCGCTTGAACAGGATCGTCGTCAGCGTGGCGGTGCTCACCGTGCGCAGCAATGCGCGGGTGGGCTCGTCCAGGTCGTTCATGGCGTCACCTCTGCAGCGGTAACCGGATGCCGGGGCGATCCTAGCCGGCCGGATCGGCCTTGGCTGCCGCGGGATCGTTCCACGTGGCCGCCGCCTTCCCGCTGCTGGCACAGGCCTCGGCCAGCGCGTCCACCAGCAGGCCCGGATCGCCTCCTGCCATGGCCAGCACCTCGATCGCCTCCGCCAGCGCCGCCACCCGGCGCAGCCCGAACGTCCCCGCAGTGCCGCGCAGCCGGTGCGCCTCCCTGGCCAGCGCATCCCGATCGTCCACCAGGGCCCGCAGCCGCGCGCAGGCGGCCTCCGCACCGGCGATGCCGCGCGCCAGCATGCGCTCGAAGGTCTCCGCCGACATGCCGGCTGCCATCGCATCGAGCCGGACGGTGTCGAGCAGCGCCACCTCGCCCATCCCCGCCGGCAGGGATTCCGGCAGGGCCGTCGGGCCGGCCGGCGCCAGGCTGCCGGACGCGACCGCGGCCAGTGCTGCGAACAGCTCGGGCCACACCACCGGCTTGGTCAGGCAGCGGTTCATGCCGGTGCTGAGATAGTGCTTCCGTTCACTGGCCATCACGTTGGCGGTGAGCGCCAGGATCGGTACGCCGGCCGCGGGCCCGTCCAGGCGGCGGATCCGCCGGGTCGCCTCCATCCCGTCCATCACCGGCATCTGCACGTCCATCAGGACCAGGTCGTAGCCGCCGCGCGTCACCATGCCCACGGCCTGCGCGCCGTTCTCCGCCTGGTCCACCTGGTGGCCCTGCCGGCCGAGCATCTCGACCAGCAGCTCCCGGTTGACCGCGACATCGTCGACCACCAGCACGCGCAGCGGACGCACCTGGCCAAGCGCGGCATTTTCCCGGATCGCCCCGGCCGAGCTCCGGCCGAGCGTCAGCGGCAGCTCGAACCAGAAGGTGCTGCCCTCGCCCGGCTGGCTCACCACGCCGATCCGGCCGTTCATGGCGCCGACCAGTCGCTTGCAGATCGCCAGCCCCAGGCCGCTGCCGCCATAATGGCGGGCGGTCGAGCTGTCCGCCTGGGTGAACGGCTCGAACAGGGCCGCTTGGCGCGCGGCCGGGATGCCGATCCCGCGGTCCTCGACGGAGAAATGCAGCCAGTCCTGGTCGTCGAGCCGGCGCTGCTCGACCCCGACCCGGACATGGCCGCTCGCGGTGAACTTGAGCGCGTTGGCGACCAGGTTGACCAGGACCTGGCGCAGCCGGGTCGGATCGCCCTGAATCACCAGGTCCGCCGGCACCCGCACGTCCAGCTCCAGGTGCAATCCGCGCTCCATGGCCTGGGGCATCATCAAGGAGCGGACCTGCTCCAGTGTGTCGACCAGGGGCAGGTCGATCCGCTCCAGCTCCAGCCGCCCGGACTCGATCCGCGAGAAGTCCAGGATGTCGTTGATGATGCTGAGCAGATGGCTGCCGGAGTTGCGGATCGTCGCCACGTAGTGGCGCTGCAGCGGAGGTAGGTCCTCCGCGGCCAGCAGATCAGCCATGCCGAGCACGGCGGTCATCGGCGTGCGGATCTCGTGGCTCATCGCCGCCAGGAACTGCGACTTCGACTGGCTGGCGGCCTCGGCCGTGGCGCGCGCCGCGCGCAGTTCCTCGTTCTGCGCCCTAAGCTGCTGCTTGATGGTGCGCAGCGCCTCCTCGCGCTGGCGCTGCTCGGTAACGTCGATGACATAGGCGTAGATGTGACGGCGGCCGGGCTCCACGCCGTCCACCGCCCAGCTGACCCGGTGGGCCCAGCGCTCGGCTCCGGTCGCCGGATTGATGAAGCGCAGGTCCATCTGATAGGCCTGACCATCCACGATCAGCCGCTGCTCGCGATAACGGTAGAGGTCGAGATCGTCGGGGTGGATCGCCGCCTGCCAGGCGACGAGGTCCAGTCGCGAGCGGCCGTCGCGCGGCAGGGCCAGCGTGTCCTCGCCGGCACCCAGGAGTTCGACGCCGTGCTCGTTATAGCCGAACGGGCCATCGCCAGCCACGCCACGGCAGAAGACGATCCCGCGCAGGTTCTGCACCAGCGTGCCCAGCTGGCCTTCGGTCTCGCGCAGCCGCTGCGCCGCCCGCCATTCCCTGGTAATGTCGCGACCGACCCCTCGGTAGCAGAGGAGTTGCCCGTCCGGGCGCAGCACCGGCCGGCCGCTCACCTGCAAGATCCAGGTCCGGTCCGCGCGATCGCGAATCGCGTAGCGCAGGTCACGGAACGGCCGCCGCCGGTCGAACGCGTCGCGCAGCCGCTCCCAGTCGTCCGGCACGGGGCCGCCCTGCGCGATTCCGTCCAGCCGTCGGCCGATCTGCTCGGTCCAGTCCAGACCGGTGGTGGCGGCATAGCTTGGCGAGATCCAGGCAATCCTGCCGGCCGCGTCGGTCTCCCACAGCCAGTCGGAGGACACCTCCAGGAAGTGGTGGAGACGGGTCTCGCTGTCTTTCAGCGCGCGCGAGAACTGGAGGCTGCCGAACGCCATGACCATCAGCAGTGCGATCGGCGCCGCGACCCCGCCCAGGGTCGGGATCAGCCAGAGCAGTTGCTGGCGTCCCATCTGCCGTGGCTCCCAGGCCAGCCGGGCGACGACCTGGCTGTCCGGGCCATGCAGTGCGATGCTGCTGCGCCCCTCCATCCGCGTATCGACGCCCACCAGGGTCAGCCTGTCCAGGCCCAGGTCATCCGCCATCTCCTGGAGCATCGCCTCGTCCAGCCGCGTGGCGAACAGGAGCACCGCGGGTGGGCCGGGCGGCAGGACCAGGCCCGCCGCTTCGTCCGGGACGAATGCCTTGGCCGCGGCGATCAACGGCCCGTCCTGGCCCAGGACCACCCCCACGACCGCCGGCGCAGCACGGGTACGGTTCCGCCGGGCCAAGTCGATCAATTGGGCGGCTCCATCGCCCAGGGCGCCGGCGACTGCAGGAGCGTCGAACCTGCCCTCCAGCTGACCAAAGCGTGGGCGGCCTGCCTCATCCACCAGCAGGCTCATCGGGTAGCCGAGGCTGGTCCACACGTTGGTCCCGATATTGGCCTCGGCCCAGGCGCGATCAGGCGCAAGGATCAACCTGACAAAGGCGTCATCCCAGGTCGCATAGTCGTGGACAACAGAAGCGAGCTGCGCCTGCACATAGTCCAGCCGGGCGGCGGCAGTCCGTTCCTCGCGCTGCCGCTCGGCCACATCCTGGCGAAGGTTGCCCAGCAGCAGGGTGACCGCCAGCACGATCAGCAGGGCCAGCACCAGGACCGAGACGCCCAGCATCAGGACAGCGCCGCGCGAGACGCGACGATGCCAGTTCCGCAGCGGCAGGAACACGGTCGCAGTGGCCGAGGGCCCGGCCCCAGCCTCGCTCAGTACCTCGGACTGTTCCGGCACGTCAGCCGCTTTGCCCGGCGTGGCGTCCAGTCCCGCCACCAGCAGCACGCCAGTTCGTCTCCGCCACTTTCCGGCAATCCCCAGAACGCCGCCCCGCCACCGGTGCCAATATACGGGCACCTAGCGGTCGATGTACTGTGATATCTGTCGGTTGATGGTGGAAGGCATCGCGTGCCGCAGAAGAAGCGCCCGGTGTCGTCGGAAAAGCGCAGGGCCGGCGGCTCAGCTCAGGGTGGTGCCCCGGAACAGGATCAACGGCTCGCCGTCGCCCCGGCTGGTCGCGGCCACCACTAGGCCCAATACGATCGCGACCTGACCCCGGTCGATCACCTCGGTCACCTGGCAGTCGAAGGCGCCCAGCGCCGTCGCCAGCACGGGCGCGCCCGTGCTGAGCGTGGTCCATTCGCCCGTGGCGAACCGCGCGGCTCCCTTGATGCCGCCGCGACCGGCGAATGCGTCGGCGATCGCCTGCGCGTCGGCGGGCAGGAAGTTCACCGCGAACCGGCCCCGCTCGATCACCTCCGCGCAGGCGCTGGTCCGCCGGTCGATCGACACCAGCAGCGTCGGCGGATCGGCGCTCACATGGGTGGCCGAGAGGCCCAGGAACCCCGCGGGCCCGTCCTGGCCATCGACCGTCACCACCGTAGCGCCGATCGCGCGCTCGCTCAGGCAGCGCCAGAAGGTCTTGGCATCGATCGTCATGCGTGGGCTCCTCCCTCCTGGGGCCGGCCGAAGCCTAGCCGGCGGTCCAGCACGGCGGCCAGCCGGACGGCGGCGACGCCCCAAAAAAAGTGGCCGGATCGAGACGATCCGGCCGAGTAGATCAGGGAGGTAAACGCCTGGAACGGACCGAAGCCCGTCGAGGAGCCGGGTATGACCGGATCCAGCGGAGGAGAGCATGCTCGACCCTCCGGGCCGTCGGCGCATCCAGGAAGTGCGCCGGCGACAGGCTCCATGTGGGCAGGCAGTGAAACTTTTCACCACGCACCAACGAGGAGGACCCATGCACTAAGCGCATGTACCGCACTTGGGTTCCCACCTCATTTTGCCCTGCTTGTCGCAGGCGGCTGCGGGTTATTGGCCGGGTTGGTGTCATAGCGCGCGATCCGCAGAATCGGTCCCGCCTCTTCCAGCAGGCGCAGCTCCGCCAGCAGAGCTTCCGCCACCGCCGCCGGATAGGTCTCCTCGCCGCGCACATGGATCGAGAACGAGCGGAGGAACTTTTCGCGCTTGGCCGGGTCATTCAGGGTGGCCTCGGTCCAGGCCAGGAGTGGATAGCCCTGCCCGCCATGCGCCCGCGCCTCCTCCACATAGCCGACGAACGCGTCGAACTGGCAGCAGAGCCGCGCGTCGTGGCGGCGGAGGATCTCCGGCAGGGGTGCGAGCACGGCATCCTCCGGATCCACCCGCGCCTGTTTGGCCAGGTCGTCGGGCAGGTCGAGGCGGAGTTGCTGGCGCCAGGGGGGCTGGGACATGGCATGCCTTCTCCCGTGTATCCTGCCGAGCCGGTCGGGTGCACTCCATGCTGACCGATCTGCCGCTGATCGTCACGCTCGCGATGGACGAGATGTCCTTCCTGGTGCTGGACAGGCTGCGCCGGCGGCACTTCCCGCCCCTGCGCAACCTGGTGCCGGCCCATGTCACCCTGTTCCAGCGGTTGCCCGGCACTGCGGAACCAGCGATCCGCGCCGAGCTTGCCGCCGCTTGCCGTGACCGGCCGCCCTTCTGCGTGGCGTGCGGCCGGCCGCGCCTGCTGGGCCGCGGCGTGGCGCTGGCCATGGCGTCGCCCGAGCTGCTCGACCTGCGGAGCCGCCTCGCGGAGAACTTCCAGCCGCTGCTGGCAGCCCAGGACCGACAGCCCTACCGGCCGCACGTCACCATCCAGAACAAGGTCGCACCGGACGTGGCCAGATCGTTGGCCGAGGAACTGGAAGCCCACCCGCAGCAGCTTCGCCTCACCACGGCCGGCCTGTTGCTGTGGCGCTATCTGGCCGGGCCATGGCAGCCGGTAGAAGCCTACCCGTTCGCCGGTGCTGCCGGTGCGCTGAGGTTTCCCCCGGCCCCGCCGCGCCCTACATCTGCTCCTGGCAACGGGGAGCCCATGTGAGCATGCAGGAAGTGGTGATCGCCGCGGACGAGCGGGTGCTGGTGGGCAGCGAGCTGCCGCATGCCGACCGCGAGGCGCTGCGCCTGGCGGTGCGCAGCCTGGAAGGCCCGAGCTTCGCCGCGAAACTGTCGGATCTGGCGGGCCGGCCGATCGAGCTGCTCGGCCGCGCCCTGCCCGAGCGCGTGGCGGGGATGGTCTCGGAAGCCACCGCCTCGGCCCTGCGCCAGGCACTGCGCCTGGTGCTGCTCACTGTGCCCAAGGACCGACTGGACCCGCAGACCCATACCCATCGGGCGCTGGCGACCCTCACCGGCGCCCTGGGCGGGGCGTTCGGCGTGGCGGCCCTGCCGGTCGAGCTGCCGGTCTCGACCACCATCATGCTGCGGGCGATCGCGCGGATCGCACAGAGCGAGGGCGAGGACCTGCGCGATCCGGAGGCGGCGCTGGCCTGCCTGCAGGTGTTCGCGCTGGCCGGCCGCACCGGGCATCTGCACGAGAGCGGCTATTTCGCGGCCCGCGCCGCCATGGCCCGCTCGGTAGTCCATGCGGTGCGCCAGGTGGCCGAGCGCGGCCTGATCGACGAGACCAGCTCCGCGATGATCCGCCTGCTCGCCCAGATCGGCACGCGGTTCGGCGTCACCGTATCGCAGAAAGCCGCAGCTCAGGCGGTGCCGGTGCTGGGTGCCGTGAGCGGGGCCGCGATCAACGCCGCCTTCACCCATTATTTTCAGTCGCTCGCCAAGGGCCATTTCACCGTGCGCCGGCTGGAGCGCCAGCATGGCAAGGCCGCGGTGCGCCGGGCCTATGACCAGATCATGCGCGAGGAAGGTCTGGCAGGCCGGCCCAGCTAGGCGGCATTTGCCCAAACGGGCGTAACGCTGCCTGGCTCGGCCTCTTGCCGGTTTTTCTCGGGCGTACCGGATCCAATCGTGATATCCTGATCCGCGGCGCGACGCGCCCGGTGAGGGCGATGCCACGTCTACTAGAAAGACCAGGTCATACGAACCTGCGGCAGCAGGATCAGCTACAGATCACTGTTTGACCTCACGACATGAAACTCGACGATCAGATCCCGGAGGCATGCTGAACATGTGATTTGGAGAAATGTCATGAAGATTCATTCCATGATCTTTGGCGCTGTCGGCGCCCTGTCGATACAATTGTACGGCCTGCCGGCCAGCGCACAGGCGCTGCAGCCCTACCAGGCGATGGCCGCCATCGGGAATTCGGCGACCTGCCCCAATCGGCAATGCATCATCGAGTTTCCGCCAGTGCCGGCCGGCAAGCGGCTGGTGCTCACCAGCGTGTCGGCCCAGCTTGGCGCAGCCGCGGACCAGCTCGTCCTGGAAGGCAACGGCGTCAGCTATTTCGTGCCGGTGTCCCATCCGGACCTGGGCTATCTCGCTGCTCCGGTGACCGTCTATTTCGACGCCATGACCACGCCCACGGCGCGCATCTTCGTGCCCAATCCCGCCCTGACCGTTTCCCTGATCGTCACGCTCGTCGGCCAGCTGCTCGACTTGGAGCAACCGGAGTAGCGCGCGGCTGCCTCATGGCTGTGCCGCCGATGGTGATAGCCACCTCGGCGGCCCGCTGCGGCGGATGGAGAACGGACATCATCTCCGGTCGCCGGTCCGGCCTGGCCGCGGCCCGTGCCCCGGCCTCTGCTCAGGTGCCGGCCGCCAGCTCGTAGGCGACCTCGACCATGTTCTTCCTGGCCTTGACGTAGCGGATGGTGACCGGCCCCACCTCGCCGATGTCGGCCACGTGGGTCCCGCCGCAGGGCAGCCCCCGGTCGCCCCAGACCGTCACCAGGCGGACCGGTGCCGGAGATCGAAGGCGACAAGCCCGCCAAGAAGCGCTTCGCCAACTACCGGATCGGCTATTTCCACATCGACATCGCCGAGGTGCAGACCGAAGAAGGCAAGCTGCGCCTGTTCGTGGCGATCGGCCGTCAGCAGACGGCTGATCCGATCTCCCAAGGAGACTGGGCCAGTAGGCCCGGGAGGCGACCGCACCAGCAAGTTCGCCTTCGTCCGCCTTGTCGAAAGCGCGGGCAAGTTGGAGGCGGCGCAGTTCCTGCGCGACCTGATCCTGGCCGGGCCCTACCGCATCCACACGGTGCCGACCGACCACGGCATCCGGTTCGCCAATCGGACCGGTGACCAGTACGCCTTCGTCCACATCTTCGACCGGGTTTGCGCAGAGCACAGCATCGAGCACCGCCAAGGTGAACCACCCCCTCCGCAGGCTCCTGCCTGCGGTCCTTGCAGGAGACGGAGCGATGGCCTGCCCGTCCGGTTCTTCTGAACCGGACAGCGCTGCTGATGGATGATCGGCCTGCTGGCCGATCATGGCCATCGATGGACCAATGGCCAAGTCGAGCGCATGCACCGCACGCTCGAGAGCCTGCCCTCGGGCTTGACCCGGGGGACGCCTCCGTCAAGCGCTACCACTACGACAGCCACCACCAGCTCAGAACGCACCTGCCGCTGTGCGTCGATGCGGACAACCAGGCCCGCCGGCTCAAGACCCTGCGCGGTCTCACCCCCTACGCGTTCATCTGCCAAACCTGGGGAAAAGAGCCCAACCGGTTCAGGCTCGACCCATCACACCACATCACGGGACCGTACAGGTTTGCTAGGTCTCCCGGGACAGACCACAGGATCTTGATGCTGTGGTCACTGCCCAGTGAAAGTCATCGTACTGCGATCAGTCAACTCGTCATCTCGAATGCGAAGCACCGACAGCACGCTTGTATAACGATAGCCGGCCTCGACTATGATCGTGACGCGGCCAGCCGAGACGCCACGTGTGACGCAGAGGTTCAGGGAGGCAGGGCGAAGGAATGGTGTCATGGAAGCGACTTCCGCGGCGGGCTGGGCGCAGCCGCTCAGCGACGCGTCGATCATGGCGTGCCGGGCGGCGGCGGCGGTCACTTCGCGCAGCGACTGCATGGTGAAGTAGAGCCGGCCGACTTCGATTGTGCCGATCAGCATCATGAAGAAGACGGAACCACGATCGCGAATTCGAGGGAGATTGCGCCCTTGCGGCAGCGCATGTCCTGCTCCCCCGCTAGCGGATGCGCAGGGTCATGTCGCCCTGCAGGGTCGTCAGGTCGGTCAGGAGGAGTCCGTCGAAGGTGCGGGTGACGACGATCGAGACATAGCGTTCCAGCGCTACGGAACAGGTCGTGGCCGTGCAGCTGACGGCGCCGACACCAGGGCAGACGCAACTCGTCGTGGGGGGCTGGATCGTGATGTCGTTCCATCCCGGAACGGCGCCCAGCTCCGCGCTCTGGATGCCGGCCTGATCGGAAGGAGCGAACATCGCGTACTGGGCGCCGGCCCGCGCCGCCGCTTCCAGGCGAAGGTTCTGCTGGATGGTGTCCCCGAGATCGATGACCGCCATCAGCGTGATGGCGAGCACCGGCAGGATCGAGGCGAGTTCCAGCGCCGCAACGCCGCGCCTGTCGCGGAACAGGCGGTAAAACTGGCGGAAAGGGCGCGGCACGCCATTCATGACGCTACTCCACCAGCCGCAGGGCCTGCTGCGCGGGCACGCGCGTGCCGTAGGCAGCGCAGTTGGAGACCGAGATCCGGAACGAGCTCAGGTTGCCGACGTCCGGCGCGCCGCCGACGATGGGCAGGCAGCCCGCACTATTGGAGCTGCTCAGATTGCCGATCCGGAACATAGGCCTGCTGGAAATAGATCCCCCGGCAAGGTCGAACGAGCTGATGCTCTGCAGGTTGAGCACGGGTGATGCGGAACTGCCGGTGGTGCCAGATGGGTGGCGATAGAACAGCATGCCGTCATAGTCCGGATCGATCGTATTGGTGGCCGGCGCCGTCATCCCGATGAAAGATGGAGATGCTGAGCGTGCCCGGATTGGACCCGATGAACAGGAAGGTGCAGTTCAGGCAAGTGAAGCTCGAGATGCTGCCGATCGTCAGCGAGGCATTGCGGAACACGTAGGTTCCAGAAGGAAAGGTGACGCTCGACGTGTTCGAGACCGTCACGTTGCCGCAGTAGGCTTTGCGCTGCGAGGCATTGTAGGGAGTGAGAGGGCCGCTGACATTGAGCTGGCCCGTGTTGTGGCACGAAGTCACGCTCGGTGCCGGCTTGCTGTCGAGGGATGCGTACACGTTGCGGCTGGGAGGGGCGTATTCTTGATAGCCCTGAGCGAGACGAACCGTCGATCGGCTGCAACCGCTGCAGCCGCCCGGGGAGTGTCAGGAATTCCGTGTATCGGTGGGCGGTTGCCCATGATCAGGCCATGGCTCTGGTGAAGCGCTCGCCGAACAGGATGGCGAACTGGGCCTTGGCCATGCACCACTGACGGGGTGGCATCTTCCACTCCCGCTCG
>NZ_DATMFZ010000008.1:0-3223 GCF_035556675.1 Geminicoccus sp. | reverse complement strand
GTCCAGCAACCTCCGGTCGCCGCTGTTGCCGACCGCGATCAGCACGTTGCGCACGAACCGGTCGCGGCCGATCCGCTTGATCGGCGAACCGGAGAACAGCGCGCGGAAGCCCGGATCGTCCAGGGCGGCGAGTGCCCGCAGCTTCGGCGCCCGCAGATCGTCGCGCGCCTGCAGCTTCAGCTCCTGGCCCGCCTTGGCGAACCGGTTCCACGGGCAGGCGGCCAGGCAGTCGTCGCAGCCATAGATCCGGTTGCCCATGAGCGCGCGCAGGTCGCGGCGGATCGGCCCGGCGTGCTCGATAGTGAGATAGCTGATGCAGCGCCTGGCATCGAGCCGGTAGGGCGCGTCGATCGCCCCGGTCGGGCAGGCGTCCAGGCAGCGCCGGCAGCTGCCGCAATGATCAGTCTCCGGCGGGTCCGGCGGCAGGTCCAGCGTGGTGAAGATCTCGCCCAGGAACAGCCAGGAACCGAAGGAGCGGCTGACCAGGTTGGTGTGCTTGCCCTGCCAGCCGAGCCCGGCCTGCTGGGCCAGCGGCTTCTCCAGCACCGGTGCCGTGTCGACGAACACCTTCACCCCGGCACCATAGCGGCTGGCCAGCCACTGGCCGGTCCGCTTCAGGGCGCCCTTGAATACGTCGTGATAGTCGCGGTTGCGCGCATAGACCGAGATCGTGGCCGTATCGCCCAGGCCGAGCGTGGCGCGCGGGTCGCTGTCCGGCCCGTAGTTCAGCCCGCAGACCAGCACGCTGCGAGCTTCCGGCCAGATCGCCTTCGGGCTCTGCCGGCGGTCGGCCTTCTCGGCGAGCCAGCGCATCTCGCCATGGCGTCCCTCGGCGATCGCCTGGTCGAAGCGCTGGCCATGCAAAGGCGGCAGGTCGGCCCTGGTGACCCGCACGACCGAGATGCCTTCGCTCTGCGCACGCGCCAGGATCTCGGCGCGGATCCGCTCCGGGTTCAGAAGTCCAGGTCGTCGTAGTGCAGCGGCGGCTTCATCGCCGGCAGCCGGTCGGCGAGCAGCGGGCGGAAGCTCGGCCGCGACTTCATCTTGCCGTACCATTCCTTCGCCAGCGGGAAGTTCTGCCAGGGGACGTCACCCAGATAGTCCAGGACCGACAGGTGGGCGGCCGCGGCCATGTCCGCCAGGGTGAGGTCGTCCCCGGCCAGCCAGCGCCGGTCGGAGAACAGCTCGCTCAGGTAGGCCAGATGCACCTTCAGGTTGGCCGCACCCGCCCGCATGTTGTCGGAGTTCGGCGTGCCGATCCGCTTCAGCCGCTTGATCAGCTTCTCGCGCCAAAGCAGGTCCGTCACTTCCCGCGCGAACTTGTCGTCAAACCACGCAACCAGTCGGCGTGTCTCGTTGCGCCGCTCTAGGGACGTGCCCAGGAAGTTGTGCTCAGGCTTCGATTCTTCGAGAAAGTCGGCGATCGCCCGGCTGTCGCAGATCGTCAGGTCCTCGTCCTGCAACACCGGTACTTCGAGCGCCGGATTCAGCTCGAACAGCGCGTCCACCTGCTTCCAGGGCTCGACTTCGACTTCCTCGAAGCGGAGCCCCTTCTCGCGCAGCAGCAGCCTGATCTTGCGCGAATAGGGGCAGAGCGGAAAATGGTGCAGTCGAAGCATTCGCCATGCCGGGAGGTGAAGCGACGCGCAGGAGCCGGTGCGGCTCGCCACACCTCATGGACTAGCCCCTCGCGTCGTCCGGCATCAAGCGGCTTGCGCCGGAATGCGCAGCTTGTCGGGCACCGGGCCGCCGGTCGCCCAGTCCAGCAGCTCCACCGTATGCACGATCGGGATGGTGGTGCCGCTGCCGATCTGGGTCATGCAGCCGATATTGCCGGTGGCGATCACGTCCGGCGCCAGCTGCTCGAGATGGCCGACCTTGCGTTCCTTCAGCTGGTCGGCCAGCTCCGGCTGGAGGATGTTGTAGGTGCCGGCCGAGCCGCAGCAGATATGGCTCTCGGCGGGCTCGACCACGGTGAAGCCCATCTGGCGCAGCAGCTTCTGCGGCAGCGTCTTGATCTTCTGCCCGTGCTGCATCGAGCAGGCGGAGTGATAGGCGACCTTCTGCTCGGGCACGACCACCGGCTCCGGCAGGCCCAGCCGGTCGACCAGCTCGGTGACGTCCAGCGCCAGCGCCGCGATCTTCCTGGCCCGCTCGGCCAGGACGTGATCGTGCTCGTGCTGGAACAGGTGGCCATAGTCCTTCACGGTCGTGCCGCAGCCCGAGGCATTGATCACCACCGCGTCCAGCCCGTTGCCGTCCAGCTCCCGGCTCCAGGCCTCGATCGTGCGCCTGGCCGCGGCCTTGCCGTCGCGGTCCTGGCCCATGTGCAGGGTCAGCGCGCCGCAGCACACGGCGTCCTTCGCCAGCACCACCTCGCAGCCCATCCGGGTCAGCAGCCGGATGGTCGCCTCGTTGATCGCCGGATCGAGCACGCGCTGGGCGCAGCCCTGGAGCAGCGCCACCCGGGCGCGCTTTGGCCCCACCGCCGGCACCACGCCCGGCTTATCCATGGCGGACGGCCCGTGCGTCCGCCTGGGTGCCAGCTTCAGCATCGCCTTCAGGCGCCTCGGCAGGGCACGGGCGAACGGCCGCCCGGCCCCGGCACCCATCAGCGCCAGCCGGAACAGGTTCGGCCGGGGGAGGACCTTGGCCAGCATCCAGCGCTGCCAGCGGTCGGCGGCGGGCCGCTCATAGGTCTTCTCGATATGCGCCCGAGCATGGTCGACCAGGTGCATATAGTCGACGCCGGACGGGCAGGTGGTCATGCAGGACAGGCAGGACAGGCAGCGGTCGATATGGCGCACGGTGCGCTCGTCCGCGTCCCGGCCGTTCTCCAGCATGTCCTTGATCAGGTAGATCCGCCCGCGCGGCGAATCGAGCTCGTCGCCGCGCAGCACGTAGGTCGGGCAGGTCGCCGTGCAGAACCCGCAATGCACGCAGGTGCGCAGGATCTGCTCCGCTTCCTTGATCTTCGGGTCGGCGAGCTGCGCCAGGGTAAAGCTGGTCTGCACGGATAGGTACCTCAGGCGGCCAGCGTCATCCGGCCTGGCTCGAGAATCTGTCGGGGATCGAAGGCGTTCTTGACCCGGGCGGCCAGGGCCGCCAGCGGGGCCGGCTGCGGCTGGAACACCGGGATGGTGCTGCGGATCGCGTCGGGTGCGCGCAGGAGCGTCGCATGACCGCCGCCTGCCACCAGGGCACGGACCTCCGCCGCCCTGGG
>NZ_DATMFZ010000007.1:0-37627 GCF_035556675.1 Geminicoccus sp. | reverse complement strand
TCGATCTGGTTGGTGGTGCTGTCGCCGATCAGGACGGAGACCCGTTCGCCGGCATGGTCGGCCATCCAGTGGTCGAAGGCGATCAATTTGAACAATCTTCTGTTGAGCGTGTAGGCCGGCTTGCCGGCGACAGAGCTCTCGTCGACGGCCGCCCAGCGGCCGAACGGGTCGACATAGCAGTTCACGCCGAATGTCAGTCCGGTGAGCAGAACGGCAGTCAGCGTGAAGAACGCGAGAAAACCGCGTTCCATGGGATTGGCTTTGTCCATCGTACAGTTCAGAACTGGAAGTACAGAAACGTCGCGTGATAGCCGAGATAGATCACCGAGGCGAAGAAGGCGGCGCCCAGGGCAGTGGCGCGCCAGGCGAACACGAACCGGCCGCTCCCGGCCAGACGCCGCAGCCCGAACAGACTTTCGGCCATGATGTCGGATCTGGGCAGGAACAGGGCCAGCAGCAGCGCCACGCCCAGCAGCGGACCGGCACTGGCCCACAGGCGCAGCCGGACATAGCCCGCCCCACCGAACCCGATCCCGACCTGGTCCAAGAGGTCGGCCGCCGGCCCCAGCGCCCAGCGCCAGGCATCGGGCAGGGCAGGACCGGTGAAGGCCATGGCCTGCCAGATGCCGAGCATGCCCTCCAGCGTGGTCGCCCGGAACGGCACCCAGGCCACCAGCACCGCTGCCATGGTGATCGCCCAGCCCAGGCCAAGCGTCCGGCTGCCGTCGTCGTAGGGCTTGCCGCCGTTCAGGCGCTGCCACAGGCGCTGGATCACCAGGTAGCAGCCATGGAGCACGCCCCAGATCACGAAGGTCCAGCCCGCACCATGCCAGATGCCGCCCAGCAGCATGGTCACGAACAGGGCCAGGAGCTCGCGCGGGAAGCCGTGGCGGTTGCCGCCCAGCGGGATGTAGAGATAGTCGCGCAAGAAGCGTGACAGGGTGATGTGCCAGCGGCGCCAGAAGTCGCCGATCGAGTTGGCGCGGTACGGCCGGTCGAAGTTCTGCGGGAAGCGCACGCCGATCAGAAAGCCCAGGCCGATCGCCATGTCGGCATAGCCCGAGAAGTCGAAGAACAGCTGCAGCGCATAGGCGAGCGTGCCGGCCCAGGCTTCCAGCGTGCTGACCGGCAGGCCCTGGTCGGCCGCGGCGAACACCGCATCGGCAATCGGCGCGATGTTGTCGGCGATCAGCACCTTCTTGGCCAGGCCCAGCACGAAGTACGCGATGCCGGTATTGACCGAGACGAGGTCGAACCGGCCGAAGCCCGAGCTGCGGAACTGGGGGATCATCTCCTTGTGGTGGATGATCGGCCCGGCGATCAGGTGCGGGAAGATGGTGACGAACAGCAGATAGTCGAGCGGCCCATAGGGCCGGCTCCGGTCGCGCCAGATGTCGACCAGGAAGGCGATCTGGGTGAAGACGTAGAAGGAGATGCCGATCGGCAGGATGATGGCGGCCATGCCGAAGCCGGTGCCCAGCAGCGCCTCGAAATTGCCGACCACGAACATGGCGTACTTGAAGTAGCCCAGGCAGGCGAGGTTGCCGGCCACGCCCAGGAGCATCACGGCCTTCCTGGCCCGGTCATTCGCCTGGGCGTGGATCACCCAGCTCATGGTGAAGTTGAACAGCACCGTGCCGAGCAGCAGGGGCAGGTAGTGCCAGTCCCAGTAGCCGGCGAACCAGACCGAAGCCGCCGCCAGCACCGCCACCGCCACGACCGGCGGGGCCACCAGCCGCACCCCCCAGCACAAGGCCAGCACGACCGGCAAGAAGCCGAACAGGAACGGGTAGGAACTGAACACCATCTGGATACTCAATTAATCAATCAGGGTTATACAGCCGCTACCGCTTGATCGGCCGTGCCCGGCTGCCCTACCCGAGGCGCCCAGGCGGGAATGCCGGGTGCCCATACGTATCGGCACCCTGCTAGTACAGCGAAATTTCACGAAATATTTATGTAACTGAAAGAAATAACAACTATTAGTTGTTAAATAATCTTGCTGTTATCTTCAAGGTAGCCGGACCGTCGGCTCAGGAAGCCGCTGCCCAAGCACCGGACCGATCGACATCGACCGGCTGCTCGTTGCAGCCTCGGCTGGACCGTCGCGAGCCGGTCCTAGAAACGGGATGGCCGGAAGGGGCGTTGCGCCTCTATACCCGGAAGCCCCCGGGCAACAGGGAGCCCGGTCAGCAGGAGGGAACACTCACATGCCCATTCTCTACACCACCAAGGCATCCGCCACCGGTGGCCGCCAGGGCCATGCGCGCAGCGAGGACGGCAAGGTCGACGTCCAGCTCGACACGCCCAAGGAGCTGGGCGGCGGGGGCGGACCCGGCACCAATCCCGAGCAGCTGTTCGCCGCCGGCTACTCGGCCTGCTATCTCGGCGCCCTGAAGTTCGTGGCCAACCAGCAGAAGGTGAAGATCAGCGAGGACGCGAAGGTCACCACCACGGTCGGCATCGGCCCGCGTGAGGATGGCGGCGGCTTCGGCCTCGCCATCTCCATGGAGGTGAGCCTGCCGGGCGTGGACCGCGCCAAGGGCGAGGAGCTGATCAAGGCAGCCCACGTGGTCTGCCCCTATTCGCACGCGATCCGCGGCAACCACGAAGTGCAGACCACGCTGGTCTGAGCGTCGGAGCGCTCTAGCGGCCGGTGCGGCGGATCGCCTGCACGGCCGTGTCCAGCGCCACCAGGAAGCGCGAGCGGTCCTCCTTGCCGAACGGCCGCCCGCCGCTCCGGATCTCGCCGGTCTCGCGCAGCGTGGTCATCAGGTTGCGCAGCGCGAGATCGGCGCCGATCGAGGACGGCGTGAACGCCTTGCCGTTCGGCCCCAGCACCCGCGCCCCCTTCTTCACGCAGCGGTCGGCCAGCGGGATGTCGGCGGTGACCACCACGTCGCCCTCGCCCGCCTGCTCCGCGATCCAGTCGTCGGCCTTGTCCAGCCCCTCGGTGACGATCACCCGGCTGATGCGCGGATGCTCGGGCACGCGCAGCCACATGTTGGCGACCACCACCACCCGCCACTGGTAGCGGTCCGCGACCCGATAGACCTCGTCCTTCACCGGACAGGCATCGGCATCGACATAGATCGTGTTCAACCGTCCTCCGCTTCTGCTCGCCGGCACATCATGTCCTGCCTGGGGCCTGAGCGCCATGCCTGAAGAATAATCAGGAAAAACATCGACTTGGCGGTTCCCCACCGCGAGCACCGGCCATATGCTGCCCCGGACGAGAGCAGGGGGTAGCCAGGTCGACATGAGCCGTCATCACGTCATCGAGCCGACGCCGGAGAACATGGTCTACGGCTTTTTCGACGCAACGCTGCCGCCGGTCCTGGAGGTGGATTCAGGGGACACGGTGACGCTGACCAGTTGGCCCGCAGGCGGGCTGGACAGCATGCCGCCCGACCGCTCGCGCGTCGACGAGCTCAATTTCGCCGCCCACGAGCGCTCCCTGGGCGACGGGCCGCATTTCGTGACCGGCCCGATCTATGTGCGCGGCGCCGAGCCCGGCGACGTGCTGCAGATCGACATCCTCTCGCACGAGCTGCCCTATGACTGGGGCTTCGTCTCGATCCTGCCGCTGCTGGGCACGCTGCCGGACGAGTTCACCGAGTACGAGACGATCTTCCCCGACATCGACCGCAACCAGCGCACGATGAAGCTGCCCTGGGGCAAGGAACTGCCGCTCGACCCGTTCTTCGGCGTGCTCGCCGTGGCTCCGCCGAAGGCCTGGGGCCGCCAGCCGACCCCGCCGCCGCGCGTGTTCGGCGGCAACATGGACAACAAGGAACTCAAGCCCGGCACGACCCTGTACCTGCCGGTGTTCAACGAGGGTGCTTTGTTCAGCGCCGGCGATGGCCATGGCGTGCAGGGCGACGGCGAGGTCTGCATCACCGCGCTGGAGACGGCGCTCACCGGCACGTTCCGCCTCACCGTGCGCAAGGATCTGGGCTACACCTACCCGTTCGCCGAGAACGAGACCCACCTGATCTCGATCGGCCTCCACGAGGACCTGGACGACGCCGCCGCCCAGGCGGTGCGCCAGATGGTCGAGCACATCTGCCGGCGCACCACGCTCAACCGCAACCAGGCCTACATGCTCTGCTCGCTGGCCGGCGACCTGCGCGTCACCCAGACGGTGGACGGGCAGAAGGGCTGCCACATGATGCTGGGCAAGGACAAGCTCTGAGGGCGATCAGCCTTACCCCCATCCGTCATGGCCGGCCTTGAGCCGGCCATCCAGGCACTGGCCGTACGACTGGATGGCAGGGTCAAGCCCTGCCATGACGAGGTGGTGGGCCGCCCTCACCGCCCCTGCTGGTAGCCCTGGTGGTGGGTGTTCTGGTTGATGTTGCCCTGCCGGCCCTGCTCCTTGAGGTTGTTCCGGGTCGGCGCCTTCGGCGAATGCTCCTTGGGCTGGCTCGGCGTGTGCGAGGTCATCCCCGGATCGCGGTTCTGCTCGGGGATCGGCGGTGTCTTGCTCATGCTGCCTGCTCCTTGCTGGCCTGGGATGGTAACCGCGGCAGGCAGGATACGTTCCGGACCGATTACCTCGGGTTGAGCCGCCTTCCTTCCCGGCGCACAGTCGGACCGCGCCCCACAATCGGCGCCAGGGAGGAGAACGAACATGACCGTCGAAGGCAGCATCATCCAGGTGGCCTATCTCGTGCGCGACCTGGAGGCGGCGATGCAGCGCCACTTGGAAGTCTGTGGCCTGGGCCCCTGGGACGTCTACGAGTTCGACGCCACCAAGGTCGACGACTTCATCTACCGGGGCAAGCCAGCGACCCATAAGGCATTGCTGGCGCTCGCCTGGAAGGGCCCGGTGCAGATCGAGCTGATCCAGCCGGTCAGCGGCTACTCCATCTATGACGAGCACATGGAAAAGCATGGCGAGGGCCTGCACCATGTGAAGCTCTACCATGCCGACTGCCAGAAGGCGGTCGCCCATTACACGGCCAAGGGCTATCCCGTGATCCAGAGCGGCCGGTTCGACCAGGACGAGCACTACTATCTCGATACCGAGAAGGACTTCGGCTACGTGATCGAGCTGGGCAATGTCGGGCGGGTCCCGCCGCCCGACCGGCGTTATCCCGCCTGATCCAGGCCCGCCTGCTTCAGCCGCGATCGTCCCGCCGGGCCTGCGCGTCCTTCACGAACTGCGACACCCGACCGATCTCGCGCGGATCGGCCTGCACCGTGTCCTTGGGGTTCTCGACCGACGCCGCCCCGGCGGCGGCGTGCGGCCCGGGCTGCGGGTGATGGACCGGTGCCTTGCGCCGGCGCTCCAGCGCCGCCTGCAGCCGCGCCAGATTCTGCTGCCGGCGCCGCTCCGCCGCGAGCTGGCCCAGCCGGCTGTTCACCCGCCGCAACGCCTGGGCGAACACCTGCTTGCGGGCGGCCAGGTGCTGCTCGCTGGCCGAGCCCTCCCTGGCGCTGCGCGGCTCCGCCTTGCCCCGGCGCAGGCGCCGTCCCTGGCGGATCTGGCCCTGCAGCCGGCCGCGCTGCTCGCGCAGCCAGCGGGCGAGCTCGACCAGCTCGTCCCGTTCCGCGCCGACCAGCCCCGGATAATGGCTGAAGCGCACCCGCTCCCGCTCGCTCTGGGACAGGAGGCCGCGCTCCCTGGATGTTCCTATGCTCATGGCTCCCTCCTGGCGGTTCGACCGGTCTGCCCGGTTGACCGATATGTCGCGCGGCTGGCTATTCTCCAGATGCGCCGTGCAAATCATGGCTCCATTGCCGACCAGATGTCGCAGATCAGGGAGTGGACGGACAATGGCTGAGATACTTGTGGTGGGTGCCGGGCCGGTCGGGCTGACCATGGCGATCGCACTGGCCTGCCAGGGCATCGCCTGCCGGATCATCGACCGGCTGGACGCGCCCAGCCCCTATTGCCGCGCCATCGGCGTGACCCCGCGCACGCTGGAGGTCTGGGACGATCTCGGCATCGTCCGGCCGATGATCGACGGTGGCATCTGGCTGCGCAGCCTGCGGACGGTGGTGAATGGCCAGGTCGTGCAGGAGGTGACGGAGGGCCTGCCGGACCTCCCCTACGGGCTGAACCTGGGCCTGCCGCAGAACGTGACCGAGCGCATCCTGACCAGGCATTTGGCGACGCTGGGCATCCGGATCGAGCGCGGCACGGCGTTGACCGCATTGGTGCAGGACAAGGACGCGGTGCAGGTCACGCTGGAGCGGGATGGCCAGCGCGAGACGGCCAGCTTCGCCTATGTGGCCGGCTGCGATGGTGCCCACAGCAGCGTGCGCAAGGCGCTGGGCATCGGCTTCCCGGGCGAGGCCTATCCGGTCGAGTTCATGCTGGGCGACGTCCATGTAGAAACCGATCTGCCGCGCGGCATGGCGCTGCGTGCGGTGAGCTTCGGCGAGGAGGGCATGACCGGCTTCCTGGTGGCGATCCCGCTTCCGGAAGCGCAGCGCTACCGGCTGTCCATGTTCGCCCCGGAGGATCCGGCGCCGGCCCCGGCGGGCGACGGGATAGCCCACGGCATCCAGTCCGAGCGGCCGGCCCCGGGGCTGGAGCGGCTGCAGGCCGAGGCCGATGCCGTCCTGCCTGGCCTGGTGCTGTCCGACCTGCGCTGGTCGTCGATCTACCGCATCAGCATGCGCCTGGCCGAGCGCTACCAGTCGGGCCGGGTGTTCATCGCCGGCGATGCCGCGCACATCCATCCGCCCACCGGCGGCCAGGGCATGAACACCGGCATCCAGGACGCCTACAACCTCGCCTGGAAGCTGGCCCTGGTGATGCAGGGGGCCGCACCGCCAGCACTGCTGGACAGCTACGAGGCGGAGCGCCGGCCGGTGGGCGAGGACGTGCTGGCGCGCACCATCGCCGAGACCGAGGCGTTCCGCACCGGTGCCCGTGGCGGCGGCGAGAGCAGGCTCCAGGGCGCCCAGCTCGCCATCAGCTACCGGGACAGTGCCTGGGTCAGCGACGAGGCCGGCACCGCCATGGCGGACGGGCCCCAGGCGGGCGATCGGGCGCCGGACGCGAACGGCCTGGCACAGGCCGAAATCGGCTATCCCCTGCGCCTGTTCGACCTGCTGCGCGGGGCCGGGCACGTCCTGCTGCTGCGGCTGGACCATGCCGGCGACGCCGAGGCGGCCAGGGATCTCGCGGCCGGGCTGGCCGCCCGCCACGGCGACCTCCTGCGCTGCTACGCGCTGGCTCCGGCCGGCCAGGTCCTGGACGAGATCCCGGGTCTTCCGCTGCTGACGGATGCGGCCGGCGAGTTCCAGCGCCGCTATGGCGGGTCGGGCCGGGCGGCCTGGCTGGTCCGGCCGGACGGCTATCTCGGCTACCGGACCGGCGACTGGACGGACGGCCGTCTGCCCGCCTGGCTGGTGCGGGTTCTGCCAGCAGCGGCCGGCCGTCGCAGTCCGCCCCCTTGAACCGGCCGGGCACCGGCCGACGTTTCTGATGAGGATCGAGGCAACGATCCACCACCAAAGAAAGGGAGCCTTTCATGGAACGACCGCTGCAGATCACCTACAAAGGCCTGGAGAGGTCCGAATTCATGGATTCGCTCATCCGCGAGCGGGCCGCGAAATTGGAGCGCTTCCACCCGAACGTGATCGGCTGCCGTGTCGTGGTGGAAGTACCTCACCGCAGCGCCGAGACCGGCAAGCCGCCGATCGGCATCGCTGTGGAGGTCGAGATTCCGGGCCGAAACCTGGTGGTTGCCAAGGCCGGCACCGAACGGCGGGAGGCCAAGAACGACCACACCCAGATCGTCACCCGCGCCTTCGACATGGTGCAGCGCCAGATCGAGGACAGCATCGACACCCAGCGCGACGTGAACCGCCAGACCGGCGGGAGCGACCTGCAGACCGGCCAGATCGTGCGGCTGTTCAAGGATGCCGATTACGGCTTCGTCGAAGTGCGGGGCGGCCCCGACCTGCACTTCACCCGCTCCGACGTCATCAACGGCGGCTTCGACAAGCTGGAGGTCGGCACCATGGTCCAGGTGACGCCGTCCCCTGCCCTGGGGCCGATGGGGCCGCGCGCCTCGGAGATCCGGCTGTTCACCAAGGAACGCATCGCCTGAACCGATAAGGCCCGCGCCGTGACGGGCGGGCCTGCCGGTCAGCTCGCCGGCTTCGGGTCGCTCACCCGGCACTGGGTGGCGGCCCGGCCGTCCCGGGTCCAGGTGGCATCGTCGCCCTTGCCGCGGAACTCGGCCGCCTGATCGGCATACCAGAAGCCCGAGCCGGAGCGCTGCAGCGGCAGGATCAGGGTCTCGCTGCCGGTCTCGGTGATGATGGCGCTGTCCGGCTCGAACCAGACGCCGAGCGTGGTGCCGTCGTCGCAGGCGAAGTGGACCGTACTGACGTCGCGGATCTCCGGGTCATTCTTCGGCTGGGCGGCGCAGCCCGCCAGCACCAGGGCCGTCCCGGCCGCGACCCACCACCGCTGCATCTTCATCCTCCGGGATGGCACCACCGACCTCCACCGCCTTGCTCTGCTTGTCATAGACGCAGACGGCCATCGCCCGGCCGTCCCCGCCGCGTTGTCTGCCCCGCACCACCGCCAGCCCGAAGGACGGGCTGCCGAACGGATCGACCGTAGCCGTGGCATCTTCGAGAAGCGGTGCCGCCTCGGCAAGGCAGGCAGCGGCCACGTCGTCGCGAAATCTTGACCACGCCTCGTCGCTGGCCGCGTGCACAATGCCGGGCAGGCACAAGCTCGCTGCCATGACCGCCAGGCTGTCGATCCGTCCCATCGCTCCCTGCCTCCGCTCGGCGCTTTCCCGGCCGGAACGTGAATCCGGCCTTTAGTATTACTGATCCGATCCGGCGCCAGAGACGATTGCCGCCAGCCCTCCGAGTTATGTAGATCTATGCCGTCGGCCCATCCGCCGGCCGCGGGAATTTGACGGTTCAGCTTGCGCCGCGAAACCAAACGCTAAGCGCCACGACGCTGTCGTGGTTCACCTTCACAAAAGGCGAACCATTCATGTCTACCTCGTCCATCGGCTTCCTCTGCCAGCCCGAACGAACCAGGTCCGAGGGATCGATGCCCAGGGATGAACGTCCCCTCCCCGTCATCGTCGACAACCAGCCGATCGGCCTCCTGCTCGAAGCCGGCCAGGGCTTCCGCTTCGTCGCCGCCGATCCGGCCTTCCGCCTGCTCGACGGCAGCCGGTTCTTCCGCCTGGAGCAGGTCCAGCGGGCGGCCGGCGCCATGAAGCGCGCCCTGGCCGAACGTGGCCCCGGCGGGCGCGCGGCCTGCCGGTCCCGCTGATCCGGTACCAGCCACGCTTGGCGGACCGCCGGGAGCGTTATATCCTGTTGGAAATCTCGCTCCCGGAGGCTCCATGCTTCGCCGCCATCTCGCCGGTGCCGCCCTGGCCCTGGGCCTCCTGCTCCCGCTGGGGGCGCACGCGGCGGACAGGGTCACCGTGTTCGCCGCGGCCAGCCTGAAGAACGGCCTGGACGAGGCCATCATGGCGTTCGGCGCGGACGGCGGCATCGAGGTGGTCGCCTCCTATGCGGCGAGTTCGGCGCTCGCCAAGCAGATCGAGGCGGGCGCCCCCGCCGACCTGTTCATCTCGGCGGACATCCCCTGGATGGACTATCTGGCCGAGCGCGACCTGATCGAGCCGGCCAGCCGCATCGACCTGCTGGGCAACACGCTGGTGCTGGTGGCACCGGCCGATGCCGACACTGCGGCCACCGGAATCGGCCCCGATACCGACTTCAGCGCCCTGCTGGGCGACGGCCGGCTCGCCGTGGGCCAGGTCGATTCCGTGCCTGCCGGCAGGTATGCCAGGGCAGCGCTGGAGAAGCTCGGCGCCTGGCCCGCGGTCGAGGAGAAGCTCGCCCAGTCCGACAATGTCCGCGCTGCCCTGGCCCTGGTCTCGCAGGGCGAGGCCCCGCTCGGCATCGTCTATGGTAGCGACGCGGCGAGCGACCCGGAGGTAAAGGTCGTCGGCACCTTCCCCAAGGCCAGCCACCCGCCGATCATCTACCCGGCCGCCCTGGTGAAGGCCGATCCGGCCAAGCCCGAGGCCACCGCCTTCCTGGCCTTCCTCCAGGGCGACGAGGCGGCGGCCGCCTTCCGCAAGGCGGGCTTCACCGTGCTGGACGGCCCCGCCTCCTGACCGGGCCGGCAGTCTGACCCGCCGGCGATGGACGCCTGGCTCACGCCTCAGGAATGGACCGCCGTCCTCCTGAGCCTGCGCGTCGCGACCGTCGCGACGCTGTGGAGCCTGCCGTTCGGCCTGCTGGTCGCCATGCTGCTGGCACGCGGCCGCTTTCCCGGCCGGGCACTCCTGGACACGCTGGTCCACCTGCCGCTGGTCCTGCCCCCGGTGGTGACCGGCTACCTCCTCCTCCTCACCTTCGGCCGCCGCGCCCCGGTGGGCGGCTTCCTCGCCGAGCAGTTCGGGATCGTGTTCGCCTTCCGCTGGACCGGTGCCGTGCTGGCCTGCGCGATCATGGCCTTCCCCCTGATGGTCCGGGCGATCCGCCTGTCGATCGAGGCGGTCGACCGCCGGCTGGAGCAGGCGGCCGGCACGCTGGGCGCCCATCCCGCCTGGGTGTTCCTGACCGTCACCCTGCCCCTGATCCTGCCCGGCATCGTCGCCGGCATGATCCTGTCGTTCGCCAAGGCACTGGGCGAGTTCGGCGCCACCATCACCTTCGTGTCGAACATCCCGGGCGAGACCCAGACCCTGCCGAGCGCCATCTACACCCTCACCCAGATCCCCGACGGCGAGGCCGGTGCCATGCGTCTGGTGCTGGTGGCGGTGGCGATCTCCATGGCGGCGCTGATCGGCTCGGAGCTGCTGGCCCGGCGGGTCCAGCGCCGGATCGGCGCATGAGCCTGGAGGTCCGGGTCCGGCACCGCCAGGGCGGCTTCCTGCTCGATGCTGGGTTCAGGAGCACGGGCGGGCTCACCGTCCTGTTCGGCCGCTCCGGCTCGGGCAAGACCACGCTCGCCAACGCGATTGCCGGCCTGAACCGCCCGGGCGAGGGCGTCATCCGCCTGGGCGACACGGTCCTGCTCGACAGCGCACGCGACATCTTCCTGCCGGCGCACCGGCGCCGGATCGGCTATGTCTTCCAGGATGCCCGGCTGTTCCCGCACCTCTCCGTGCGGCACAACCTGGCCTACGGGACCTGGTTCACCAGGAATCGCGAAACGGTGGCGGAGCTGGACCAGGTGATCGACCTCCTGGGCATCGGCCACCTGCTGGACCGTCGCCCGTCCGGCCTGTCCGGCGGCGAGCGGCAGCGGGTCGCGATCGGCCGGGCGCTGATGGCGAGCCCGCGTCTCCTCCTGATGGACGAGCCGCTGGCGTCCCTGGACGAGGCGCGCAAGGCCGAGATCCTGCCCTTCATCGAGCGGCTGCGCGACGAGGTCGGCATCCCGATCGTCTATGTCAGCCATGCGGTGGCCGAGGTGGCACGGCTCGCCACCACCGTCGTGGTGCTGGCGGATGGCCGGGTCGTGCGCAGTGGGCCGGCGCGGCAGGTGATGGCGAGCCTCGACATCTTCCAGGGCCAGGAACGCGCGGAGGCCGGGGCGCTGCTGGACACGCGGCTGGCCGGGCACGAGCCGGCCTACGCCCTCTCGGTCCTCCAGGCACCAGCCGGCCGCCTGCTCGTGCCGCTGCTGGACCGGCCGGTCGGCACACCTGTCCGCCTGCGCATCCGCGCCCGCGACGTGACGCTCGCCGTGTGCCAGCCGGACGGCCTGAGCGCCCAGAACATCCTGCCGGGCCGGATCACCGCGATCGGCCGCACCGACGGCCCGGTGGTGGACGTCCAGCTCGACTGTGCCGGCGACCTGCTGATCGCCCAGGTCACCCGCCGCGCCATCGCCACCCTGCCGCTCGAGGTCGGCCGGCCGGTCTTCGCCATCGTCAAGAGCATCAGCTTCGCGGATGGCAGCGACATGGGACCACCGGCCTGAATCTGCTATCCTGGCCGACTTGGGCGCAGGACGCTCCGCGGACCCGACCCGACATTTTTTTTTTGCGAAACGAACCCGAGCCGGCCCGGCCAACGGCCTGCCTCGCACGTTCCGTCGGGAACATTCGACATCCGCGCTTGACGCCCGGGCCGGCACCGCCGTCAACACGATGGCCTGCCCCTGCCGGAGGAACCGCCGCTTGCCCGTCCGCCTGCTCCGCATCGCGATCCTCTGGCTCCTGGCGCTCGCGACCCTCTGGACGGCCGAGCCGTACCTGCGCGCCGTCCTGTTCTCGGCCGACGAGCCCCGGGCGATCACGGCCCGGGGTGCCCTTGCCGAATTCGAGCAGAACGCCATCGAGGTGTTCGCATCCCGCTCCGGCGCTGTGCCGCTGATCGCGACCCGCGGCCTGGACGGGGGCGGCACCGGCTCCGGCCTGATCTGGGACGAGGCCGGGCACATCGTCACCAACAACCATGTGGTGGCCGGCTCGCGCGACGTGGTGGTGCAGTTCGGCGCCGGCAGCCCGGTGCCCGCCACGGTGATCGGCACCGCACCCGACTATGACCTGGCGGTGCTGCGCCCGCGCATCTCGCTGGGCGCCATCGAGCCGATCCCGCTCGGCACCTCGGCGGACCTGACCGTCGGCCAGACCGTCTATGCGATCGGCAACCCGTTCGGGCTCAGCCGCTCCATGTCCTCGGGCATCGTCAGCGCGCTCGACCGGCGCCTGCCGACCGCGTCCGGCCGGGAGATCCGCGGGGTGATCCAGACCGACGCCGCGATCAATCCCGGCAATTCCGGCGGACCGCTGCTGGACACGGCCGGCCGGCTGATCGGGGTCAACACCGCGATCTACTCGGAGACCGGCAGCTTCGCCGGGGTAGGCTTCGCCGTGCCGGTCGACGTGGTGAACGAGATTGTCCCGCAGCTGATCCGCGAGGGCCATGCGCCCAGGCCCGGCATCGGCATCGCCACGCTGGACGAGCGGATGGCGGCCAGGCTGCAGGTGCCGGGCATCGTGATCGCCGAGGTGCTGCCGGGCGGTGCCGCCGACCGCGCCGGCCTGGTCGGCATCGACCCCCGGACCCAGCGCCTGGGCGACGTCATCACCCATGTCGAAGGCCGGGAAGTGCACACGATCGCCGAGCTGGCCGAGCACCTGACCCGGGCCGGGATCGGCAGCGAGGTCGAGCTCACCGTGATCCGCGACGGCCAGGAGCGCCGGGTCCGGGTCGAGGTGATCGACATCGCCTGACCCGGACCCGTTGACCGTCAGCCGATGCCGTTCTGCTTGGCCACGATGTCGGTCAGCATCGGCACGTAGTCGTCGCCATGCCCGGTGCCGACCGCCAGCGCGTAGCTGTTGCGCACGGCCGCCCCCACCGGGTTGGCCAGGCCCACCGAGTTGGCGAGCGAGGCCAGGTAGGACACGTCCTTCAGCCCGTTGCGCAGGGTGAACTTGTGGGCGTTGCGGTCGCCCTCGATCATGTAGCGCCGGAAGGTCTGGTAGAAGCCGCAATCCATCCGGCCGCCCTGGATCACGCTGTCGAACACCTGCGGCGTCAGGCCGACCTTGCCGCCGAGCGCCAGCGCCTCAGCATAGAGCGCGGCATAGCCCATCGACAGGAAGTTGTTCAAAAGCTTCATGGTATGGCCGGTGCCGACCGGGCCGGTGCGGATGATCCGGCCGGAAAACGCCTCCAGCACCGGCCGGGCCCGCTCCACCACCTCGTCCGGGCCGCCCACCATCACGTCGAGCTGGCCGGCCTCGGCATCGACCGGGGTCCGCCCCAGCGGCGCGTCGATCAGCGTGATGCCCTTGGGCGCCAGCTCCTCGGCCAGCTTCGTGGTCACCGAAGGCTCGGAGGTCGAGCAGTCGATCACCAGGAGCGGCTTGCCCGCGGCGGCCAGCCCGTCCGACCCGGTCAGCACCGCCTGGACCTGGGTCGAGCCGGTGACGCAGAGCAGGACGATGTCGGACTGCTCCGCCAGCTCCTTGGGCGTCCGCGCCTCGTTGGCGCCCCGACCCTTCAGGTCCTCGACCGGCTCGCGGTTGCGGTGGCCCATGACCGTGAGCGGCCAGCCCTTCTCCACGATGTTCTTGGCCATGCCATGGCCCATCAGCCCGACGCCGATGAATCCGATCCGTTCCTTGCTCACGTTCCGCTTCCCGTGGACCTGCCGGATGGCGCCGCCAGCCTGATCCGGCGCGGGCGCATCCCCTCTTGGGCGTGCAGGAGATCTGCCGCCTGGGCCCGGGACCCTAGGGTCCCCGGGCGGCAAGTCCAGCCCGGATCAGCCGGCGAGCAGCCGGGCCTCGTCCTCCAGCGCCCAGCCGCCTGCCGGGCGCAGCTCCCCCAGCGGGGTGAGCGGCAGGTCGAGCCGCCCCGGATAGAGCGCGATCTTGCCGGACAGCCGGCCCTCGGCCACCGCCTCCAGCGCATCCGGCAGGGCAGCGAGGCCACCCACCGCCTGGAGGTTGCCGGCGAGATCGAGCTTTCCGGCCAGCACCCGGTCGAGCACCGCCAGTTGGTCGGCCACGGCCGAGCCCGACGAGCCGGTGAAGCGCGCGCCATGGCGGGCGATCTGCCAGAGCGGCAGCCGGCAGGGCTTGCCGAACGGCATGCCCGAGAACAGGACGAGCATCCCGTCCGGCGCCATGAAGCCGGCCCCCTGCTCGATCAGCGAGACCTCCGGCGCCACCACCACCACGTCGTCGCAGCCGCCGGGCACCAGCGCCCGCACCGTCCCCGGCACCTCCGCATCGTCCAGGATCACCAGCCGCTTGCCGTTCTGCCGGGCGAGCGCCCCGAAGTCCGCCGCCAGCGCGTCGCGTCGCGCGGCCTTGCGCGAGGTCGCCAGGATGGTAGCGGGGCCATCCGCCATCTCCAGCGCCCGGTGCAGGTGGATCCGGCCCATGGCACCGCCGGCGCCCAGGATCAGCATGACCCCGCCCGGCTTCAGCTCGAAGCGGTTGCGCTCCGGGCGGAACGCCCCGGACAGGGCCGGTTCCTCCGTCCCCAGCAGCGACAGGGCATGGTAGTGGATCCGCGCCGCATCGACCGTGACGTCGGCCTGCTCCTGCGCACCGGCCAGCACCAGGAGGCCGCCCCGGGCGAGCCGGCCCAGCAGGGCCGCGATCTCGTCCGGCCGCAGCTTGCCGCGCAGGACGATGTCGTCATACTCGGCATCCGGCTCCGCCAGGAACCGGTCCAGCCGGTCGTGGCGCGCGATCCGGCCGGCCGGCGCCGCCCAGGCCTCGGCCGCCGGGTCCGGCGCCACCAGCGTGACCGCCTCGGCCGGCATGGCGACATCCAGCGCGATGGCCTGGCCGCCCTCGCCCGTCACCAGCAGGAGCCGGCCGCCGGGCTGCAGGGCGGTGCGGCAGTTCGGCCGGTAGGCCGCCTCCACGCAGGAATAAGGCTCGAGCATCGCGACTGTGGCCGCGCTCACCCCTTCCGGGATCGGGAAGACATAGGGCTCGGCCCCTGCCAGCGTGCGGGCATCCAGGCGGATGTGCTGGGCGAAGGCGCCGGGCAGGTCCATGCCGATCGTGTGCCGCTTACCTGCCACCATGATCGCCGGCTGCAGGCCCAGCCGGTCGCCGACCCGGTAGCGGCCCTGCCAGTCGCTGCCCACCGCTATCACGGTCAGCGCCATCTCGTGGCCGAGCACGGCCGGTTCCGCCGCCAGGTCGCGCTCGGCGAACAGGGGGTGGGTGGCCCCCATCCGGATCACCTTGATGTCGGAGGAGCAGACGCAGGCGGCATCCACCCGGGCGATCACCTCGCCGGCCGCCGGCGGGTCGAGCGGGGTCGCGACGAAGCTGCCCTCCTTGCCGATGTCGCGCAGGTCGCCGCCGCTGAACGGCCAGAAGCGGGTGGTCTCGGGCAGGTCGGGCTTGGTCATCGGCTCCGGCTCTTGGCGATGATGCGGTCGGTGGCGGCCAGGTGCGGCAGGGCGGTGGCCGGCTCCTGGACGGCGACCAGCGCGTAGAGGCTGTCGACCACCATGAGCTGGGCCGTCTTCGCCACCATGGACTCGTGGATCCCCTGCTCGCCCTCGGATCCGCCGGGCGGGGTGGCGAGCACGACGTCGGCGGCGCGTCCCACCGGCGCGCCCGGGGCGGAGGTGATCACGACGCTCGGCATCCCGGCGGCCCGCGCCTCATGCAAGGCCGCCTGCACGGTCCGGGTCCGCCCGGAATCACTGATCGCGACCAGCGTCGCGCGCGCAGCCAGGCCCGCGATCGCGAACAGCTGCAGGTTGGGGTCGCGCTCGAAGATGCAGGCCTTGCCGATCCGGACGAAGCGCATGACGCCGTTCTCCGCCGCCAGCACCGAGGAGCCCACCGCCACGAAGACGAGCATGTCGCGCGCCGCGATCAGCCGCGCGGCCTCGGCCAGCTGCCCGGGATCGAGCAGGCGGCGCGCCGCCTCGATGGCGGCGGCCTGGCGATGGGCGATCTTGGCGATCATGGTGGCCGGATCGTCGTCGAGCCCGATGCCCTCGTAGACTTCCGGCGCGCGCGGCTCGGCGCGCACCGCCTGGCCCTCGGCGAGCATGATGCGGAACTGCTGGTAGCTGCTAGCACCCATGGCGCGGACGAAGCGGCTGACCGTCGCCTGGGAAACCTCGGCGGCTTCCGCCAGCCCGGCGATGGTCATGCCCTTCACCCGGTCGGGCTCGGCCAGCACCAGCTCCGCCAGACGCCGCAGCGTCGGGTTCAGGCCCCCCTTCCGCGCCTGGATCCTTTCCACGAGTTGCGCCGCTGCCGTCATCGCCTCCTGCCGCCGGGACCGGGACCGGCCTTGGAAGTAAGTTTCTATGCATGGCAGTTGCAATGAAATTTTTCTTCTGGCACCTCGGCGCCTGCTTGCATCGCCACCATCCGCAAGGGAGCGCGAGATGCCCGCCGAGCCCGCCAACCTGGCCGCCTTCATCGACCATACGATCCTGAAGCCCGATGCCACCCGCGCCGAGGTGGCGCGGCTGTGCGCGGAGGCCAGGGAGCACGGCTTCAAGTCGGTCTGCGTGAACGCGGTCCATGTCGCCCAGGTGGCAAAGGCCCTGGAGGGCAGCGATGTCCTGGCCTGCGCCGTGGTCGGCTTCCCGCTGGGCGCCACCCTGCCTGCGATCAAGGCGGCGGAGGCCGCCGCGGCAATCGCCGCCGGTGCCGGCGAGATCGACATGGTGATCGACATCGGCGCGCTGAAGGACGGGCGCACGGATGCCGTGCAGGCCGACATCGCCGCGGTGCGCATGGCCTGCCAGGGCGCCGTGCTCAAGGTCATCATCGAGACCTGCCTGCTGACCGACGCGGAGAAGCGAGCAGCCTGCCTGGCCGCCAAGGCGGCCGGCGCGGACTTCGTGAAGACGTCGACCGGGTTCAGCAAGGGCGGTGCCACCGTCGAGGACATCCGGCTGATGCGTGCCACGGTCGGCCCCGAGATGGGCGTGAAGGCGTCCGGCGGCATCCGCAGCCGCGCCGATGCGCTGGCGATGATCGAGGCCGGCGCCACGCGGATCGGCGCCAGCGCCGGCATCGCGATCGTGCAGGGCGAATCCGGCGCCGGCGGCTCGTCCTACTGAGGAGGCACGCCACAGCCCTCCGGCAGGATCGTTGCAGGTGATTTTCTACAAATGTGATGCTAGTTCAAATACGGGCAAATCTGCTTGACCCGATAGGTCGGACGTATCATTGCTCGCGGCCGCGCCGGGACCCGATGGGAGCCCGCTGCCGCCGGGGATGGGAGGAACGAAGTTGAAGCATCTGCTGTTGGGCTGTGCCGTCGCTGCGCTCGTGCTGGGCAGCCAGGCCGCCAAGGCCGCCGACTGCGTGGTCGGCGTCGCCATGTATACGCTGGGCGCCCCCTATTTCGCCGCGCAGGTCGCCGCGGCCGAGGACCAGGCCAAGAAGGCCGGCTGCACCGTCTATACCTCGGACGGGCAGAACGACATGGGCAAGCAGATCTCCGACGTCGAGGACATGGTGGCCCGCGGGGTCAACCTGCTGATCCTGAACCCTCGTGACCCCGAGGGCCTGGTCGCCGCCGCCGACGCCGCGACCGCGCAGGGCGTCAAGGTCGTGGTGATGGATTCCAGCATCAACACCCGCGCCAACGTCGTCACCCAGGTGCGCTCCTCCAACGACCAGAACGGCTTCCTGGTGGGCCAGTGGCTGGCCAAGGAGATGCAGGGCAAGCCGATGAAGATCATCCTGCTCTCCGGCGACAAGGGCAACGAGGTCGGCCGTGACCGCCGGCTGGGCGTGTTCAAGGGCCTGGTCGAGGGCCAGCTCAACAACGAGGGCAAGGTCGGCTTCGAGGTCGTGGGCCAGGGCTGGGGCGGCTGGTCCCACGAGGGCGGCCTGGCCGCCATGGAGGACCTGCTGACCGCGCATCCGGACGCCAACGTCGTGCTCGGCGAGAACGACTCCATGGTGCTGGGCGCGCTCAAGGCCCTGGAAGCGTCCGGCAGCACCGACGTGCTGGCCCTGGCTGCGGCCGACGGCCAGAAGGAGGCGCTCGCCATGATCAAGGAAGGCAAGTACGGCGCCACCGGCCTGAACGATCCGGATCTGGTCGCGCGCACCGCGGTCGACATCGGCATGCAGGCCCTGGACGGCAGCCTGCCGGCCGACTTCCCGAAGCTGAAGCTCACCGAGCCGGCCGTGATCACCCAGGAGAACGTGGACCAGTACTATCGCGAAGACGCGGTGTTCTGAGCCCCGGCCCTGTCGCCGGGCAACCGGCGGCAGGGCTTCTTCACTGCCATTCCTCAACGCACGCGGTGCTGTCATGACCGAGCTCGCCCGGCTCCACGCCATCACCAAGTCGTTCGGCGGCGTCCATGCGCTGAGGGGCGTCGACTTCGACATCCGCGCCGGTGAGGTCCACGCCCTGCTCGGCGAGAACGGGGCCGGCAAGTCGACGCTGATGCGCGTCCTGAACGGCGAGTTCCCGCCGACCAGCGGCGAGATCCGCATCGGGGGCAAGCCGGTGCACCTGAAGGACCCGCATGCGGCCCGCGATCATGGCATCGCCGTGGTCCACCAGGAGTTGGCGCTGGCGCCGGACCTGTCGGTCGCCGAGAACATCTTCCTGGGCGAGTTGCCGGGCGTGATCGGCTGGGGCGCCCTCAAGGCCCGCGCCCGCCGGCTGATCGAGCGCCTGGGCTTCCAGATCGATCCGGGCGCCATCGTCGGCAACCTGACCGTCGCCCACCAGCAGGTGGTCGAGATCGCCAAGGCGCTCTCGCGCGACGTGAAGATCATCGTGTTCGACGAGCCCAGTGCCGTGCTGTCCGCCCAGGACGCCGACCGCCTGCACCGGATCATCGCCGACCTGCGCGGCCAAGGCGTCGGCATCGTCTACATCTCCCACCGCCTGGAGGAGATCTTCAAGATCTCCGACCGGATGACGGTGATGAAGGACGGCCAGAACGTCGGCACCGTGAACAACGGCGACATCACGATCGACGAGCTGATCCGCATGATGGTCGGCCGCTCCCTGGCCGCCATGTTCCCCGACCGGGGCGAGCGCCGGTTCGGCAAGGAGGTGCTGCGCCTGGACCGGATCAATGCCGGCCGGATGGTGCGCGATGTCAGCTTGTCCGTGCGGGCCGGCGAGATCGTGGGCCTGGGCGGGCTGGTGGGCTCCGGCCGTACCGAGGTCGCCCGCGCGATCTTCGGCGCCGACCGGCTGGACAGCGGCGCCATCCAGATCAACGGGCAGGCCGTCCATCTGCGCAGCCCGGTGGATGCGGTGAAGGCCGGGATCGGCCTGGTCCCGGAGGACCGCAAGCTCCATGGCGTGATCCTGGACAAGCCGATCCGGGTGAACGCGACCATGGCCAGGCTCTCGGCCGTGGTGAACGCGCTGGGCTTCCTGCGCCAGGGCCTGGAGCGCAAGCTCGTCACCGATCTCGGCCAGAGCCTGCGCCTGAAGGCGTCGAGCATCGACGCGCCGGTCTCGAGCCTGTCCGGCGGCAACCAGCAGAAGGTCGTGCTCGCCAAGTGGTTTCACGCCGGCGGCGACCTGATCCTCCTGGACGAACCGACCCGCGGCGTGGACGTCGGCGCCAAGACCGAGATCTACGCGCTGATCAACAAGCTGGCCGAGGAAGGCAAGGCGGTCCTGGTCATCTCGTCCGAGCACCAGGAGCTGTTCGGCCTGTGCGACCGGATCCTGGTGATGGGCCAGGGCGAGCTGAAGGGCGAGCTCCTGCCCGCCGACTACAGCGAGGAACGGCTCCTCGCACTCTCGATGACCGGGCGGGCGACCGCCGATGCAATGGGTGAAGCGGCATGATCTCTGCAGTCGAGGCGCCAGCCGAGCGCAAGGGCGCGACCAGCTATGGCCAGCTCCTGCAGCGGTTCGGCACGCTCGCGATCTTCATCGCCCTGGTGATCGTCGCCTCGTTCTGGTCGGACGCATTCCTGTCCCGGCCCAACATCCTGAACGTCCTGCGCCAGGTCGCCACGGGTGCCGGCATCATGGCGGTGGGCATGCTGTTCGTGATCCTCACGCGCGGCATCGATCTGTCGGTGGGCTCGATCCAGGCGCTCGGCAGCGTGCTGACCGGCTACTTCATCGCGATGTCGGGCTACGGCCCGCTGACGACGATCCTGCTGGTGCTGCTGGCCGGTGGGGCCTGCGGCCTGTTCACCGGCCTGTTCGTGGCCTACCTGCGCCTGCCGTCCTTCGTCATGTCCCTGGCGATGCTCGCGATCGCCCGCGGCCTGGCGCTGATCGTCTCGGAAGGCCGCCCGATCCCGCTGGGCGAAGCCGGCCAGGCCTTCACCTCGTTCGGCTCGGGCTTCCTCTGGGGCATCCCGCAGCCCGTGCTCCTGATGTTCCTCGTGTTCATCCTGGGCGGCATCGTCCTGAACTTCACCCGCTTTGGCCGGGTCATCACTGCGATCGGCTCGAACGAGGAGGCGGTGCGCCTGGCCGGCATCGCCGTGCCCCGCTACGTCCTGACAGTCTATGTGCTCTCGGGCGTTCTCGCGGCGGTGGCCGGCATCATCTCGTCGAGCCGCACCGGCGTGGGCTCGGCCCAGGTCGGCGTGGGCGCCGAGCTGAACGTGATCGCGGCGGTGGTGATCGGCGGCGCCAGCCTGATGGGCGGCCGGGGCGGCGTGATCAACACGTTCCTTGGCGCGCTGATCATGGGCATCATCGCCAACATCATGAACCTGGCCGGCGTGCCGGGCTACCACCAGCAGGTCTACATGGGCGGCATCATCGTCGTCGCCATGCTCCTGCAGTTCGGCACCGGCGCCCTCAAGCGCTGAGCGGACACCGCCCAGCACATCCTGAACAGCGAGGCGCGCTCTGGCCGCGCGCCTCGGCCAGACGATCAGACGGAAGACCGACCATGCTTGCTGCCGTGATGTACCAGCCGGGCGACATCCGCCTTGAGGACCTGCCCAGGCCCAGGCCCGCCAAGGGCGAGGTGCTGCTCAAGGTCGCGGCGGTGGGCGTGTGCGGCTCGGACATCCCGCGCATGCTGATCAAGGGTGCGCACCGCATGCCGATCGTGTGCGGCCACGAGTTCTCCGGCGAGGTGGTGGAGCTGGGCGAAGGTGCCGAAGGCTTCGCACCGGGCGACCTGGTCGGCGTGGCGCCGATGCTGCCCTGCCGGGTCTGCGACCAGTGCGCCACCGGCAATTTCTCGCGCTGCCGCAACTACGACTATTTCGGCAGCCGCCGCGACGGCGCCTATGCCGAATATGTCTGCGCGCCCACCGGCAACCTCCTCAAGGCGCCGCCCGGCACCGACCCGCGCGCCGTGGCGATGACCGATCCCGCCTCGATCGCGCTCCACGCCATCTGGAAGGCCAAGCCGACGCTGGGCGACCGCGGCGGCGTGATCGGCTGCGGCCCGATCGGCCTGTTCGCGATCCAGTGGATGAAGCTGATGGGCTGCCGCGACATCGTCGCGGTGGACGTGTCCGAGCAGAAGCTGGAGCAGGCGCGCGAAGCCGGCGCTTCCCACACCTTCCTGGTCACCGACGGCGTGCCGCAGGACCTGAAGTGCGACCTGATCGTCGAGGCGGCGGGCCATCCGTCCTCGATCAACTTCGCGGCGAACTTGGCAGCACCGGGCGGCCATGTCGTGTTCATCGGCATCCCGGTGGGCGACGTCACCCTCGACAACAAGACCTTCCAGCACTTCCTGCGCCAGGAGGTGAGCCTGCATGGGGCCTGGAATTCGTTCGGAGCGCCTTATCCCGGCCCGCAATGGACGGTCACCCTCGACTATCTGGCCTCCGGTGCGCTGCGTTGGGAGTTCATGATCACCCATGAGCTGAAGCTGGACGAGCTGCCCGGCATGTTCGGCAAGATCAAGGCCGGCGGCGAGTTCTTCTCCAAGATCATGTTCCGGCCGTAAGCGGGGCCGCGAGGGGGCGAGGCGGATGGCGTTGCTGCTGGGCCTGGACTTCGGCACGGGCGGCGTGCGGGTCGGACTGTTCGACCTGGATGAGCGTCGGATGCGGGCCGAGCGCGAGGCGCCGTATGCCACTACCTACCCGCATGCCGGCTGGGCCGAGCAGTCGCCGGCCGAATGGTGGGAGGCGGCGGGGGCGGCGACACGTGGCCTCCTGCGCGAGCTTGGCCAGCCAGAGGTCGCCGGGATCTGCGTTGCCACCACCGCCTCCACCGTGGTCGCCTGCCGCAAGGACGGTACGCCGCTGCGCCCGGCCCTGCTCTGGATGGACTGCCGCGCCGCCGAGCAGGCCGACCGCACTGCAGAGCTGGATCATCCGGTCCTGGCCTATGCCGGTGGCAGCGATGCCGCCGAATGGCTGGTGCCCAAGGCCATGTGGCTGAACGAGCACGAGCCGGACACCTACCGGCAGGCGGAGATCGTCTGCGAGTGCCTGGACTGGGTGAACTTCATGCTGTCGGGCCGCTGGGTCGGCTCGCGCATGAACGCCACCTGCAAGTGGAACTACGATTCAGTCCAGCGCCGCTTCCATTCCGACCTCTATGCAGCCCTGGGCATTCCCGGGCTGCCGGAGAAGCTCCCGGCGGAGATCGTGCCGGTGGGCGGGACGGTAGGACCCATCAGTGCCACCGCCATGGCGCATCTGGGCCTGAGCAACCGGCCGGTCCTCGCCCAGGGCGGGATCGATGCGCATGTCGGCATGGTCGGTGCGAACACCATCGCACCCGGCGAGATGCTGATGATCGGCGGCACGTCGGTGGTGCAGCTCTTCCAGCTTGGCCAAGAGCAGGACGTGTCCGGCTTCTGGGGTCCCTATCCCCATGCGCTGGTCGACGACCACTGGCTGGTCGAGGCCGGCCAGGTCTCGGCCGGCTCGGTGCTGTCCTGGTTCGCGAAGGACATGTTCCGCCTGGACGATGCCGGCCTCAAGGAACTGGTGCGGGAAGCCGCCGCCATGGAGGTCGGCAGCACCGGCCTTTTGACCCTCGACTATTTCATGGGCAACCGGACGCCCTATCGCGATCCGCATCTACGCGGCACCGTGCTGGGCCTCTCGCTCGGCCACGACCGAGCGGCCCTCTACCGTTCGGCGGTGGAAGGCGTGGCACTGGGCTCGGCCAATGTGCTGCGCCGGATGAACGAGCTGGGCATCTCCTGCCGCCGGGTGGTCAGTGCCGGCGGCTTCGCCAAGAACCGGCTCTGGCTGCAGGCGACCGTCGATGCGATCGGCATGCCGGTACAGCTCGCCACCGACGCCAACCTCTCGATCCTGGGTGCCGCTGCCTGTGCCGCCACCGGCGCCGGCCTCTTGCCGGACCTGTTCGCTGCCGCCGACGCCGTGGCACCGCCTACCGCCACGATCGAGCCCGAGCCCGGCGCCCATGCCCGCTATGCGGAGCTGCTGGAGGACTATCTGGAGGCGACCCGGCTGCTGGCCCCGTTGTCACGGCGTCTGGCGGCCCGGCAGCGCCAGCGGTCCGGCTGATGGCCGAGGCCGGCCAGCGCGACGTCCATCTGCGCGACCTGTCGGCGGATGAGCGTCTTCAACTCATGATCCAGGTGGCCAAGCGCTACTACCACCTGGACATGACCATGGGCGAGATCGCCGCCGAACTGGGCCTGACCCGTTGGCAGGCGAGCCGGCTCCTGGCGGATGCGCGCGAGAGCGGCGTCGTCCGCATCGAGATCGTGCCGCACACCCCGCGCCTGCCCGAGCTGGAGAGCCGCCTGCAGCGCCACTTCGTCCTGAAGGATGCGGTGGTCGTGCCGCAGGATCCGGATGCCAGCGACGACCTGATGCTGGATACGGTGGCCCAGGCCGCCGGTCGCCTGCTGGCCGGGCTCGACCGCTACAAGCTGGTCGGCGTGTCCTGGGGCCGGACCATGAGCGCCGTCGCCCGCCGCCTACCTCCTTTTTGGAACAAGGGGGTGGAGGTGGTGATGCTGAACGGCGCCATGTACCTGCGCGATTCGCCCCTGCGCACCAACAATGTGGCCGAACAGTTCGCCCGTGCCGCCAACGGCCACGCCATCCTGCTGCCGGTCCCGGCGATCCTGGGCAAGGCCGCGACCCGGGTGGCGCTGGAGCAGGACCCGACCATCGCCGGCGTCCTGGAGGTCGGCCGCAAGGCCGAGGTGATCTGCTTCGGCCTTGGTGCCATCTCGACCGATTCGGTGTTGGTGCAGTCGGGCTTCGTCGGCGAGGCAGAGGTGCAGCGCCTGAAGGCCAGGGGGGCGGTCGGCGACATCCTGAGCCGCTACATCGACAGCGAAGGCCGGATCGTCGACTCCGACCTGGATGCACGGACGATCGGCGCTGACCTCGCATCTTGCCGCGAGCGCGCCTTCTCGATCGGAGTCGGTACCGGCCGGGCCAAGCATGCGGTGACGCTGGCGGCATTGCGTGCCGGCTACCTCAACGTGCTGGTGACCGACGAACAGACCGCCCTGTTCCTGCTGGAAACGGGCTAGGCCTCACCGCCAGATGTTGATCGTCGCCAGCATCCGGGTCAGGTGATCGGCGACCAGGCGCTCGGCGCGTGACGCATTGCGCTCCGCGATCGCATCGACGATCGCCTTCAGCTCGCCGTAGGTCTGCTCGCGCACCGGGGCCGGCGGCTGCCGGCCGACATCCTGCCCGTCGAAATCGACCTCGCGCCGGTCCGCCAGGATGCTGTCCATCACCTGCACCAGGAAGCGGTTCTTGGTGCTGGCGAAGATCTGCCGGTGCAGGGCGTAGATGCTCTCCTTGAAGTCCAGCCAGCTCGCTGCCGCCTGGATGCGCTGGAGGCTTTGGCGCATCGCCTGGAGCTCGCCTTCCTCGGCCCGGCCCACCACCAGATGCATCATGGCCGGTTCGAACAGGAGCCGCCCTTCTGCGATCTCCGCCAGGCTCGGAACGTCCTGGTGCTCCGGCGCATCGGTCTGGTCCATGCGGACGAAGACGCGGTCCGCGTCGTCCGCCAGGAAGGTGCCGCTGCCGACCCGGCGCAGCACCAGGCCCTGCCGCTCCATCATGGCGAGGGCTGCCCGCACGGCGGTGCGGCCGGTGCCGAACCGGTGCGCCAGGTCGCGCTCGTTGGGCAGGCGGGCGCCGGGCGGCAGCGAGCCGTCACGGATGCCGCGCAGCAGCGCCCGGTAGATCAGGGCCGGTGTCGGCCGCTCGTGCGGCGGGACCTTCGCCGGGGCCGGCATGGCGACGTCCGCGGCCATGGCGGCAGGCTCCTGGAGTGGCTGGGCGGGCAAGGTCCGGGGGCCGTTCAGCGGATCACGTCGACCGGCTGGCCGCTCCTGGCGGATTCGGCCAGCGCGTCCAGCACCGGAACGGCGTCCAGCGCCTCCTGGTGATGCTGCAGATAGGGACGGCCGGAGAGCGTCGCCTGGATGAAATGGTCGAGCTCGTCGGCGAGATCGCCGACGATGCGGCCGTTGATCTCGGGCCAGAGATGGGTGTCGCCGCCGCTGGTCCCATCCTGCCCCACCACGTAGAAGCCCTGGTCGCTCGTATCGACATAGGCCGCGGACCTGGTGCCCACGACCTCCATGGCCGAGCGGAAGCCGTTCATCAGGCCGTCCGGCCAGGCCCAGCTATAGTCGATGCTGCCGATGGCCCCGTTCTCGAAGTTGACCACGGCATAGAGCACGTCCTCGTTGCCGGTGCCCAGCGTCTGGCACTTCTGTGCATAGACGCGGGTGATCCTGGAGCGTGCCAGCCACTGCATCGCGTCCACGTCGTGCACGCCCATGTAGAACAGGATCGAGCTGGCGGCGCCCAGGCGCCTCGCGGTGGCGCGGGTGCTGTTGCGCTTGGCGCGCAGATGGATCGGCGTGCCCAGCCGCTCGGGTGCTGAGGCGTGGAAGAGCTGCACGTAGCGCGGGTCGAAGCGCAGGATGTGCCCGACCATCAGGCGTACCCCGGCCGCTTCCACCGCTGCCACGATCCGCTTGGCCGCCGCCGTGTCATGGGCCAGCGGCTTCTCCAGGAGGATCGCCTTGCCAGCCCTGGCGGCGGCGACCGCGGCCGCCTCGTGCTGCCGGTCGGGCAGGCAGATGCTGACCGCATCCAGGTCGGGCAGCGCCAGCAGCTCGTGGAAATCGGCAAAGCAGCGCGCCCCGGTCCGCGACCCCACCGCGCGCAGGGCCTCTGGGTCGCGGTCGCAGATGCCGACCAGCCTGGCCGACGGGTGTGCTGCGTGGATGGCGGCATGGCGCGCGCCGAAGAAGCCCAGGCCGATCACGCCGACCCTGAGAATGGCGCTCATCGCCCTCCCTCCGGCATGGCCCAGCCCCGGAAGTCGTCGATGAAGGCGGCGAGCTCCCCGGCGGAAGCGTCGAAGAAGGCGCTGCCCGCCTCAGCTGTGGCCAGCGCCGGGTCGCCCAGCGTGCCGGTGGGCGAGAGGTCGGCGAAGTCGTGATAGGTGCGCACTGGCGAGCCGCCCAACAGATCGGTCGTGAGGTAGCGTGAGCCCGGGTCCGGATAGGTGGTGGACGCCTCGTCCATCCGCACCAGCTCCGGGCGCAGGTGCAGCATCATCGCGGTCTCGAACTCGCAGGCATGGCCCATCCCGCCCGGCTTGGAGCGACGCAGGCGGGCGATCGTGTCGCGGGCGAGCTGGAAGTAGGTGAGTGCCGCGATCCGCGCCCGGCCATGGTGCCGGTGGCCGAGCGTGGCCGCCAGCACGTCGATCACGCCGCCATTGCCGCCATGGCCGTTGACGATCAGCACCCGCCGGAAGCCGTGCGCCACCATCGAGCCCACCACGTCCTCGACCAGCGCCATCAGCGTCTCGGCGCGCAGGGTGATGCTGCCGGCAAATCCCATGTGGTGGGCGGAGAAGCCGTACCAGGGCGGCGGCAGCACCACGACCGACCCGGCCGAACGCTCCGCGGCGGCCAGCGCCAAGCGGTGCGCCAGGATCGTGTCGGTGCCGAGCGGCATGTGCCGGCCGTGCTGCTCGACCGAGCCCAGCGGCAGGACCAGCACGGTCGCGTCGCGGTCGAGCGCCGCCACGTCGGGTGCGGTCAGTTCCTCCAAGCGCATCTCGCCTCCTGCCCGGATGCAGGCATCGCTCCCCGCACCGCCTGGCCTACGCGGCATGACAAATCTGGTTGTCACTGGTCCGGATTGGTCGGTAGGGTTTCGTCGGGTAGCTCCGATGTCAACGACCAATTGGTCGCCGGCGCCGGGACAGGGTGCTGGCCGGGAGGTAAGAACGATGAAGCGCAGGACAGTGCTCGCCGCCGCCACGCTGCTCGCCGGCAGCTTCATGGCCCAGCCAGGCCACGCCCAGGACATCACGTTGGAGTTCGTGGTCTGGAATTATTCTCTGGAAACCATCCAGGACAATATCCGGCAGTTCGAGGCGGCCAATCCCGGCATCAAGGTCAACCTGACCGACTATACCTGGCCGGACTATCAAGACAGCCTGATCCTGCGCATCCGCGGCAACACGCCGACCGACGTGGTCTATGGCGGTCAGGATTGGTTGCCGGCCTGGGGCTCCGCCGGCTTCATTGCACCCTTGGAAGACGTGGCGCCCAAGGAGGAGATCGAGGCGCTGGCGAACGACATCGCCGGCTTTGCCCGCACCGACGTCACCTATGACGGCAAGATCTACGGCCTGCCCTACTACGCCGACACGATCTCGTTCATCTACAACAAGAAGATCCTGGCCGATGCCGGCATTGCGGTGCCGACCACCTGGGAGGAGGTCACGGCCGCGGCCGAGAAGCTGAAGGCGGGCGGCATGGATAAGCCGATCGTCTACGAGTACAATCAGGAGTTGCCGAACTTCTACGACGCCTTCGTGGCGCAGGCCTATGGCCGGGGTGCGGAGCTGTTCGACGCGGAGCTGAACCCGCTGTTCGCCGACCCGAACAACGGTGCCTACCAGCAGCTCGCCTGGCTGGCGGATGCCTGGTCCAAGGGACTGGTGCAGGCCGAGACCCACGAATCCAAGATCATCCCGGCGATGAACACCGGGCAGCATGCCTTCACGATCGTCTATACCTACGTGCTGGCGGCACTGAACAACGTGGCCGACCAGCCGCGCGCCGGCGAATTCGCCCTGGCGCCGATGCCGGGCGAGACCCACTCCACGCTGGGCTTCGCCAAGTCCTACGTGATCACCAGGCAGGCGGCGGACGACCCGGAGCGGGCCGCTGCGGCCTGGAAGCTCGTCAACTTCATGGCCGGCAAGCCCTACACGGTCGCCAAGCGCTGGGCAGTGGAAAAGGGCCTGGGCTTCGGCCAGCTGCCCCTGTTCCAGGACCAGGACGTGATCGAGGCCTGGGGCAAGTGGGCCGATGTGAAGGAACTGGGTGCCCAGGCGGAGCGGGCGCGGGCCGGCACCTATACCGAGTTCAGCTCGGTCTGGTCGGCCTATTTCCGGCCGCTGCTCGCCAAGGCGATGGTCGGCGAGGCCAGCGTCGAGCAGACCATGAAGGATGGGGCGGAGCGCTGGAACCAGCTCAAGGAGCAGTTCGCCAGCCGCTGACCCGCCGGCCGTCCCCATGTGGGAGATCCGCCGCTATCCGGCACTCTGGCTGCTCCCGGCCCTGCTGCCGGTGGCGCTGATGACGCTCTACCCGGTGGCCTATGCGCTGTGGACCAGCCTGCATTCGGTGATGCTGCTGTTCCCGGGCGAGCCGTTCGTCGGCCTCGACAACTACCTGCGGGTCATCCAGAGCAACTACTTCCAGGATGCGCTGACCAACTCGCTGGCCTTCACGGCGGCGGCAGCGCCCCTGGTGGTGGTGCTGGGCACGCTGATCGCGCTGTTCCTGCGCCGCCGCTTCTTCGGTGTGCAGGTGGTGCGCTCGATCGTGCTGCTGCCCTGGGTGCTGCCGGGTGCCATCAGCGCGGTCCTGTGGATCTGGGTGTTCCACCCGAGCTTCGGCGTGCTGAACGGGCTCCTGCGCGACCTCCATCTGATCGAGGGCTCGATCGGCTGGCTGACCTCGCCGCGCCTGGCCTTCGTCTCGGTGGTGGTGGCCCATGTCTGGACGCAGATCCCGTTCACCGTGGTGTTGGTGATGGCAGCCCTCGCTGCGATCAACCCGGAAACGCTGGAAGCGGCCGCCATCGACTGCAAGAGCGCGTGGCGGCGCTTCTGGTATGTGATCTTTCCCGAGATCAAGGCGATGATCGTGGTGCTGATCGTCTACAACGCGCTCACTGCCTTCACGAGCTACGACCTGGTCTATGCCATGACCGGCGGCGGGCCCGGCACGGCCACGACGCTGCTGTCCTTCCAGATCTGGCGGGAAAGCTTCTCCATGTATGATTTCGGTGCAGGCTCCGCGGTGGCCTTCATCGTGGTGCTGATCTCGGCCGTGCTGATCCTGGCGATCACCCGGGCGCTCCCGTCCGACCTGTTCGGGAGCGAGTGACGGTGGCGGGCCGGGCGAACCCCTGGACCACCGGGCTGTTCGCGGCCCTGATCCTGCTGTTCACCGGCGGCCCGGTCCTTCTGTCCCTGCTCGGCAGCCTGATCCCGGACCGGGTGCTGCTCGACCAGGGCAGCAGCCTGTTCGCCGAGGGGCTGAACTTCGACGGCTACCGCTACGTGTTCACCGGCGAGCTGCCGCGCGCCTACCAGGCGGAGAACGCCAATCGGGCGATGATCTCGGATGCCGCCCGGCAGGTGCCGGCGAGCCTGGTCAACAGCGGCATCATCGCGCTTTCCGCGATGGTCTTGAACATCCTGCTGGGGGCACCCGCCGCCTTCCTGTTCGCCCGCTACCTGTTCCCGGGCAAGAAGCTGTCCTTTCTGTTCCTGATCCTGAGCCCGCTCGTGCCGGCCGTGGCGCTGGTCACGCCGATTTACATCATGCTCCAGTCCATGGGCCTGCTCGGCACCCGCACCGGCATCATCCTGGTGCATACGGCCAGGGCCCTGCCGTTCACCGTGCTGATCCTGTCGGTGTTCTTCCGCAAGATGCCGGCCGAATTGTTCGAGGCCGCCACGCTGGACCATTGCAGCCGTTTCCAGGTTTTCTGGCGGATCGCCCTGCCGCTGGCGCTGCCATCGATCGGCGCCACCGGCCTGTTCGCCTTCATGCTCTCCTATTCCGAGTACATGTTCGCGATGGTGCTCTCGGGCGATGCGGGGGCGCGGCCGGTCTCGGTGGTGATGGCGGCGCTCGCGCGCAACACCGACGTGTCGTGGAGCCTGCTCAACACCGCCATCTTCATCGCGATCGTGCCCACGTTGGTGCTGGTGGTGCTGGTCTGGCGGTTCGTGGTCGAAGGGCTGCTCAGCGGCTCGGTCAAGGGATGACATAGCGGTGGCATCGGTCGAGCTCAGGAACGTCACCAAGCGCTTTGGCGCCTTCACCGCGGTGGAGGGCGTCGACCTGTCGATCCGGGACCGCGAGCTGGTCGTGTTCGTGGGTCCGTCCGGCTGCGGCAAGTCCACGCTGCTGCGCATGATCGCCGGGCTGGAGTCGATCACTTCCGGCGAGCTCCTGATCAGCGGGCGTCCGGCCAACCAGGTGGCGGCGGCCGACCGCGGCATCGCCATGGTGTTCCAGTCCTATGCGCTCTACCCGCACATGACCGTGCGGGAGAACATGGGCTTCGCCCTGCGCATGCTCGGCACGGACCGGGCGGAGATCGAGCGGCGGGTGCGGGCGGCGGCCGCGACGCTCCAGCTGGAGGGCCTGCTCGACCGGCGGCCGAAGGAACTCTCGGGCGGGCAGCGCCAACGGGTCGCGATCGGACGGGCGATCACCCGCGAGCCGGACGTGTTCCTGTTCGACGAGCCGCTCTCCAACCTCGATGCCGGGCTGCGCGCGCAGATGCGGGTCGAGATCGCCCGGCTGCACCGCCAGCTCGACACCACCATGATCTACGTCACCCACGACCAGGTCGAGGCGATGACGCTGGCCGAGCGGATCGTGGTACTCAACGGCGGCCGGATTGAGCAGCAGGGGGCGCCGCTGGAGCTCTACGAGCGCCCCGCCAACCGCTTCGTCGCAGGCTTCCTTGGGCAGCCGCGCATGAATTTTGTGCCGCTGGATGGCACTGGTGGTCAGGTGGCGTCCTGGCTGGAACTCCTGGCACCGCCAAAGCGGTCGGCGACGCTGGGTGTGCGGCCGGACGGGTTCGAGATTTACGCAGCGCCTGTGGCCGGCACGGTGCCGGCGGAGGTCGTGCTGGTCGAGCAGCTGGGCAATGTCAGCTTGGTCCACCTGCGCATCGACGGCCTTCCCGACCTCCTGACCGTCGAGCTGCGGGACAAGTCCGACCTCCGTCCCGGCGACAGCGTGCAGCTTCGCCCGCAGCCGCGCCGGAGCCATGTGTTCGACAGCTCGGGCGCGCGCATCGACTGGTCATGACGCAAAGGTCAGGGCGTGATGACGTGGCGGATGGTCCGGCCCGAAGCCAGCAGGTCGAAACCTTCGTTGATGTCGGCGAGGCTGCCCCGGCTGGTCAGCAGGCGGTCGACCGGCAGCCGGCCGGCCCGGTAGAGCGCCACGAACCGCGGGATGTCGCGGCTGGGGATGCAGCTGCCGACATAGCTGCCGCGCAGCGTGCGCTCCTCGGCGACCAGGCGCACGGGGTTGAGCGGGAAGCGGGCGGCCGGATTGGCAAGGCCGGCCGTGGTGGTGACGCCGCCGCGGCGCGTGAGATCGAAGGCCAGTTCCAGGGCCCTGGCCGAGCCCGCCATCTCGAGCGCGTGGTCGACGCCGCCGCCGCTGGCAGCCCGCACCGCCTCGACGACACTGGGATCGCCGGCGTCGAAGGTTTCGGTGGCACCGAGGTCGCGGGCGAGTGCCAGCTTGTCCTGGGCGAGGTCGACCGCGATCACCTGCGCCGCACCGGCGGCCACGGCACCCAGCACGGCGCTGAGCCCGACGCCGCCGAGGCCCACCACCGCCACCGTCTCGCCCGCCCGGATCCGCGCGGTATTGGCCACGGCCCCCACGCCGGTCAGCACAGCACAGCCGAACAGGGCAGCGATCTCCAGGGGCAGTTCGCGGTCGATCTTCACCAGCGAGCGGCGCGATACGACTGCATGCTCGGCAAAGGCCGACACGCCAATATGGTGGTGTACCGGCTGGCCACCCAGGGACAAGCGTCGCTCGCCCGACAGGAGGCTGCCCTGGCCATTCATCGCGTTGCCCGGCTCGCACAGGGCCGGTCGGCCCTCGCTGCAGCAGGTGCAGTGCCCGCAGGACGGCACGAACACCATGATCACGTGATCGCCCGGCACCAGGTCGTCGACTCCGGCCCCGCACTGCTCCACCACGCCCGACGCCTCGTGCCCCAGCACCATCGGCACGGGCCGGGGGCGATCGCCGTTGATCACCGACAGGTCGGAATGACAGAGGCCTGCGGCGCCGATCTGCACCAGCACCTCGCCGGGCCCGGGCGGCGCCAGCTCGACCGTCTCGATGGCGAGGGGGCGCGAGGCCGCGAACGGCGGAGCCTTGGGCGCCTCGTGCAGGACTGCTGCGCGGATCTTCACTGCGGCTCCTCCCATGGTCCGGACCGGCGGGAGATCACCGCCACGACGATGGCCGCGTCAATGGCGGAATAGGCCGGGCGAGCCAACGCCCGAGGCATCGGCTCGCGGCTCTCGGGCAGGCGACCGTCAGGCGGCGCGGTTGCGCTGGCCGTTACCGCCTGGCCATTGCCACCGCTTGTGGGCCGGCATCGGGGCGTCGTCGCCCGGCAGGGCCGACACGTCCTCGGATTCGAGGGTGGTGCCGAGCGTGAGGTTGACGAGATCGGTCATGGTGAACCGGCCGGCATGACGGGAGGGCAGGGTCGGCGTCCAGCGCGGGTCCTGGGCCAGGAACGAGGCCCGGTCCGCCAGGAGCAGCGCCACGAAGGTCCGGGCGACGATCTCCGCACCCACGCCAGCGAGCCGCTGGCCACCGGCCCGCCGCTCCGCCTCGCGCAGGATGTAGAACCACAAGGGTGCCGGGCCGTGTCCGCCCTCGACACCCTGCCAGAGCTCGGCCTCGCTCAGGGCAGGCTGGCAGAGGTAGGCGGCGACGTCCTGGCCGGACGGCAGGCGCAGGTCCAGGCCGCGCTGCAGGTTGCGGGTCACCAGCGAGCGGAACGTGTCCGGCGTGCCGGGCGGCACGACCCCGTCCGGCAGGCGCAGCAGCACGGTCGAGATCCGCGTGTCCAGGAACTTGCTGGGCTGGGCATCGGGCCCGAAGAAGGCCTGCCAGTCGACCCGCAGCTCGGGCGGCACCGGCCGTCCGCCGCGCAGGTCGGTCACCGCCTCCTGGGCGGACGGGTCGTCCGGGAACAGGGCGGCCGCCCGGTCAGGACCCAGCAGGTAGCCCGGCCGCACCTGGCTGTGGCCCAGCCGGTAGGCGGCGACACTGAACTCCACCGGCATGAACGGCTCGGCCGGGTAGAGGAAGGCCGGATCCGCCAGGGTCCGCTCGACCAGATGAGTGCCGACCGTGCGGGCCAGGAACTCGTGCAGCACGATCCACTGATAATGCCAGCGGACCAGCTTCTGCGCCGCCTCGAACCGCTCCCGGCCACCGAGCACCGGGTCGGTATGGTCGTCCAGCACCTTGTTGTGGAACTTCAGGAACAGGAGGTGGAGCTGGGAGACGATGATGTTCTCGTCGTTGCGCGGGTCACCGATGATCGCGGTGCCCTGGCGGTTGCGCGGCAGGTCGCCCCCATCCTCGGAAACGAGCAGATGGAACGGCTTGGCGCGGTCGTAGAGGAAGGGCTGTACGGCCGGGCCCAGCCCGTAGACCGAATCCAGCTCCAGGGCCGGCGTACGGAAATTGTGGGTGGCATTGACGTCGACCTGCTGCTCCAGGATGGAGGTGGCATCCAGCGTCAGGTCGTGGTCGATGAACTGGCCGAGAAAGGTGTAGCCGGCCTTGATCCGGGGGTTGTTCTGCGAGGTGTCGCTGGGCGGCGGGTTGCCGCCATCCATGGCGCCGCCCGCCCGGCCGAGTTCCGCCGGGCTGGGCGCGAACTCCCGCAGCGAACGCAGTTCCGGAAACATCCGGCCGAAGCGGCCGGTCGACGCAAAGCGGCCACGCGGCGCATCCAGGCCGCGATCGGCAAAACCGTGCATGTCCGATTCCTCGTTGCGATGAGTGGGGAACTGCCGTGGGCCCTGCCGAGGCCGGCGAGAATGCCGGCCATTGCTGGAAAGGGAGGGGCAGGATCGCGACGAGACTATCCGGACAGCGGGAAAATACCTGCAACGTCGATCCGGCGGCCGCGGGGGAAACGGCCGGGCGGGTGATCCTGCCCCACGCCCGGAACTTATCCTGGATCGGACGAATGCTTGGTGATCTGCGTCACCTCGAGGGAGCGGCCACTTCCTCCAGCACCTCGCCCAGCGCCCCGACCAGTTGATCCGCATTGTCCTTCGAGAAGACCAGCGGCGGCCGGATCTTCAGGACATTGCCGTGCCGGCCGGCAGCCCCGATCAGGATCTGCTTGCGGTGCAGCCCGTTGATCACCCGCGTCGCCAGCTCCGGGGCCGGCTGGCGGGTCAGGGGATCGCGCACGAACTCCACGCCGACATAGAGCCCGGCACCGCGCACATCACCGATCTCCGGATGGCCGTTGCCGGCGAGGCCGCGCAGGCCGGCGCGCAGGTGGCGGCCGACCGCGGCCGCGTTCTCGGCGAGCTGCTCGTCGCGGATCACGTCGAGCACGGCCAGCCCCGCCGCCGCGGCCACCGGGTTGCCGCCGAACGTGTTGAAGTAGCCCACACTTTCCGTGAAGGCCTCCAGCAGCTCGCTGCGCGACACGACCCCGCCCATCGGGAAGCCGTTGCCCATGGGCTTGCCCATGGTGACGATGTCCGGGAGGACGCCATGGCGCAGGAAGCCCCACATCGCGTCCCCGGTCCGCCCGAAGCCCGGCTGAACCTCATCCGCGATGAACAGGCCGCCTGCCCGGTGCACCGCGTCGATCGCCGGCTTCAGGAAGCCCACCGGGTCGGCATAGATGCCGTCGCTGGAGAAGATCGTGTCGGCCAGGAAGGCGGCAAAGCCGAAGCCGGACTCCTCCAGGCTGTCGATCGCCTCCTGCAACTCGGCGGCGAAGCGCTGGCCAAGATCATCGGTGGGCGCATGATAGACGTCTGGAGCCCGCACCACCCGGACATGCGGCGGCAGCGGCTTGCCCGGCATTGAGGAGGGCGAGACCTCGGTCACAGCCAGCGTGTTGCCGTGATAGGCGTTGTCGGTAACCACGATGCCGCGCCTGCCGGTGGCCGCGGCGGCAATGCGCAGCGCCAGGTCGTTGCTCTCGCTGCCGGTGCAGGTGAAGGTCACCTTGTCCAGCCCGGCCGGATAGGTGGCGAGCAACCGCTCGGCATAGGTGTGAATGATGTCGTAGAGATAGCGGGTATGGGTGTTGAGCGTCGCCGCCTGCCTGGCGATCGCCTCTACCACCCTTGGGTGGCAGTGCCCGACCGAGGGGACGTTGTTGTAGACGTCCAGGTAGCGTCGCCCATCCGCCGTGGTCATCCACACGCCCTCGGCCGAAACGACATGCATCGGCTCCTGGTAGAACAGGACCGAGGTCGGGCCGAAGGTCTGCTGCCGGCGCTGGACCAGCTCCGCGGTGGCAGGGGGCAGCCCGCCCGCCTGCCGCGCGTCGAAGGCATTGAGCGCCAGGATCTGCTGGCTCTCGGGAAGGGTCGCTGCGTCCGGCACGGGGTCTTCTCCGGCGATGTCAGGCGTGTTCGGTGAGAAAGCGTTCGGCCATGGCCACCGTGCCCTCGGTATAGGGCACGCCCATCTCCTGGGCGGTCGGCGTCTCGGCGTGCGAGGCGATCCAGGCGGTCAGCAGGACCCGGCGCAGCATCAGGAAGACCGGCATCATCGCCAGATCCTCCGCACTCACCGGGGCGACACTGCGATAGCCCTCGATCCAGGCCGCCTGCAGCGCCGGGATCGCCGGATCGTCCTCGAAGAAGCTGACCGCGGCGGCGAAGTCGTACATGAACCAGGAGAAGCCGCAGTCGTCGAAGTCGATGATGCCGAGCCGGTCGCCCTCCACCAGAAGATTGGCCAGGCGCAGGTCGGCATGGATCAACCCGAAGCGATCCAGGCCATGGCCGTAGGCGGCGAGGCGGCCGGCCAGCACCTGCGCCGTGCGCTCCAGGACGGCGCGGCCCTCGGGCGTGAGGCCCAGCCCGGCGCGCCAGTCGCCCCAGAGCGGCCGGCTGCCCAACATCGCGTCGAAGTCCCAGGTCTTGCGCCGGAAGCTGCCCGGGCGCTGCCAGACACGCGTGTGGCCGTGCAGGCGGGCGCTGATGGCACCGAGCTGGCGGAACCACGGCACCGAATCGGCGGATGCCGCAGGTTCCTCGCCGCTCATGAACTCGAAGGCCGCGACATGGCGGCGGTTCGCACCCTCGCCGAACGCGCCCAGCAGCCGGCCATCGGTGGTGGGCAGCGGCCTGGGCGTGGCGATCGCGTCATCGGCACGCAGGGCGCCGATCCAGGCCAGCTCGGAGAGGATCTCTTCCTCGGTGTGGTAGGCCGGGCGGTGCACGCGGAAGACGATCGGCGCGTCGCCTGGGGGCTCGACCAGGAAGGTAGCGTTCTCGGAGATGGTCAGCAGGCGCAGCTTCGTGTCGCCCGGCAGGCCCCAGCCCGGCAGTGCCGTGCGCAGGCCGCTCTCCAGCCGTCCCAGGAACGCAGCGTCGTACATGAACCCCTCACGAGCGATAGTGGCAGATACAACGATTCTTGTGTGAGTTTCAACAACGGTACCGTCCTGCCTCGGACGGTTGCGCCCGCGGTCGACGCGGGTCTAGCCTCTTCCATTGGGACAGGCAGCAGGGCAGGCGAGCAAGAAATGAGCCGCGCGTTCGTGAAGGAGCCGGACGGCGACAGCGCCATCGACGAGTTGCCGGATCGGCCGATCAGCCCGAACCGCAACCTGATCACGCCATGGGGCCATGCGCGCATCCAGGCGATCCTCGCCGAGTGGCGGCGCCAGGAGGCCGCCACCCCTGCGGATGACCGGGCGGCGCAGGCCCGGATCGGCCGGGAGCTGCGTTACTGGCAGGCGCGGGTGGCCAGCGCCGAGGTGACCCCACCGCCGGCACGGCCGGAGGAAGTTCGCTTCGGCTGCCGGGTGACGCTGGCACGCGCAGATGGCAGCCGGCAGACGCTGGGGCTGGTGGGCGAGGACGAGACCCGGCCGGAGGAAGGCCTGATTGCCTGGACGGCACCCCTGGCCCAGGCGCTGATCGGGCTGGA
>NZ_DATMFZ010000006.1:0-4987 GCF_035556675.1 Geminicoccus sp. | reverse complement strand
TCAGCGAGTCTGCCCTCGTGCAGGCCTTGCACCGGAGCCTGGACGATGCGCCGATGGCTGGCGTCGATGATGCTGACAATGTGGTGGGCATGCGGCCTGCCGGGTGAGGCCCGCGCCGCCACCGACTATTGTGTCGGCAGCAAGCGCGCCGTCCTGTTCCTGATCGACCGGACCACCGCCTATGACGAACGGGACCAGGAGGTCCTGGTCGGTGGCATGGAGCGCTTCTTCCGCGAGCTCGGTACCGGCGACCGGCTGCTGCTCTACACGATCGGCACCAGCCCGGCCGACAGCCGACGGCTGTTCGACCGCTGCGTGCCGGGCTGCCCGGACGAAGGGTTCCTCGGCAACCTGTTCAGCAGCTGCAAGGCGATGGTGGCGCGTGCCGACCGGCAGGTCTTCACCCGCGACCTGGTGACGATGCTGGTCGATCTCCTGCACGACCAGCAGGACCATCCGGCCTCGGCCATCATCGAGACGATCCGCAGCGTCGCCGCGAGCAACCGCGCCGGCCATCCTACGCGGTTGGTCCTGTTCTCCGACATGCTGGAGAACACTGAACTGCTGACCTTCGAGCAGCTGCTGCGCGATGGCGCCGGGCCGGCACTGGCAAGGGTCGAGCAGGCCGGTATGGTCCCTGACCTGGCAGGCATGGAGGTGGACGCGTTCGGCCTCGGCCGCAGCCATGCCAAGGACCGGCCGGCCCTGTCGGGGGAGGCCATGCGCACGCTCACCGAGTTCTGGGAGGGCCTGTTCGCCAAGGCGGGCGCCGCCGACAGCACCATCGGCCCGGACTATGTCGAGGGCACCGACTGAAGCGCGCTACTCAATCTTCGGCAGAGCCAAGTCGCCCACCAGGGTCGGTGGCCCGCCGAACCCTTCCAGCAGCAGCAGACGCAACCCCTCCATTCCCATCACCGGATGATCGGGATCGGGAAACGATCCCGAAACGAACCCGATGTCTCGGAAGGGCTGCACCAGTTCTGGCGAGGTGGCGAGCACATGGACCGGCACGTAATGGCCCGGATCGGTACCCAGCACGCGGGCGGCCGGCTCGTGGTCGCCCAGGATGATCGCCAGGCGCGGGCGGGCCGTCGGCAGCGTCGCCCAGGATGCGATGACCTCGATGGTGCCGGCGATCGTCCGGGCATAGGCCTGCCGCAGCGCTGTCGGATCAGCCCATAGCTCGACGGCACCCGGCCCGGCAGGTATCCGGCCGGCAAAGGCGCTGCCGTCGCGCATGCCGTCCCAGGGCAGGAGCGGCGGCACGGGCGGGGTGAACGGCGCGTGGCTGCCGACCAGCGCCACCTGACCATACCAGGCACCTGCCGCTTCCGGCGGACAGGCCAGCAGCTCCTCGACCCGTTGCAGCGTGAACTGGTCGGGCATGGTGACATAGCCCGGCCGGGGACCGGCATAGCGCAGCCCATCGGCGAACAGCAGCCGGTCGAAGCCCAGGTTCAGCGCCTCGGGAAAGGGCCGCACAATCGCCGGCTGCACCATCACCGTGGCATGGCCGGCGCGGCGGAACAGATGCGCCAGGTCGGCATCGGCCGACTGCAGGTAGACCCGCCAGCCGCCCTGCCCGGTGGTGGGGATGCCCGAGGCCACCGTCGCGTGCGCCAGCCAGGACTGGCCGCCGACCGTGGGCGAGCGGAGGAAGCCGGAAACCAGGGTCTTGCCGCCCTGCCCGGCGGCCGCCTCCAGGCGTTCCAGCGGTGGCCGGACCAGGGCCGCCACGTCCGGCTGGTCGAAGGCAGAGCGGCCGTAGGACTCGATGAACACCACGAGCACGTCGACCCCGGCCAGCCCCGGGAACAGCCGGGCAGGCTCTGCCATGCGCCAAGGGTCGGCGGCACGCGCCTCGGTGAAGCGCTGCTCGGCCGCCCGGGCCTGGAGGGTCCGGTCGGCCTGCCTGACCAGCTGATCGAAGCCGAACGCAGAGAGCGGCCCACCGGCCAGCCAGAGCCCGATCAGTGCCACGGCCGGCAGGGCAGCGAGCCTCGGCAGCCGGGCCGCAGCATCGATGCCATGGACGAGCGGCCAGGCGAGCAGGAGCAGACTGGAGGCGCCAAGCGCCACCGCGACCGCCGCAGGCAGCAGGCGCCAGCCACCCGAGCCGACTTCCAGGAGCGGCACCACCAGCTCAAGGTCGGTCGCCAGGACCAGCTCGCGGCCGAACCAGAGCCAGACCAGCCGGTCGACGATCCGGACGAGAATCATCATGGCGAGGCAGGCGCCCATCACCCTGGCGGGCCAGGAACCGAGGTGCCGGCCGCACAGGATGGCGAGCAGCACGGCCAGCACGAACTCCACCGGCGGCCGCCAGAACCAGAGCTGGGCGGTCTCGGCCAGCGAGCCCGGCAGGTTGAGACCGAGGCTGGCCAGCAGCAGGGCCGCCAGGAACAGACACAGACGACCAGTCACGCCTCTGGCCTCGTGACCCGTCGCTGCTGCCACTGGTGGGCGAGGTCGATCAGGAAGGAGGAAGCCAGCATCAGCACGGCCAGCACGGCCGCCGGTATCGCCAGGCGCGATCCCGCCAGCGGCCAGGGGACAGCCAGCAGCAGCAGGATCGGCAGCGCGCACAGGATGCGGCGGCGCAGCGATGGCGGCAGCGGCCGCTCGAGCCAGGGCAGGACCCATCCAGCCAGGAGCCAGGCCGGGCGGAAGAGCGGTGCCGTCAGCACGAAGGGGCCTGCCACCGGCATGGCGGCCAGGCTCGCGGCACCGAGCAGCACCGTGTCGGTCTCCAGGTCGAACCGGGCCCCGAACCGGGTGGCAGTGGCAGTGCGTCGCGCGATCCAGCCATCGGCCGCATCGGTGCTGAGCGCCAGCAGCAGCAGGGCCGCAACCAGCCCGCCCGGCGGGCTGCCGCACAACACGCTGACGCCGATGCCGATCGCCATGCCGAGCCTGATACCGGTCACCAGATCGGCCGGCCCCGGGCCGTCACTGGCCGGCTGGCTGGCTGCCGCCAGCACCAGCAGGGCCGAGCACGAGGCCATTAATAACGCTGGCAACAGCGTCGTGGCCCCCATCACCGCGGCGGCCGCAGCTGCGGCCAGAACCAGCTCGGCCAATAAGCCCCCGAGTATCCAGGAAGCACGATTCACGTTGGCCAGGCTGGTGATCGGCGAGACTCCCTCGATCATGTGCGGGCATAACGACATGGCGCACGCGCGGGCCCGTTTTCAATGGAAAAGCCGACTGGCGCCCGCGGGACGCACTGCCCACTTATCGTGGTACGCGTTGTGGGTTTTGTCGGATCTCGGGGAAAAGAATGCTCGGGCGGAGCGAAAAGGCGGACCAGGTCCCCGCAGCCAGCGAATCGATCCGACGCCGGGTGCGGCTGGCGGCAGCCGAGGCAGTGCTGCGTGAAGGCGGGATCGTCCGGATCGCGGCACTCGGGCGGCCGCAGGTCGACTGCGTGGCGCTGGACGGGGCTGGCACCGAGGCCTCACTGGCCTTTGCCCGGAGTTCTGGGCCGACGGTGCGCATGGTGCTGACCGCATCGCGCGCCCGGGCCCTCGGCCTGGATGCCGGCGGTGCCGTTTGTGTGGCGTTGGCCGTGCCCCGTGCTGGCGGTGTCGAGCTGCTGGAGACCCTGGCCGGGCTGCCGGTCGGCGGCCGACGGCCGGTGGTCCTGCCCGAGCTGGCACTGGAGCCGGCCAGTCCGGCCGAGGCCGCCGCGGTCGACATCGCCAAGCGCGCCTCCCTCCTGCCCGCCCTGGTGGTGGCACCGGTGACCGAGCGCGAGGTCGACGTGATCGTCGAGATCGAGGTGGAGGAGGTCGAGACAGCGGCGATCGACCCGCCGCTCGTACCCACCGTCCAGGCCGAGCTGCCGATCAGCCTGACCGAGGCGGCCCGGGTCGTGGCGTTCCGGGCACCGGACGTGGCCTATGAGCACGTGGCCCTGGTGGTGGGCGAGCTTGGCGGCACGTCCGCACCGCTGGTGCGGCTCCATTCGGAGTGCCTTACCGGCGACGTGTTCGGCTCGCTGCGCTGTGATTGCGGCCCGCAGCTCCAGGCCGCGCTTGCCCAGATGGCGAAGGAAGGTGCCGGGGCGCTGCTCTATCTGCGCCAGGAAGGCCGCGGCATCGGCCTCACCAACAAGCTGCGCGCCTACCGGCTCCAGGAAGCCGGCCTCGACACGCTGGATGCAAACACCCATCTGGGCTTCGAACCGGACGAGCGTGACTTCCGAACCGCAGCGCGCATGCTCCAGGCGCTGGGACTGCGCCAGGTGCGCCTGCTGACCAACAACCCGCAAAAGGTACGCACCCTCAGCAGCTACGGGGTGCATGTGACCGAGCGCGTGCCGTTGTCGATCGCTGCGAACCGCCACAATCTCCGCTATCTTCAGACCAAGACGCAGCGTGCCGGACATCTCGGGCTGCCGGCGGTGAACGACGAGGATGGCGGATGAGGCGACCGGTCGGCCTGCTCGCGTGCCTGCTGATGCTCGCGGGCGTGATGATGGTGCCCAAGACCGGTGATGCCGGCACGCGCTGGCGGCTCGATCCCGAGCACACCACCGTGATGTTCGAGGCGCCGCATATCGGCTACGCCCGCATCTTCGGCCTGTTTCAGCGGGTCGAGGGCGAGTTCGACTTCGACGAGGCGACCCGCGCCCTCACCTATCTGCGGATCAAGGTCGACCTGGACAGCGTGTTCACCAACAACCAGCGGCGCGACCGCCATCTGCGCTCCGAGGATTTTCTCGACGCCTATAACCACCGGATCGCCGAGTTCGTGATGACCGATGCCGATCCTGCCTCCGACAAGACCGGGCAGATCATCGGCGATCTGCGCTTTCGCGGGGTGACCAAGCCCGTCACCTTGGACGTCACGCTCAACCGCATCGGGCCCTACCCGTTCGGCGGGACCTACGTGCTGGGTGCCTCGGCCACCACGGTGATCCGCCGGTCCGACTTCGGCAGCAGCTACGGGGTCGCGGATGGCTGGGTGCCCGACGAGATTC
>NZ_DATMFZ010000005.1:0-3507 GCF_035556675.1 Geminicoccus sp. | reverse complement strand
GGTGCGGGTCATGGCCAGATGGACCGGGCTTTCCGCTTGGCCGTGCTCGGCCTGACGCGCTGACAGGACCAGGAGGAAACTCGCCAGCTTCTCCACCGGCGCCAGCCGGCCCAGGATGAGCTGGCTGTCGCGCGCCTGACGCAGCGCGATCCGGGTCATCTGGTTCAGGCGGAGCTGCAGGCGGGGATAGCGCTCCATCAGCCGGTCCATCTCGGCCACCGGGAAGCCGCACAGGACCGAATCGACCACGGCCTCGGCCGTCTGGTCGTAGCTGCTCTCGTCGCCCAGCCCCAGATAGTCGCCCGGCAGCAGGAAGGCCGTGATCTGGCGGCGCCCGTCGGGCAGCATGGTGTAGAGCCGCAGCATGCCGGAGGTCAGGGTGAAGACCCGACGGCGCGGCTGCCCCTCCTCGACCACGGTCTGCTGCGCGCCGATGCGGGTCGAGACCATGATCGCCTGGAGCGCGCCCAGCTCATGGTCCTCCAGCGCAGCACAGACCGCCTGCCGGCGCACCACGCAATCGAGGCAGACCCCGCACGGTTCGCGGTGGCTCCGCCCGCCGGCCGCCGCCTGCCCCTGCGCCTGTGCCACGTCCTCTCCTTCCCACCTTCCGCACGGATCCTACCTAGGCGGCCGCGGCCTGGGCGCAAAGCGGCCACTGCTCGGACGCAATGGCGCAGCGTAGCCATTCCGGCAGCCATGTGTCACCACCCCGCAGCAGTCACGGACATAGCATCATCATTGATGTGCAGAACATCAGTTCTTATGTATCAGCCTCTGGACAGCGGTTGTGGAGCATCGATGATCACCGCAGCGCAGATGCGCGCCGCCAGGGCATTGCTCGGTATCGACCAGCGGCAGCTCGCCGAGCTGTCGGGGGTCTCGCTGCCGACGATCCAGCGGATGGAGGCGAGCGAGGGCACCGTGCGGGGCGTGGTCGACACGCTCACCAAGGTGATCCAGGCGCTCGACACCGCCGGCATCGAGCTCATTGGCGAGAACGCACCCAGCAACGGTCGGGGCCGGGGCGTGCGCTTGCGACATGCGCTCTGACCGGCGCCTGCCGCTCCTGACCAGTCTTTCCAGCGTGGGCCGTCGTCGGGCCGGCACCGACGATTGCGTGCCCCTGCCGCAGGGTTAGTTCCATGGCGACGTCGGCCAAGCCTACCAGTCCCAGCTTCAGCGAGCTGTTCACGCCCAAGCTCGTCACCGTGCTGCGCGAGGGTTACCGCCTGCCCGACTTCCGGGCGGACCTGATAGCCGGCCTCACCGTCGCCATCGTGGCCCTGCCCTTGTCGATGGCGATCGCGATCGCGTCGGGCGTCACGCCGGACCGCGGCCTGTACGCGGCGATCATCGGCGGGTTCATCGTCTCGCTGCTGGGCGGCAGCCGCTTCCAGATCGGCGGCCCGGCCGGCGCCTTCATCGTCCTGGTGGCCGCGACCACACAGACCTATGGCGTCGACGGCCTCCTGCTCGCGACCTTCCTGTCCGGCATCATGCTGCTGGCCATCGGCCTGCTGCGCCTGGGCACCTTCATCAAGTACATCCCCTACCCGGTCACGGTCGGCTTCACCGCCGGGATCGCGGTCATCATCTTCGCCAGCCAGATCAAGGACCTGCTGGGCCTGACCCTGCCCCACGAGCCGGGCCCGCTGCTCGAGAAGCTGCCGGCACTGGGCCAGGCCTTGCCCACGGCCAACCCGGCGGCGATCGCGGTAGCGGTCCTGGCGATCGGCACGATCGTCCTGGTGCGGCGCTATCGGCCGAACTGGCCGGCCTTCCTGATCGCGGTCGCCCTAGCCTCGGTGGTGGCGGCCGGCTTCGGCCTGCCGGTCGAGACGATCGGAACCAGGTTCGGCGGCATCCCCCAGGCCCTGCCGGCACCGCAGCTGCCGGCCATCTCGCTGGAGCGGATCGTCGAGGTGCTGCCGGCGGCCATCGCGTTCACCCTGCTGGGCAGCATCGAGAGCCTCCTGTCCGCGGTGGTGGCCGACAGCATGACCGGGCGGCGGCACCGCTCCAATTGCGAGCTGGTCGCCCAGGGCCTCGCGAACATCGTCACGCCGCTGTTCGGCGGGATCTGCGTCACCGGCACGATCGCGCGTACCGCCACCAACGTTCGCGCCGGTGCCAGGGGCCCGGTCTCGGGCATGCTGCACGCCCTGTTCCTGCTGCTGTTCATGCTGGTCGCGGCACCGCTGGCGAGCTGGATCCCGCTCTCGGCCCTGGCCGGGCTGCTGGTGGTGGTCGCCTGGAACATGGCGGAGAAGCACGAGTTCGCCATCCTGCTGCGTTCGTCGCCGGGTGATGCCGTGGTGCTGGGCGCCACCTTCCTGCTCGTGGTGTTCCGCGACCTCACCGAGGGCATCCTGGTCGGGTTCGGCCTGGGCGCGCTCCTGTTCCTGCACCGCATGGCGCAGATGGTGCAGATCGAGCACCTGCAGCCGATGATCGAGGAGGACCGGGCCGACGAGCCCAGGCCAGTCGACCGCTACGACGCGGCGCTGGCCGCCGATGCGGATGTCGCGGTGTACCGGATCTCCGGCGCGTTCTTCTTCGGTACCGCCGCCAGCGTCGCCGCGGCGCTGGACCGGATCGGCCAGCACCCGCAGGCACATGTGATCGACTTCTCCGCGGTGCCGATCCTCGACTCGACGGCCGCCAACACGGTCGAGGGCTTCGTGCGCAAGGCACGGCGGCAGGGCGCGGTGGTCTACCTGACCGGCACCCGCCCGGCGATCCGGCGCGTGCTGCTGACCCATGGCGTCCGCCCGCCCAGGGTGCGCTTCAAGCCGACCATCGCCGAAGCGGTCGCGGCCGCCCACGCCAAGCTGGCCAAACCACCGGCCGATCCCGCCGTCCGGCCCGAGGCGGCCTGAGCCGGCCCGCCTGGACCACCGGCCCGGTCAGCCCGTCCGGGCGGGCGGCGCGCGGTTCGTGACCTGCCACGCACCACCCGCCGATCCTGCCAGCACGTGCGCGCTGTTGATCAGTGCCAGGTGGGAGAAGGCCTGGGGGAAGTTGCCAAGCTGGCGCCTTGCGTGCGGATCGTATTCCTCCGCCAGCAGGTGCAGGTCGTTGGCCAGCCCCGTCAGCCGCTCGAACAGGGCACGTGCCTCGTCGAGCCGGCCCATCGCGACATAGACGTCGCACAGCCAGAAGCTGCAGGCGAGGAACGCCCCCTCCTTGGGCGGCAGACCGTCCACCGCTTCCCTGGTGAGGTAGCGCAGCACTAGGCCGTCGCGCAGCAGTTCGCGCTCGATGCGGGCGACCGTGCCCTGGATGCGTGGGTCGTCGATCGGCAAAAAGCCCGTCAGCGGCATGAGCAGCAGGGCCGCGTCGACGCCGTCGGCGCCGTAATATTGCACGAAGCTGTTCTGCCGGGCGTCGTAGCCGCGGGTGCAGATGTCGTGGTGGATCTCCGCGCGGATCCGGCGCCACTCGTCGACCGGCCCTTCCAGGCCGAACTCCTCCACGCTCAGCACCATCGCGTGGAAGGCCAGC
>NZ_DATMFZ010000004.1:0-4030 GCF_035556675.1 Geminicoccus sp. | reverse complement strand
GCCCGTCAAGCGGGTGGTCGATTACAACGTCAAGATCAGGGTCAAGGCGGACCGGTCCGGCGTCGACATCGCGAACGTGAAGATGTCGATGAACCCGTTCGACGAGATCGCCTGCGAGCAGGCGATCCGCCTGAAGGAAGCCGGTGTCGCGACCGAGATCGTCGCCGTGTCGGCTGGCGAGCCGAAGGCACAGGAAACCTTGCGCACCGCTCTCGCCATGGGCGCCGACCGGGCCATCCTGATCGAGAGCGCCGATGAGCTGCAGCCGCTCGCGGTAGCCAAGCTCCTGGCGGCGATCGTGAAGAAGGAGGATCCCCAGCTCGTCCTGATGGGCAAGCAGGCGATCGACGACGACAGCAACCAGACCGGCCAGATGCTGGCGGCCCTCCTGGGCTGGCCGCAGGCGACCTTCGTCAGCCGGCTGACGGTGGCGGACGGCCGGGCCGAGGCCGGGCGCGAGGTCGACGAGGGCATCCAGACGATCGCGGTGAAGCTGCCGGCCGTCTTGACCGTGGACCTCCGGCTGAACGAGCCGCGCTACGCTTCCCTGCCCAACATCATGAAGGCCAAGAAGAAGCCGCTCGACGTGATCAAGCCCGCCGATCTCGGCGTCGATGTCGCCCCGCGCCTCCAGTACGTGCAGGTCGAGGAGCCGTCCGCCCGCAAGGCCGGGGTCAAGGTCGGCTCGGTGCAGGAGCTGGTGCAGAAGCTGAAGACGGAAGCGGGAGTCCTCTGATGAGCGTGCTGGTCGTGGCCGAACTCGACGGCGGCGCCGTCGCCAAGGCTTCCCTGGCGGCGATCACCGCTGCCGGTCAGCTCGGCGGCGATGTCGACCTGCTCGTCATGGGCTCGGGCGTGGATGGCGCCGCCGCCGGCAAGGTGGCGGGCGTGCGCAAGGTGCTGGTCGCCGATGCGGCCCATCTGGCGCACCCCTCGGCCGAGGACGCGGCGACGCTGCTCGTCCAGCTCGCCCCCGCCTATGATCATCTGGTCGCCGCCTCCACGAGCTTCGGCAAGAACGTGATGCCGCGCGCTGCGGCGCTGCTCGACATCGCCCAGGTGAGCGACGTGATCGAGGTGCTGGGGCCGGACCGGTTCAAGCGCTTCATCTATGCGGGCAATGCGCTGGCGACCGTGGTCAGCACCGACGCCAAGCGGGTCCTGACCATCCGGCCCACCGCCTTCGCACCGGCCGCCGCCGAGGGCGGCTCGGCCAGCGTCGAGCCGGTCGACCTGCCGGCACCCAGCGACCTTTCCAGCTTCGTCGGCCAGGAGGTCAGCCAGAGCGAGCGGCCGGAGCTCACCTCCGCACGGGTCGTCGTCTCCGGCGGGCGCGGCATGGGCTCGGGCGAGAACTTCAAGCTCCTGGACGAGCTGGCGGACGTGCTGGGCGCGGCGGTTGGTGCCAGCCGCGCCGCGGTCGATGCCGGCTTCGTGCCGAACGACTTCCAGGTCGGGCAGACCGGCAAGATCGTGGCGCCCGACCTGTATGTCGCCGTCGGCATCTCCGGCGCCATCCAGCATCTGGCCGGCATGAAGGATTCCAAGGTCATCGTCGCGATCAACAAGGACGAGGAGGCGCCGATGTTCCAGGTCGCCGACTACGGCCTGGTGGGCGACCTGTTCAAGCTGATCCCCGAGCTCACCCAAGAACTGAAGCGAGCCAAATCATCCTGACCTCCCGACGCAACCGGAGCCTCCAGCCGATGACCGAGCCCGCGCAGCTTCCTCCGCTCCCGGAGATCGCCACGATCGGCGTGGTCGGCGCCGGCCAGATGGGCAGCGGCATCGCCCAGGTAGCGGCGCTGGCCGGCTACCGGGTGAAGCTGGTCGACAACAATCCCGAGCAGCTCGCCGCCGCGATGAGCAAGATCGCGATGGGACTCGACCGGCAGATCAGGAAGGGCCATCTGGACGAGGTGGCCAGGGTGGCCGCCATGGACCGCATCACCGCGTCCGGCGCACTGGAGGACCTCGCCGACTGCGAGCTGGTGGTCGAGGCGGCTACTGAGAACGAGCAGGTCAAGAAGGCGATCTTCAAGGAACTGCTCGTTCATCTGCGCCATGACGCGATCATCGCGTCCAACACCAGCTCGATCCCGATCACCCGGCTGGCGGCGGCGACCGATCGGCCGGAACGCTTCATCGGCATGCACTTCATGAACCCGGTGCCGGCCATGAAGCTGATCGAGGTGATCCGCGGGATCGCGACCGAGGAGGACACCTACCTCGCAATCCGGGCGGTGACGGAGCGGCTGGGCAAGACCCCGGTGACGGCCGAGGACTTTCCCGCCTTCATCGTCAACCGCATCCTCCTGCCGATGATCAACGAGGCGGTCTACACGCTCTACGAGGGTGTGGGGAATGTCGAGAGCATCGACACGGCGATGCGCCTGGGCGCCAACCACCCGATGGGTCCGCTGGAGCTCGCGGACTTCATCGGCCTCGATACCTGTCTGGCGGTCATGCAGGTCCTCTACGAGGGGCTGGCCGACAGCAAGTACCGGCCTTGCCCGCTGCTCGTGAAATATGTCGAGGCCGGCTGGCTCGGCCGCAAGGTCAAGCGCGGCTTCTACGACTATCGCGGCGAGCAGCCGGTTCCGACCCGTTGACGCGTCCGGCCGTGGCATGGCGAAATGCCCTGCCGCGGCCGGCCGCCGTGAGGACCTGGTGAGGAAGGAAGCGCGGTGGCAACACGGAACGGGCTGTTCTGGGCGTTCCTCGGGCTCCTTTGCCTGCCGGCGACGGCACAGGCGTTGGAACTCGCCTCGCATCGCGCCGCCTATCGGCTGAGCTTGGCGGAAGGCGGGGACGGTGCGGTGACCTCCGTCCGCGGCGGCCTGGTCATGGAATGGAAGAAGGCCTGCGACGGCTGGACGAGCAGCCAGCGCCTGGCCTTTCAGGCCGGACAGGCCGAGGGGCCGCCCTTCTCCTATGATGTCCGCTTCTCCTCCTGGGAGTCTGACACCGACGACCGGCTGCATTTCTCCATGCGCTCCTTCGACAACGGCAAGCCGGCCGAGGAGTTCAGGGGCGAGGCATCCCTGCCGGAAAGCGGCGGCGACGGGCGGGCGGAGTTCACCGTCCCGGCAGGCAAGTCGGTGGCCCTGCCTGCCGGCACCCTGTTCCCGACCAGGCACATCAAGACGCTGATCGCGGCCGCGGAGCGGGGCGAGAGCTTCGTGTCCGTGCCGGTGTTCGATGGCAGCGGCCTGGATGCGCTCAGCAACGTCAGCGCGGTGATCGGCCGGAACTGGCCGGGCGAGGCCGGACGGCCCGCCGCCTGGACCATGATCCTCGCCTATCACAAGCTCACCGACCGTTCCGAGGAGCCGGAGTTCCAGCTCAGCTTCCGCCTGCGCGCGGATGGCGTCACCGACGACATCACGCTGGATTACGGCCAGTTCGTGCTGCATGGCACGCTGGACGAGCTGGAGCAGCTGCCGGCCCCGGCCTGCGAGTAGCTCTACCCGAGGATTTTCCAGCGCCCCCGTTGCCAGGGCAACAGAGGCGCCATGGCCGGGTCAGGAGGGGGCGGCTTCCAGTTCCTCGCGTACGCTCGGACGGCCGCTCGCGGCCTGACGGGCTCGGCTCGACCGGCGGCGTGCGGATGGTGCCGCCTGGGCGCAGCCGATCGCCAGGATCCCCGCATAGAACATCGCGATCGCCGGCATCTGGATCGAGAAGTCGACCAGGGCATGCAGCCCAACCAGCAGGGTCGCCCCCACGGCCGCCAGCGTGAACACCCGATCGCGCCGCCGCCGGAACAGGCCACGTAGGCAGACGCCGAACAGGATGGCCATCGCACCGTAGAGCAGGATGGTGGCCGGGATGCCGATCTCCAGGAGATGCTCGACATAAGTGTTGTGCGCGAGATCGTAGATCAGATGGAAGCGCTCGTCATTGTGCGCCTGGAACACCGCCTGGAACGAGCCCAGGCCGTGGCCCAGCCAGGGCCGGTCCGCAATCAGGCCGAACGAGATGATCCAGGCGGCGAGCCGGCCGGCACCCCCCTGGTCGAACTGCATGT
>NZ_DATMFZ010000003.1:0-11191 GCF_035556675.1 Geminicoccus sp. | reverse complement strand
CCCGCAATCTTCGTGCTATGATCCGGAACATGGCGCGCCAAGACGCCGTGCCGGATGAAACGCCCGGTTTGATGCTCGTCGGGTGGCGGTGGCGGTGCCTCTTGGGGCATCGTCACCGCCACGCGCGGCCTCGACCTGCATCGTCGTCGGTGTAGAAGATGCGGCATGACCGATGCCGAAACTCCCGTGGAGCGGGTCCGGCGCGTGCTGGGGCCCAGCCACCCGGTGCGCCGGTTCGACCAGAGCACCGCCACCTCCGCCGATGCCGCCGCCGCGATCGGCTGCACCATCGCCCAGATCGCCAAGTCGCTGGTGTTCCGTCGGGCAAGCGGTGACCCAGTGCTGGTGGTGGCCTCGGGCGCCAACCGGGTCGACGAGAAGAAGCTGGCGGCCCTGCTCGGCGAGAAGGTCGGGCGAGCCGATCCGGCGTTCGTGCTGGCCAAGACTGGCTATCCGGTGGGCGGCGTGGCGCCGGTCGGGCATGACCCGGCCGTGACCGTGCTCCTGGATGCCGACCTGGCGGGGCAGCGGGAGATCTGGGCGGCGGCCGGGGCTCCCGATGCCGTGTTCCGCCTGACCCCGGACGACCTGCAGCGCCTGACCGGCGGCCGCTTCTGCGAGCTGGCGCGGCGCTGAGGCCGGCGACCGCGTCGCCATCTGCAACAGCTCAGCCGGGGTCATCCGCCGACGTGCCGGCGCCGCTGCTGCTTGCCCCGGCCGGCCAAGCCCGGCACTGATCACGCAGCGAGCCGGGGAGGGATGGTCGCGGTGGATCTGGGCGAATTCGACTATGTGATCATCGGGGCCGGCTCGGCCGGCTGCGTGCTGGCCAACCGCCTGTCGGCCGATCCGTCGGTCCGGGTCTGCCTGCTGGAAGCCGGCGGACGGGACAACTGGATCTGGATCCACATCCCGATCGGCTATCTCTACACCCAGAACAATCCCCGCACCGACTGGTGCTTCAAGACTGAGCCGGAGCCCGGCCTGAACGGCCGCAGCCTGAACTATCCGCGCGGCCGGGTGCTGGGCGGCTGTTCCGCGATCAACGGCATGATCTACATGCGTGGGCAGGCCGCGGACTACGATCACTGGCGCCAGCTGGGCAATGTCGGCTGGGGTTGGGACGACGTGCTGCCCTGCTTCACCCGCATGGAGGACTTCGTCGGCGGCAGCTCGGAACTGCACGGGGCCGGCGGCGAGTGGCGGGTCGAGAACCCCAGGATCTCATGGCCGATCCTGGACGCGTTCCGGGAAGCCTGCGCCCAGGTCGGCATCCCCAAGACCGACGACTTCAACACCGGCGACAACGAGGGCTGCGGCTACTTCCAGGTCAACCAGAAGAAGGGGGTGCGCTGGACCGCCGCCAAGGCGTTCCTGCGCCCGGTCCTCAAGCGGCCGAACCTGCGGATCGTGACCGAGGCGGAGGCCCGCCACCTCCTGTTCGACGGGCGGCGCTGCATCGGGGTGGCGCTGGTGGATGGCCGCTCGGTGCGGGCACGGCGCGAGGTGATCTCCTGCGCCGGCGCGGTGATGAGTCCGGCACTCCTGCAGCGCTCGGGCATCGGCCGCGGCGACTGGCTGGCCGGGACCGGTATCGAGCTGCGCCACGACCTGCCGGGCGTGGGCGCCAACCTCCAGGACCATCTGCAGCTGCGCCTGGTCTATCGGGTCCAGGGGATCGGCACGCTGAACGAGCGGGTCGGCTCGATGTTCGGCAAGGGCCGCATGGGGCTGGAATATCTCCTGTTCCGCAAGGGGCCGCTCACCATGGCGCCCTCGCAGCTGGGCGCCTTCACCCGCTCCGACCCGCGCTTCGCCACGCCCAACATCGAGTATCACGTCCAGCCGCTCTCGCTCGACAAGTTCGGCGACCCGCTCCATCCGTTCCCGGCCTTCACCGCCTCGGTGTGCAACCTGCGGCCGACCAGCCGCGGCGAAGTCCGGGTCACCAGCGCCGACCCGCGGGCCCATCCCGCCATCCGGCCGAACTATCTGGCCACGGACGAGGACCGGCAGGTCGCGGTGGAATCGATCCGCGTCACCCGGCGGATCTGCGCCGCCCCGGCCCTGGCCCGCTACGTCACCGAGGAGCTGCGGCCGGGCAGCATGGTGCAGGACGAGGCCGGGCTGGTCCGCGCCGCGGGCGACCTCGGCACCACGATCTTCCACCCGGCCGGCACCTGCCGCATGGGTCCTGCGGACGACCGGGGTGCGGTCGTGTCGCCGCGCCTGCAGGTGCACGGGCTGGAAGGGCTGCGGATTGCTGACGCCTCGGTGATGCCGACCATCACCTCGGGCAACACCAACAGCCCGAGCATGATGATCGCGGAGAAGGCGGCCCATCTGATCCTGGGCAGTGCCTGAGATGGACGTGGCGGTCCGCGCGGAACGGGCGGGGGACGAGGCGGCGATCGCCGCACTGATCACCGCCGCCTTCGCGACGGCACCGTATCGCAGCGGCACCGAGGCGGCGATCGTGGCCGAGCTGCGCCGTTCAGGTAGGCTCGCTCTGTCCCTGGTGGCGACGGCCGGGGCGGAGCTGGTCGGCCATGTCGCCTGCTCGCCGGTGACGATCTCGGACGGCAGTGCCGGCTGGTTTGGCCTGGGCCCGCTGGCAGTGGCATCCTCCTGGCAGCGGCAGGGGATCGGCCGCGCCCTGGTGGAGGCCGGGCTGGAGCAGCTGTGCCAGCGCAAGGCTGCCGGTTGCGTGGTGCTGGGCGACCCGGCCTACTACCGCCGGTTCGGCTTTGTCGCCGACCCCGCCCTGGTGCTTCCTGGCCTGCCGGCCGAGTATTTCCAGGTCCTGAGGCTGACATCGGATGGTGCTGGTGGAACCGTCCAGTTCGATCCGGCATTCTTCACGGCCTGAGTCGGAAGCTGACGAGTCGATTGAATCTGCTTCACGGTATTTCCGGATGCGCCCTTGTAGCCTCTTGCGCTGCAGCGAAGTAGCGGGCCTCCTGACCGCGACAACGCGATAGGTGCTCCATGCTCGCAGCGCTGGCTTTCCTCACCGGCATGGTTCTCGCTGGCTACGGCGTCGTCCGCTGGTATCGCGAGCGCGAGGCCGTCATGCTGGCGGAGATCAGCCACCACTTCGAGCGTCGCCAGAAGCGGATGCTGGCCCGAATCGATGAAGGCGACCAGGCGCTGCTGGCGGCCTATCGCGAGCTCGACCGGCTGGAGGGGCAGCTCGAGGTCGGCCTGCGGGAACTCGACGAGGCCCGGGCCGAGCTGGCGCAGATGGTGGAAGACAAGCAGCGACTGGAAAGCATGCTCTACGGCCAGCCCCAGCCGGTGCTGCGCAAGCTGGCGGCATCGACGCCGCGCGAGCGGCGCGACTGGCCGCTGCGCCATGCCCAGAAGGTGTCGTGACGGCTCCCGGCCCGGCGATGCGCCGGAACTCCATCGGCTTGGCGTGGATTGTCTGGCGATCGCTGATTCTCTGGACCACCCGTGCTTTGTCGGCAGTAGCCGGAAGTCACGGAACATAAAGTCGATCATGAATTCGATGTAATGTGAGCCATTGTGCCCACTTGCCATCCGGCGGGTGGTGCGCGACTCTCGACTGGCCGATCCTTGTTCGGGCATCACCGTCGCTACTTCACGCACCCTAGCCCATCTCGCTGAACAGCCTCGGCCCGCAACTCGAGTTGCGGGCAGTAACGGCTGGTCATGACGGGCCGGAGCAGAAACGCCTTGAAGCAATCCATCCAGACATTGCGCGGCCTGGCCTGCATCTTCCTGGTCGCCTACCACACGATCGGCAGCGCGCCCGACCGCGGCCTGATGATGGGGGACGGCACCCTGCTGCGCCATCTGGCAGAGTCGTTCCAGTATCTGCGCATGCCGCTGTTCGCCTTCGTGGCCGGCATCGTCTACACTTTCCGCAGCGTGTCGCCAGGCCAGCATGTCGGCGGCTTCCTGACCGGCAAGGCGCGCCGCCTGCTGATCCCGCTCCTGGTGGTCGGCACGCTCCAGTACATCGTCTCGGGCGTCTCCAAGGGCATGACGGGCAGCGATCTGCTGGGTGTGGTCTGGCTGCCCGTGTACCCCTACGAGCATTTCTGGTTCCTCCAGGCGATCTTCATGATCTTCGTGCTGGTCGCGTTCCTCGACTCGTTCGGCCTGCTCGTGCAGCGCGCGGCGGTCGTGGTGGCGCTGATCGTGGCGGCGGTGATCTGTGCCGGCGACTTGGTCCGGCTCGAGTATTTCTCGATCCACGGCGCCCTGTTCCTGCTGCCGTTCTTCCTGCTGGGCCTGTATTTCGGCCGATTCGGCGATCCGCTGGCTCGGCCGGGCGGAGTGCCGATCGCCTGGGCGCTGGTCGCGGTCGGTGTCGTGGTCACCCAGGCCGGCCTGCTGGGCTATCTGGATCATCCGGTCTCGCGCGAGAGTCCGATCGGCCTGCTGTTCGGCGCGGCGTTCTGCATGCTGATCATGCGCACCGGCTGGACCAACCGTTACCTGGGCGTGATCGGCAACTACTCCTACGGGATCTACCTGTTCCACATGTTCGGCGTGGCCGGGCTGCGCATGGTGCTGCCCAGGCTCGGCATCCACGACCCCTACGTGATGTTCGTGATCATGCTGGCCGGCGGGATCGGCCTGCCGATCCTGGTCGAGCTGGTGGCCGGCCGCTTCACGGTCACCCGCATGCTGCTCCTGGGGCAGAAGCCCTTGCGGCCGGCGCGTCCGGCGGCGGGTGCCGCCGGCGAGGAGCGGCTGGCCAGCGAACGCCTGGCCGCCCGCTGAGCCTGGCAGTGCGGTCGCCGGCCGCCAACTGACCCAGGGGCTCGGCCACGAACATGACAATCGCGTCATGCTCACGGAACGAGCCCTGCAGCCTCCAAAACACAGATGACAGGCTGGTTCCCCGGTGGACCCGATTGGGATCGCTCCGCCTGCCGGTTGATCGAGCGCAGGAGAAATCTAGCCATTGATTGGAAAATGCCGCCTTGGCCCTGCAGATGTCGCTTTTCTGCCAGAGCCGCTCAGATGGGCGTTGCATGAAGGGCACAGCCTGTTGCGGCAGGGCCAAATTGTTGTTGTGGCGCGGCTGGAGATGGACTACTCGTCATTGGACAGCGATGCGAGCGGTTCCCCCCCAGGACGCAGACATAGCTGACATTAGGCTCCCGCACAGGGAGAAGGGCGGCCCGGACTGGACCGCCCTTTTTTGTTTCCCGCCCTGGTTCGGATGAGCCCGCCGGGGCGGCTCCAGCCGGGCTGGAACCACCGGCCGGCGGGCCGCCGCATCAGCGCTTCAGGCGGTTGGCCACCAGGTCGGTCACCACGGACGGATCGGCCAGCGTGCTGGTGTCGCCCAGCTGGTCATGCTCGTTCGCCGCGATCTTGCGCAGGATCCGGCGCATGATCTTGCCCGACCGGGTCTTGGGCAGGCCCGGCGCCCACTGGATGAAGTCCGGCGTGGCGATCGGGCCGATCTCCTTGCGCACCCACTTCACCAGGTCGTCGCGCAGCGCCTCCGACGACTCGATGTCCTTCTGCAGGGTGACGTAGCAGTAGATGCCCTGGCCCTTGATGTCGTGCGGGAAGCCTACCACCGCGGCCTCGGCGACCGCCGGGTGTGCCACCAGGGCGCTTTCCACCTCGGCCGTGCCCATGCGGTGGCCGGACACGTTGATGACGTCGTCGACCCGGCCGGTGATCCACCAGTAGCCGTCCTCGTCCCGGCGGGCGCCGTCGCCGGTGAAGTACATGCCCTTGAAGGTCGAGAAATAGGTCTGCACGAACCGCTCGTGGTCGCCATAGACCGAGCGCATCTGGCCGGGCCAGCTGTCCCGGATCACCAGATTGCCCTCGCCGGCCCCCTCGATCGGCTTGCCGTCATTGTCGACCAGCGCCGGCTTCACGCCGAAGAACGGCCGGGTCGCCGAGCCGGGCTTGAGCACGGTGGCGCCGGGCAGGGGCGTGATCAGGATGCCGCCGGTCTCGGTCTGCCACCAGGTGTCCACGATCGGGCAGCGCCCGTCGCCCACCACCCGGTGATACCAGAGCCAAGCCTCCGGGTTGATCGGCTCGCCCACCGAGCCCAAGAGGCGCAGGGATGCGCGCGAGGTCCGCTTCACCGGCTCGTCGCCCTGCTGCATCAGCGCACGGATCGCGGTGGGGGCGGTATAGAAGATCGTGACGTGGTGCTTGTCGATGACTTCCCAGAAGCGCGACACGCTCGGATAGTTGGGCACGCCCTCGAACATCAGCGTGGTCGCCGCGTTGGCAAGCGGGCCGTAGATGATGTAGCTGTGCCCGGTCACCCAGCCGACATCGGCGGTGCACCAGTAGACGTCGCCGTCCTTGTAGTCGAACACGTATTTGTGGGTGAGCGAGGTATAGACGAGGTAGCCGCCGGTCGTGTGCAGCACGCCCTTCGGCTTGCCGGTCGAGCCCGAGGTGTAGAGGATGAACAGCGGGTCTTCCGCGTTCATCGGTTCGCAGGGGCAGTCCTCGCTCGCGTCGCGCGCTGCCTGCGACGCGTCGAAGTCGCGGCCCTCCTGCATGTCGACCGCGATGCCGGTATGACGGAACATCAGGACCTTCACGTCGTCCGGGCACTTCTTCAGCGCTGCGTCGACATTGCCCTTGAGCGGCACCGGCTTGCCGCCACGCAAGCCACCATCCGCGGTGACCACGAGCTTGCTGTCGCAGTCCTTGATCCGGTCTGCCAGCGAATCGGGCGAGAAGCCGCCGAACACCACGGAATGCACCGCGCCGATCCGGGCACAGGCCAGCATGGTGTAGGCCGCTTCCGGGATCATCGGCAGGTAGATGGTGACCCGGTCGCCCTTCTTGACCCCGTGCGCCTTGAGCACGTTCGCGATCTTGCAGACCCGGCGGTGCAACTCGCGGTAGGTGACGATCCGCTCGTGCTCGGGATTGTCCGCCTCCCAGATGATCGCCACCCGGTTGGCGTGCCGCGGCAGGTGCCGGTCGATGCAGTTGTAGGCGACGTTGAGCTCGCCGTCCTCGTACCACTTGATCGAGACGTCGCCGTCGAACGAGGTGTTCTTCACCTTGGTGTAGGGCTTGCTCCAGTGCAGGCGCTGGCCCATCTCGCCCCAGAAGGCCTCCGGCTCCTCGATCGAACGGGCATACATGGTGCGATAGGTAAGGTCATCGATCAGCGCCGTCTGCGCGAACGAGGCAGGAACCGGAAACGTCTCGGACATTGTTATCTTCCTTTCGGCGCCCAGGACTGGGGACGGTCTGACCGTCGCCCCGAAAAGCCCATGGCGGGCGGCTGCTGCCGCCGGCTTCCCCTCCGCTGATTTTCCTTCGCCGCGTGCGAAGACGCAACCGGCCTCACCACCTGGGGCTGCCCTGGCCGCTGCCCCCGCCCGAATCAGCCGCTAAGGATATCCACACAATCCACGTACTTCTCCACAATCCCCCGATCAGGCCGCGCAGATCTGCTGCAGGCCTGGCAAGATCAGTATCCGTCCACTGCAGCCTCGCGCTTCAGGAGACCTTGTCCAGCCATTGCTCGATCGTGGGCATGATCCGCTCGACGATGATGTCGATGCCCGCCGCGGTGGGATGAATACCATCGGGCAGGTTGAGGGTGTGGTCACCAGCTACGCCATCGAGGAAGAACGGGTAGAGCGGTATGTCATGGCGATCCGCTACGTCCTCATAGACCTGACGGAACGACTTTCCGTAGGCGGCACCGAGATTTGGTGGTGCCAGCATTCCAGCCAGAAATACCGGCACGCCCGCGGCCGTGGCCTTGGCGATGATCGCGTCGAGGTTGCGCTCCAGTTGATCGGTGGGCAGGGCGCGCAGCGCGTCGTTCGCACCCAGCTCGACGATCAGGTGGCTGGGCTTGTCCGCCAACACCCAGTCGGCCCGGCTGAGGCCGCCGGCCGAGGTGTCGCCGGAAACCCCGGCGTCGATCACGGCGCAGTTCCGTCCGGCATCACGTAACGCTGCTTCGAGGCGTGCCGGAAATCCTTCGTTCACGGAAAGGCCGTAGGCTGCGGTCAGCGAATCGCCGAGCACCGCGATCCGGCAGGCCTCGACCTGGGCGGTTGCCGGCCCTGGTGCAGCGACCATGGCGGCGATGGCGAGCCCGGCCAGGGCCAGCGGCCGGAGCAGCGCTGTCCAACCGGATGGCTTGCGGTTGCCGTTGCGGCCCGGCTCGGCCATCTGTGCTGGAATGCCTGAATGTGAGGATCGAATGATCAATCTCGTGGACCTTCGTCTCGATCTGACAGGGGCCGCCGGGCGGGTCTCGATCCTCAAGGGCGTCGACCTCCAGGTTCCGGCCGGGTCTGCGGTGAGCGTGGTGGGTCCGTCCGGCTCCGGCAAGTCGAGCCTGATCGCGGTGATCGCCGGCATCGAGCGGCCGACCGGCGGCAAGGCGATCGTGGACGGGGTCGACATCGCCACGCTGAACGAGGACGGGCTGGCCCGGTTCCGGCGCGGGCGGCTCGCCATCCTGTTCCAGAGCTTCCACCTGATCCCGACCCTGTCGGCGCTGGAGAACGTCGCGGTGCCGCTGGAGTTGATGGGCCGGCGCGACGCGCTGGAGCGGGCGGAAGCGGCGCTGGCCGAGGTGGGCCTGGCTCACCGCGTCGACCATTATCCCGGGCAGATGTCCGGCGGCGAGCAGCAGCGCACCGCGCTGGCGCGCGCCCTGGTCACCGAGCCCACCATCCTGCTGGCCGACGAGCCCACCGGCAATCTCGACCGCGCCAATGGCGGGCATGTCATGGAGCTGCTGTTCGCGCTGCGCCGCCAGCGCGGCACCACGCTGCTGCTGGTGACCCACGACCCGGAACTGGCTCAGGCCTGCGACTGGACCTGCCGGATGGAGGACGGCCGCCTGACCGCTCCGCCGCACCTGGCCGCCCCCGCCGACCAGAAGCTGCGGCAGCCGGCATGAGCGCCCAGGCCACGATCGCGCGGCGCCTGCCGTTCGCCTTGTCCTTCGCCCTGCGCGACCTGCGCGGCGGCCTGCGCAGCTTCTGGCTCCTGCTGCTCTGCCTGGCGCTGGGCGTGGCGGCGATCGGTGCGGTGGGCCTGCTTTCCTCCGCGGTGGACCATGCGGTCGAGCGCGACGCGCGCAGCCTATTGGGCGGCGACCTCGTGGCCGAGGCCTCGGGCGAGCCGATCACCGTCGAGGAGCTGGGTCCTGCCGTGCCGGTGGGCAGCATATCGCGCTCGACCGTGCGGATGAGCGGGCTCGCCATGAGCGAGGTTGCGGGTGAAGGTGGGCTACCGCGCAGCCGCGCCAGTGCGCTGAAGGGCGTGGAGCAGCCCTGGCCGCTGCTGGGCCAGGTCGAGCTCGATCCGCCGTTGCCGGTGGCCGAGGCGCTGGCCGATGGCGGGGTGGTGGTGGAGCGCACCCTCCTGCCGCGCTTGGGCGTCGCGGTCGGCGACCGGATCCACCTGGGCGACGGACTGGTCACCATCCGCGCGGTCCTGGTGAGCGAGCCCGAGCGGGTCCAGGGCATCTATGGCCTTGGCCCGCGCGTGGTGGCCTCGATCGACACGATCCGGGAGACCGGCATCCTCCTGCCCGGTGCGGTGACCACCTGGTCGCGCGCCATCGTCCTGCCGGACGGCACCGACGTCCAGGCCGTCCAGGCCGCGATCCGCGAGAGCACCCCCGGTGCCCGGTTCCGCCTTCGCGGGGTGGAGGAGATCCAGCCCCAGGTGGCGCGCTTCACCGACCGGCTGGCCAGCTACCTGACGGTCGCCGCCCTGGCGGCTCTGCTCACCGGCGGGATCGGCATCGGCCTGGCGGTGCAGGGCTGGCTGGTCCAGCGCCGCGCCGGCATCGCCACGCTCAAGGCACTGGGTGCCACGCCCGGCCAGGTCCTGCTGGTCTATGCGCTGCAGGTGACCCTGGTGGCGGCGCTGGCGGCCCTGCTGGGGGCGCTGGGCGCCTACGCCCTGGCCTCGCTCGCCCGCCTTCTGCCGGCCGAGCTGATCCCGTTCGAGCTGGGCGACGTGTTCGCCGCCTGGCCGCTGCTGCGCGCCGGCCTGCTGGGCATCGCGACCGCCCTCCTGTTCGCCGCCGTGCCGCTCCTGGACGCGCGCGATCTGCCGGTGGCGGCCCTGCTGCGCCCGGCCGCGGCCGAGCAGCGGCACGGCGGCTGGCGGCCGCGCCTCCTGGTGCTGGGCCTGGGCGTGCTGCTGGTGGGCGGGCTCGCCGCACTCACCACGCCCCGGCCCGAGATCGGCGCCGGCTTCGCCCTGGCGGCACTGCTGGCGGCCGGCCTGCTCACCCTGCTCGGTCGAGCGGTGCTGGCGCTGGTGGGCCGGCTCGCCCGGCATGGGCCCCTGGTCCTGCGCCTCTCGCTGGCCCGGCTGAACCGGCCGGGCTCCACGGCCCTGCCGGTAGTGGTCGCGACCGGCACTGCCCTGTCGGTCCTGGCCACCGTCCTGTTCGTCCAGCAGTCGCTCGACGCGGAACTGCAGAACAGCCTGCCGGAACGGGCACCCTCGGTCGTGTTCATCGACATCCAGCCGAACCAGGTCGAGGCGTTCGACCAGGTGCTGGCGCGCTTTCCCGAGGCCACGCTCGATCAGCGCGCCCCGGTGCTGCGTGCCCGGGTGTCCGGGATCAAGGGCGTGCCGGTCGAAGAGGCGGCGATCGGCGAGAACGTGCGCTGGACGGTCCGGCGCGACCGCGGCCTGTCCTGGACGGCCGATCCGCCACGCGACGAGCCGCTGGTGGCGGGGACCTGGTGGCCGAAGGACTATAGCGGGCCGCCGCTGGTCTCGGTCGAGGACGACGTCGCCGAAGGCTATGGCGTGGGCGTCGGCGATACCCTGTCCTTCAACGTGCTGGGCCGCACCGTCGAGGCGACGATCGCCAACCTGCGCCGGGAGATCGACTGGTCGCGGGCCCGGATCGACTTCGTGTTCCTGTTCAGCCCGGGCCTGCTGGAGCAGGCGCCGCACACCCTGGTCTCGACCGTGCGGGTGCCGCCGGACCAGGAGCCGGCGCTGCTGGACGCCATGGCCCAGGCACTGCCCAACGTGACGCCGATCTCGATCAGCGAGGTCAGCCGGCAGATCGGGATGGTGCTGGACCGGATCGGCTTCGCGGTCCAGGCGGTGGCCTCGGTGACGCTGGGGGCCGGGCTGCTGGTGCTGCTGGGGGCACTGGCCGCATCCCGCCGCCAGCGCCGCCAGCAGGCCGCCCTGATGAAGGTGCTGG
>NZ_DATMFZ010000002.1:0-5771 GCF_035556675.1 Geminicoccus sp. | reverse complement strand
GACGATGATCCCGCCGGGCTCGGCCAGATGCTCCAGCCGGGCCGCGACGTTCACCCCGTCGCCATAGATGTCGCCGTCGGTCTCGTGGATCACGTCGCCGAGATTGATCCCGATCCGCAGGCGGATGCGCTGGGCCGGCGGCAACTCCAGCTCTCGCTCGGCCATCCCTTTCTGGATCAGCACCGCACAGCGCACCGCGTCCACGACGCTGGCGAACTCGGCCAGCAGCCCGTCGCCCATGAGCTTGACGACGCGCCCCTGGTACTCGGCGATCAGGGGTTCGACGAATTCCCGGCGATGCGCCTTGAGCTTGGCGAGGGTGCGGTCCTCGTCCTGCTCCATGAGCCGGCTGTAGCCGACCACATCGGTTGCCAGGATGGCGGCGAGCCGCCGCTCGATCCGTGCTGCTGCCGCCATGACTGTCCCTCGGCGGGATCGGGCCGGCAGCATAGCAGAAATGCGGTGCTGCCGTAGACTCCGCGCTTCCCGCCGGGGACAGGATGCTACCGGATCAGGCGGCGCGCTGGTGGCGGCCTTCCTGGACCTCCTCGACGATCTTGCCGACGAAGGCATCGAGATCCTTGGGCGAGCGGCTGGTGATGATGCCCTGGTCGACCACCACCTCCTGGTCGACCCAGTCGGCGCCGGCATTGGCGACGTCGGTCCTGATCGACCCGAACGAGGTGACCTTGCGGCCACGCAGGGCGTCGGCCTCGACCAGCAGCCAGGGACCGTGGCAGATCGCGGCCACCACCTTGCCGGACGAGACGAACTGCCTGACCAGCTCCACCGCCTTGGGCTCGGTGCGCAGCTTGTCCGGGTTGATCTGGCCGCCCGGCAGGACCAGGGCGTCGTAATCGTCGAGCTTCGCCTGGTCGATCGACAGGTCGGCCGGGACCTTCTCGCCCCAGTCGGTCTCGTCCCAGCCGCGGATCTCCTGGCCGGACGGGGAGGCCACGTCGACCCTGGCGCCGGCCGCGCGCAGCTGGTCGCGCGGCACGGTGAGCTCGGACTGCTCGAAGCCGTCGGTGGCCATGATCAGGATGCGGGCCTGGTCGATCTTGGGCATGTTCGTTCCCTTCGGGTTGGACAGGCTGGGGCGGGGAACGAGACCGGCAGGCCCGGGTTCCTTTCTACAGCAGGCCGGTTCAGGCCGAGCGCAGGTCCGGGCGGGCGCGGATCGCGGCGTCCAGCTCGCCTGCCGGCCAGACCGGGTCGTCGATCAGGCGGAAGCCGCGCAGGAAGGCGTCGGCGAAGCGGCCGAACCCGTGGCTGCCGCCGTTCACCAGCCGGCGGATGCGCAGGAGGTCGCCATCCAGCACGGCCTCCTTGATCTCCCGCTCGTGGGGCTGAAGGAAGGCGGCGAGGATCCTGGCCGCGGTCTCCGGCTCCAGGGCGCGGGCGGGGTCCTGGACCAGGGCCAGGCCCATGCCCAGCGCCTTGCCGATCGCCGTGTAGTTGGCCCGGCCGGTGAGCTGGACGAAGCCGCGGCCGCGATAGCGCTCGCCGTCGGGCCGGCCGCGATTGCCGAGGTCGGCGCGCTGGTCATAGAGGTCGAAGGGCCTGCCGCCGGGCGAGGTGTTGAAGCGCGACACCCGCTCCTCGATCGGCAGGAAGCCCTCGGTCTCGGCACGGATCGTCGCCAGTGCGGTCAGGATCATGGGCTTGTCGGCGATGCCGGACGCCTTGAGCGCCGTCAGGACCAGCGGGAGGAAGCGGGCGATGTTGCCAGCGGGCGTGGCCGGGAACATCTTCGCCACCAGGTCGGCGGACAGGAAGAGATAGGGCTCGGCCTTGTGCAGGATCCCGGCCGGGTCCAGCCGCAGCCGGGTCTTGGGGCCATAGACGCCGTCGGGCAGCAGGCCCTGGGCGCGCTGGAAGGCGATCAGCGCCGCCTCGGTGGCAGCACCGAAGATCCCGTCGGTAGGACCTGGGCGGAAGCCGCGCAGGGTCAGGCGCTCCTGCATGCGCTTGACCTCAGGCCCGCGGTCGGTGAAGCGGAGGGTGGTCATGACGGAGTTCCTCGGCTGCGCGTTGTAATGCTAATATTCCTATAATCGGACCTTAGTCCCGCTTGCAACCGCGGCGTTGCCGTCCCCACATGCCGCCCGTATCCAGCGGCCGAGAAAGTGGCACAAACGACATGCGCATCGAGGGGCGTCCCTACCGCACCATCTGGACCGAGGCGGACCGCAAGGTCCGGGTGATCGACCAGACCAGGCTGCCCCACGAGTTCGTGGTGGCGGACCTGCCCGACCTGGAAGCTGCCGCGGTCGCGATCGAGACCATGCTGGTGCGCGGCGCGCCGCTGATCGGCGGGACCGCCGCCTATGGCATGGCGCTGGCGATGCTGGCCGACCCGTCCGATACCGGCGTGGAGCAGGCCTACCAGCGGCTGATGCGCACCCGGCCGACCGCGGTGAACCTGCGCTGGGGGCTGGAGCGGATGCGCGCGGTGCTGCTGGCCGAGGCACCCTCCGGCCGGGTGGACCGGGCGTTCGCCGAGGCGGCGTCGATCTGCGACGAGGATGTCGAGATCTGTGCCGCGATCGGCCGGCATGGGCTGGACCTGATCCGCGAGGTCGCGAAGCGCAAGGGCGGGGGGCCGGTCAACGTGCTCACCCACTGCAATGCCGGCTGGCTCGCCACGATCGACCGCGGCACCGCGACGGCACCGGTCTATGCCGCGCGCGAGGAAGGGATCGACCTGCATGTCTGGGTCGACGAGACCCGGCCGCGCAACCAGGGCGCCTCGCTCACCGCGTACGAGCTGCTGCACGAGGAGGTGCCGCACACCATCATCGCCGACAATGTCGGCGGGCACCTGATGCAGCATGGCCAGGTCGATCTCTGCATCGTCGGGACCGACCGGACGACGCGGACCGGCGACGTCGCCAACAAGATCGGCACCTATCTCAAGGCGCTGGCGGCCGATGCCAACGAGGTGCCGTTCTATGTGGCCCTGCCGTCGACCACGATCGACTGGCGGATCCGGGACGGGGTGAAGGAGATCCCGATCGAGCAGCGCGCCGACCGCGAGCTCACCCATGTGACCGGGCGGGATGCCCTGGGCAAGCTGCACACGGTGCAGATCACCAATCCCGGCAGCCCCGGCGGCAACTGGGCGTTCGACGTGACGCCGGCCCGCTATGTGACCGGGCTGATCACCGAGCGGGGCGTGGCGGCGGCGAAGGAGGAAAGCCTGGTCGCGATGTTCCCGGAGCAGGCGAAGGGCGGCTGAGGGCTCGGGTTCCGCTTAGCCTTCCCGGCGCGGGCTGAATGGCCAAGTCATTGATCTGGATGATTGTTTTGCCGTTCTCGGGTTCGTTTGTGCAAAAACGTGTTCTGGGTTCGGTGTGGGATGGCATCGAAGGCTTCCTGCGCGGTGGACAGCGCAGGATAGCATGAATAGGCCTGTGATCCTATTGCCTGGATGGCCGGCTCAGAAGGTCTCCGAGGTGATCACCTCGGTCATCGCCTTCATGCCGGCCATCAGGCCGCCATCGACCGGGAGGACGGCGCCGCTGATGCCCGACGCCAGATCGGAGGCCAGGAACAGGACGGCGCTGGCGACCTCGTCGGGCTCGACCATGCGGCCGATCGGATAGTGTTTGCTCAGGCGCTCGACGATGGTCGGGTCCTGGGTGATGCGGCGGTTCCAGGCGGGGGTGCGGGTCGAGCCCGGGCAGACGATGTTGGCGCGGATGCCGAAGCGGCCCTGCTCGGTGGCGATCGCCTTGGTGTAGGCGACCAGGCCGGCCTTGGCCGCGGCATAGCCGGGATTGCCGAAATGCATGAGCGCGTTGACCGTGCCGATCGTGACGATGGCACCGCCGCCGGTCTCGCGCATGGAGGCAAGGACCGGAGTGGTCACCTGGAAGGTGCCGGTCAGGTTGAGGGCGACCTCCTCGTCCCATTTCTCGTGGGTCATGTCGGTCAGCGTCTCGGCGCGGGCAGCGCCGGCATTGTTGACCAGCACCTTGATGGGCCCGATTGCCGCGGTGGCCTTGGCGATCGCGGCCTCGGCACCTGCGCGGTCGCCCATCTCGAAGGCGGCCGAGAAGGCGATGCCGGGCAGGTCGGCCAGCATCTCGGGCGTGCGGTCGAAGGCGATCACGGCCGCACCGGCCTCGACGAACCGGGCGACCAGGCGCCGGCCGATGCCGCCGCCGGCACCGGTGATGGCGACGGGGCGGGACGCGAACTGGAACATCGGGTGGCCTCTCGGCGGCTGGCTGCGGGCGGGTCGAAGGGGTGCATAGCCGGCGGGACCGGCCGCCGTCGAGGTGCAGGACCTGTACAGTCACCGATCGGGCGGGCATCAGTCATGCTGGCAGACCGCATGGCCGGGGCCTGGTAGAAGCTTGCCGATATTTCAAACAATCAATAGTACTTCCGGTAGAATGGCTCGGTTATTGCCTGCGCGAAGCCGGGAATGCGGCGGACCTGCAGGAACGGGGGAAGGGGACGATGGCGGCGAGTCTGGGGGAGCGCTGGCGGAAGCTGGCCTGGACGGTGACGGTCGGGTTGGGGCTGCTGGCGGCCGGGCCGGCAGTGGCGGGGGAGGGCGACGCGACTGCCGGCCCGCCGTTCAGGATCCTTTGGCAGATGAGCTGGCTGGACGGCGAGACGGCCGCAGCGCCCACGGCCGAGGAACTCGCGGCCTGCGGCATCGAGCCGATCCCGCTGATCACCGAGGGGGCGATCTTCGGCAACGCCATGCCGCGCTACGACCAGCCGCTCGACCTGAACGCCCCGGCGCTGCGTGCCGCCACCGACAAGATCGCGGCGGCGGCGCCGGCGGGCGGGATGGTGGTGCTGAACGTCGAGAAGCGCGGCTGGATGATCAAGTCGGGCGACCCGGGGGCGGTGCGCAAGGCCGACCAGTATATCCGCCTGATCGAGCATTTCCGCGCCCAGCCGGCGATCCAGGCCAAGGGGCTGCAGCTGGGCTATTTCGGCGAGGCGCCAATCAACGACTATTTCGGCTATATCCCGGGCCGCGGCCAGGTGCCCGCCACCCGGGCCACCAACTGGGTGACCCTGCACATCGCGCGCGCCAGCGACGTCCTGTTCCCGCAGATGTACACGCGCTACCGCGAGCCGGGCAGCCGGAGCTGGATCGCCCGGGCGGAAGGCATGATGGCGCTGATCCGGGACGAATGGCAGCCGCTGATCGGTGAGCGGCCGGTCTATCCCTATCTCTGGCCGCAATATCACGACTTCGCCTCCGACCTGGCGATCCGGCGCAAGCTGGTGGAGAAGGGCGTGTTCCTGACCCAGCTGGAGACGCTGAAGCGGCTGGGGGCGGACGGGGTCGTGATCTGGGGGACGCTCGGGGCGGAGGAGGCCGGGGAGAAGCGGGCCAGATGGGAGGCGGACATGGACTGGTGGGTGGAGACGAAGGAGTTCATGGCGGCGGAGGGGTATCCGGAGTGTCTGGTCCGGTAGGTGGGGGGGCGCGGACCGGGCGGCGCGGCAGGAGACCCCGATTCGAGCTGCTGGCCGGCGCGTCGTGCCGATCGGCGGCGGCCATCCAGACCCGTGGGTCCATCTGCTCCGGCACCGCCTGGATTTCGTGTCGTACGAGGACCACGGAGCCGTGACGGCAGCCCTCGAGGACATCTGCCGCGCGATGGACGTGACTGCCGGCAAAGCAGCGCTTGCCGGCTTCGACGAAGGCCTGGGGGGCCGCTACCTCCGCGATCGGCCAGAGCCGCTGTTCTCGCTATACGACCAGGGGCACAGGACAGGCCTGACGCCGGTTCCCC
>NZ_DATMFZ010000001.1:0-14858 GCF_035556675.1 Geminicoccus sp. | reverse complement strand
AGCGCCCACTCCCGGTCCGACAGGTCCGTCGGGTACAGACGACGGTGCTCAGACATGGCAGCAGCTCCGGCGATCATGGATCGCCTGGCGCTACACGAATCCCCTCCGCAAACCGCTACCCATTTCAAAGACCGTTTCTAGGCCGACCGGCCGCGCCTATACCGGTGAACGTGTCGCAGCAGCGGTTCTAGTGAACCTCACCATCGTCGGCGTCGTTCAGGACCAGAAGGGCTTCGTGGTCTAGCCGCGCAGGTGGATCATCGAGCGCGCCTTCGGCTGGCTCGGCCGCTGCTACAGGCTGGCACGCGATCACGAAGTCACCCCATCTTCAAGCCTCGCCTTCTTCGTCCTCACCGCCAGCATGGTGTTCATCCGACGGCTCGCGAAGGGGTTCTGAAGCGGGATCTTGCACCCTGGAATCGAACATCGGCAGAATTTTCAGTCGTCCTTCGATTTTCATCATGCCATCGGCGCCGCATTGCCGAAACCCCCGTCATCCCTTATGAAACCACGCGGCGGGGTGTGGCGCAGCCTGGTAGCGCATCTGCTTTGGGAGCAGAGGGTCGTCAGTTCAAATCTGACCACCCCGACCAGGGAAATCAAAGAGTTAAGGCTCTTTTGCTCACCAGGCAGGAACTGCTGGTGAGCACATGGTGAGCAAGACCTCGCCATGGTGTTGGCGCGCTCGCATGCGCTCATTGCCATGGTGGGCACGGTGTCGAAGCACCGGCATGCTACCCGCATCGCCTCGAGTTGTTTCCTACCGCTGCCATGACAGATGCCGCCGCGCCAAAACGGCCAGCTGTCTACATCAGTTGCGTAAGTGTTTCTGTGGCTGGCGATGCCGTCGACCCTGCTTGGGGTCCGGCCCTCCAGGAGGAACTACTATGTCCGGCCGCCTTGTTTCATAGCGTTGGAGAACACGTGCCTCCCGGGTTCATGCATAGCACACCGGGGGCTTCCAATCTGTCGCGGTGCTGAGGGTTGTCGCTGCCCCATAAGGGGGCCTCTGCAATCAGAGGACGGTTGCGCAAGCGCACCATGCATAGTCGTCGAGCCTCTGGCTCACCTTGAATCCGCGTCATTCAGCGACTGGCGCAACGCCAAGCCTTGGCGGTCGGCTTGGAGCACGTGGACCAAAGGGCGTCCACCTTGAGCAGCGCGAATGGTTTGACGTTCACCTTACAGGAAGGGCAGCAGCGTCGCTTAGGTCATTCCAGCATCAGTTCCGCTGCCCACACTCCGTCGGCCACCAAAGTCCGAACCTCGTCGACGACCGCCTGCGCGACAGCGGCTCCCGTGGCGGTCAACGGGCGCATTATCGAGCTAGCGAGTGCTACGAGGCGGATGATCGTTGGATCATGCAGCGGTAAGGCGGTCAACGTTCCAGCTTCCAGGTCGAAGCCCGCAGCTGGCAACAGTGCGACCCCCAGACCCGCCGAGACGAGATCACGCACTGCATTGAAGTCGTCCACCTCGTAGCGGGTCTGCAACTCCACACCATGTTCCGAAGCAATACGCTCGATGATGCCACGCAAGCTGTGCCGCTCACTCGGCAGGATGAGCGGCCAATTAGAGAGAGTTCGGAAGCTGATCGAGTTTGTTCCAGGAGGAAGAAGCACCGGCGACATAATAACAGATACCGGTTCCCTCAGCAGGGGTTGATACTTGATCGTCGTGACCTTGTTCTGCTCGTAAATCACTGCCAGATCCACGTCCCCGGTCTGCAGCCATTCCTGGATCGAGCCGGCATAGGCGGTCGCGAACTTCAACTTCACCGAGGGATGCTGGCTGGCGAGCCTGCGTGCCAGGGGTACAATGAGTAACTCAGCGACATTGGGCGAGAGGCCAATCACCACCTCGCCGGACAAAGCCGTCCGCTCACGAGCCATGTCGGCCCGAATCTGACCGATCTCCTGCATGATCCGGACCGCTCGTGCGACCACCTGCGTGCCGGCGCCAGTTGGGACCATTCCTCGGCCGTGCCGCTCAAACAGCTGGACGCCCAATTCACGTTCCAGGAGTCGGATCTGGCGACTGAGTGCGGGCTGCACGATATGGAGCCGTTCTGATGCCTTGTTGAGGCTGCCGAGCTCGGCGACGTGTACAAGTGTGATGAGCTGTCCGATCTCCAAGACGCTCGCCTCCCTGTTGCTGAGGTCCACATACGATCGAACCTTCGCCATACGCCGGGTCTGTGCCTCTATTCAGCATGGCGAGGTGTACAAGCTGGCTACCACCATACTTTGCAAAAGTTGCGCCAGCCTCCCACAGGTCCTCCGGCCCCGCAGGGACTTATGCATGCCGGCTAGTTCTGGTCGCATCAAATGCTAATCGTCAGGCCCTGAGAAGATCCTCTACCGTCTGTCCCAGGTTGGCAGGTAGGCATCCGGCGACAGGCCGGACCCACCAGTTCAGCAGCCGTTCCTCGCCCATGCGCGGTAGGAACCAAGATGAGACGACGGGGAGGGGGAACTTGCCGCAATGGCTGGCGGTCAGGCGGCAGCAGACGATGCAGCATGCCGGAGTTGCAAAGTACGATCGTGACGCAGGGGAAGCGAGCGCGGCACCTGCCAATGGCGGCGCAGAGCTTGCTGCAGGCGAAATGGTGCTGGGCGCACAACTTCTCGCCGACATGAATCAGGGCGTCGGTGCCGAGGGCGAGGTCATCAAGATCGGCTCGATGCTCCCGCTAGGTGGTGGATCCAATGCGGAAGGCATAGGCGGCAAGTACGGATTGGAGATGGCGATTGATGAGATAAACGCCATCGGCGGCATTCTCGGCCAACCGCTACAACCGGTGTTCATCGACTCTCTTGAAATCGGCAGCGACGAGTTGGCCTCCGCCGTCGGCCGGTTGATCGAACATGATGGCGTCCACGCGCTGATTTGCTGCGACAGCCGCTCCAGCAACTTCGCCCATGAGGCCGCAGCCGACGCCGGCATCATCTACGTGCAGGTCAATACTCCTGCGTTACATCAGCAATCGCTTCCAAGTGATCCAAAGCGCTATTTCGGCTGTTTCATCGTTCATGAGGCTGGGCTTTGGTATGATGCCAACTTGCCCCTCATGCTTGACCAGTTTCGATCGGCTGGCAGTTGGAAGCCAACCAACAACAAGATCGCCCTGGTCGTCGGCTCGATTCCTTACAGCGGGATCGTCGCCCAGCAAATCAAAGAGCAGGCGCCGAAGTACGGGTTTGAGATCGCCTTTGAGGAAGTCGTTCCGGTACCGACCGTCGAGTGGCAACCAGTTCTCGACAAAATCCGCTCAATAGATCCAGCGGTCATCGCCAATACGCATTTCTTTGTCCACGATCTCGCTCATTTCCAGAGACAATTCGTTGAGAGGCCCACCAACAGCCTGATTTACATCCAGTTCGGCGGTCTGCTGCAGTCATATGCCGACATTGCTCAGGAGGCCGGTATCGGTGTGCTTTGCTCGACGATGATTGGGACGCCGACGGGGGCGATGGACACTCCATTCGTCCAGCGGCTGCGCGAACGGATAGGGCCGCATGCCAGCCGCGACCCGGCCTCCTTCACCTATAGCGAAATGTATCACTATGCCATCGCAGCCGCACTCGCCGGCGGCACCGGCGGTCCTCACAACTTCACGCAGAACCGCAAGATTGCTGCGAACCTGAAGAGATTCGCCTACCGCAGCATGAACGGGACCATGCGCTATCACCCCATTTCGCAGTCCATGGTTCCCTGTCCGCCGACGGTCACGGATCACTCGCCCAGACCACTCTGCCAGACTTATCAGATCAAGGGGGCCAGCGGCGTGAAGCAGCTGGTCTTCCCTGTGCCTCATGCAGAGGGCCGCTTCGAGCTGCCCAGCTGGTTCCGCTGAACATGGCCAAGCAGTGCTCCAGGCCCTCCTCCCTGGCTGCATCGGTCGCTGCCATGCCCCGTGCAGCGTGGGGCAGCGCATGAGTTCCACCATGCTGCGCCCCCCTACCGGCCTCCCCTATTGGAACGTCAGTGCGCGGCGCTCACCGGTTTCGGCGACTCACTTGTCCGGCGACATTACGTGCGATGTTGCCATCATCGGGGCTGGATTCACCGGCCTGTCCGCGGCCGATCACCTGATCAGTAAAGATCGGGAAATCGTGGTCCTCGAGGCAGGCGACGTGGCGGAAGGTGCCAGCGGCCGGACCGCCGGTATGGTCGGCACCCGCTACAAGCTTGGTTGGGCGGCACTTGCCCGCACCTATGGGCCGGATCAGGCCCGCCGGCTGCACGCGCTCATGTGTCACGCCCATGCCCGTCTGCACGAACTGCTCGAGCGTTACGACGCGAGCGATTGTTTCGACCAGCGGGGCCAGCTGATCCCCGCCCATCATCGCGCTCCGCTCAAGGAGTTGCAGGACGATGCAAAGTGGCTGGCGTCGGAAGTCGGCGATGATGCGCCCACCCTGCTAGACGCTGAGCAGTTCGCCCGAGTCGGTGGGACCAGTGGGTATGCCGGCGCCTGGTTCGATTCACGCGGCGGCGGATTGCAGCCGGTGGAATATTGCCGGGCGCTGGCGCATGGCCTGCTTGATCGGGGCGTGCGGATGTTTACCCGCTCTCGGGTGATGACGCTCGAAGAGACGGACGATGCTGTTTCCCTCACCACGCGCAACGGCCTCGTCCGGGCCCGGCATGTCATCCTGGCGACCAACGCCTACACGCCACCGGCTCTGGTCGAGCCCGACATGACCCGTCAGCTGGTGCCAGTCTCGGCCTCGATGGTCGTCACCGAGCCTCTGAGCACCAGTGTCGCCCGCACCATCCTGCCCGACGGGCAGGTGGCTTCAGACACGCGGCGTCTCCTGCACGCCTTCCGTATGCTGCCGGGCGACCGGCTGCTCTTCGCTGGCCGTGCCGACATCACCGGGCGGCGAGCCCACGAACCCGACAGCTACCTGCCTCTGGAACAGGCGCTGGCATGCACCTTTCCGCAAGCTGCAGGCACGCCGATCGCCTTTCGTTGGTCGGGTCTGGTCGGGGTCAGCCGGGATGGCTTTCCTCATGTCGGCCGCATCGGCCGGCGCGTCTCCTACGCCATGGGCTATTCGGGCCGTGGCGTGGTCCTGGCCCAGCTTCTGGGCCTCTTCGCCGCCAAGCTGGCGCTGGATCAGCCGATCGAGGCTGGCGTCATGGACGAGCGACGTTTCTTACCCTGGCCGGCACGGCGGCTCCGCATCCCGGTCATGCAGCTGATGACCTGGCTCTATGGCCATCTCGATCGGCGTGAGCTTGCACGCGCATGATCGACGTTCGCCTGCCCCAACCACCTGAAAACGACTTCCGACTACAGGCAATGCCAATGACCCAGCTTCTCGACATCGGAATCGACATCGGCGGCACCTTCACCGACGTGGTGTGCCGCCGGGTGGGCGAGCCGATGCTCACCACCAAGATCATGAGCACGCGCAAGGATCCAAGTGCCGCGGTGATGAACGCCGTGCGCTACATGGTCGAGAACTGGAATATCTCGCCGTCTGATGTCGGACATTTCCTGCACGGCACCACGATCGCGACCAACGCGGTGCTGGAGCGCAAGGGTGCGCGGCTGGGCCTGTTGACCACGGCCGGGTTCAAGGACGTGCTGGAAATCGGCCGGCAGCTTCGCCAGACGCTGTATGGGATCATCCTGGACCCGGAGACCCCGGGCTTCCTGGCACGTGGCAAATTTCGCAAGGAGATCATCGAGCGGATCAGCGCGCAGGGTGAGGTGATCACGCCTCTGGACGAGGAATCCGTGCGCCAGGCAGTCCGGGAACTGGTTGCCGATGGCTGCCAGGCGATCGCAGTCTGCTATCTCTTCTCCTTCCAGAATCCGGCTCACGAACAGCGCACTCGCGAGATCATCACCGAGGAGTTTCCGGATGTGCTGATCTCGATCTCTAGCGAGGTCGACCCGGCCTTTCGCGAATACGAACGTACCGTGGTAACCGCCTTCGACGCCTACATGAAGCCGGTGATCGACCGCTACATGGCGCAGATCGAGGATGGACTGGACAAGGCCGGCATCACCTCGCCTCTGCAGGTCATGCAGTCGCGTGGTGGACTGTCGGTCTCGGCCGTTGCCCGGAAGCGCCCGGTGCGCCTGTTCATGTCCGGGCCGGCTGCCGGTGCGATCGGTGGGACCATCGTCGGCGGAATGACCGGGGCGAAGGATGTCATCACCGTCGATATCGGCGGCACCAGCTGCGACATCGCCCTGGTGAGCGGCGGCAAGCCCGTGATCCGGCCAGAAGGCCGGGTGGACGGCTTCACCATCCGGGTGCCGATGGTCGACGTGAACGCGATCGGCTCGGGCGGCGGCAGCATCGCCTGGATCGATGCGGGCGGCGGCCTCAGGGTCGGCCCGGAATCGGCTGGCTCCGATCCCGGACCGGCCGCCTATGGCAAGGGCGGCGAGGATCCGACCGTCACCGACGCCTCGCTCGTGCTGGGCTATCTAAACCCCGACTATTTCGCGGCCGGCACCGTTTCGCTGGATGTCGAGAAGTCTAAAGCCGCGATTCTGGAGAAGATCGCCGGGCCTTTGAAGATGGGGCTAGAAGAAGCGGCGCTGGGCATTCACCGTGTGGTCAATGCGCAGATGGTGGAAGGCATCCGGCTGGTTTCGATCCGCCAAGGCCTGGATCCTCGCCAGTTCAGCCTGGTTGCCCTGGGCGGTGCGGGTCCCATCCACGCCACGGCACTGGCGGAGGAGTTGAAGATCCAGCGGGTCGTCATCCCGCGCCGGCCGGGCGTGCTGGCCGCCGCGGGTCTGCTCGCCGCGCCGATCGAGCACGAGGTCGCTGCGGCGTTCCCGCGCAAGCTCGGCGAGGTCGGCCTGGGCGAGCTCGAGGATGCCCTGGCTGAGCTGGACCGACGCTGCGGCGAGCTGATGGCGCACGAGAATGTCGATCCGGCATCCGTGCGGGTCACCTATGCCGCGGACATGTGCTACCAGGGTCAGTCCTACTACCTGGAAGTGCCGCTCGACTTCGAGGCCGACGATGTTCTGGACGCGCTCTACCAGGGCTTCCTGGCCGCACACGACCGCGTCTACGGTTATGCCTACCAGGCTCCGGCCAATCTCGTGAACCTGCGGACGATACATTCGGCCCGTGGCTCGGACAGCCTGGGCGAGGGAGCCTATCAGCCGGAGTCTGGCGAGGCCTTGAAGGGCAGCCGGACGATCAGGGTGGCTGCAGCACCGCAAGGTGTGGAGGCCAGGATCTACGAGCGGACCCGGATGCCGGTCGGCATGACCTTCAGCGGTCCGGCGATCGTCGAGCAGGCGGACACCACCACGGTCGTGGAGCCTGGCTGGTCTGGCGAAGTGGTACCAGACGGCAACCTCGTCCTCACTGCGACCGCCCCCAGCCACTGACCGCCAGAACGACGAATCGAGCAGCAGGAATGAAACGATGACCATGGCCTTGCAGGCAGAAACGATCGATCCGGTCGCAATCGAGGTGATCCGCAACAAGCTCGACGGCATCGCCAACGAGATGCAACTGACGCTGGTACGGAGTGCCTTCTCCGCGATCGTCAAGGAAGGACTCGACGCTTCGGCCAGCATGTTCACCATCGAAGGCGAGACGCTGGCCCAGGCGCTCGCCATCCCGATCCACTTGAGCGCGCTCATCCCGATGGTGCAGCACCTGCTGGAGAAGCAGCCGATCTCGGCGATGCAGGAGGGCGACGTCTATGTAATGAACGACCCCTATCTCGGCGGGACCCACATCCCCGACATCGCGATCATGATGCCGGTGTTCTACAAGGGCAGGCCGATCGCAATCTGCACCGCGATGACGCATCACCAGGACCTGGGCGGCATGGCGCCGGGCTCCACGCCCACCAACGCCACCGACATCTTCCAGGAAGGCTTGCGGCTGCCGCTCATCAAGCTTCGTGAGGGCTATGGGCCGATCAACGAGACCTTCATGGCGATCCTCCGGCAGAACGTGCGGATCCCCGATATCGTGACCGGGGACCTGATGGCGGAGATCTCGGCCTGCTCGATCGGTGCTAGGCGCCTGACCGAGTTGGCGCAGGTCTATGGCGGCGAGTTCGTGACCCGCGTGTTCAACGAGTTGCTGGACCGGTCGGAGCGGATGACGGTGGAGGCACTGAAACAGCTGCCGCACGGCACCTACAGCTATGAGGACTGGCTCGACAATGACGGGGTGGACGTCGACCGCCGCATCCCGATCAGGGTGAAGGTCACCATTACCGACAGTGCAATGGAGGTGGATTTCACAGGCACCAGCCCCCAGGTGCGCGGTCCCTTCAACTGCATGCCTTCGGGCTCGCTCGCCGCCGCCAGCTTCGCCCTGCGCGCGGTGACCGATCCGACCCAGACCATCCCGAACAATGGCGGCTGCTTCCGGCCACTCAAGCTGAACCTGCCCGAAGGCAGTATCGTCAATCCGCTGGAGCCGGCACCGGTCGGTTGCCGTGCGGCAACGATCAAGCGGGTATCCAGCGCGTTACTCGGCGCCCTGCGTCAGGCGGCTCCGGACAGGGTACCGGCCGACACAGCGAACGAGGAGGTCATCCTCCATTTCGGCGGCAAGACCAGCCAAGGTCAGCGGTTCGTCACCTCGCAGATCCTGATCGGTGGCAACGGCGCTAGCGCCCGTGGCGACGGGGTCGATGTCATCGAGACGGATGTCACCAACTGCATGAACATCCCAGCAGAGGCCCTCGAGCTGGAAGCGCCCATCCGCGTGCACCGTGCCTCGTTCATGCCGGATTCGGGCGGGGCCGGCCAATGGCGCGGCGGGCTTGGCGCTGCCCTGGAATACGAAATTCTCGATGGCGAAGTGACCATCACCTATCGCGGCGAGCGCCATTTCTGCCCGGCCGCCGGAGCGGCCGGTGGACAGGCCGGCCAGCCTGCCACTGCAGAGATCCTGCGCAAGGACGGGGAGATCCAAGTCATCCCGTCCAAGCAGGTGGCGCGCCTCATGGCGGGCGACCGGCTGCATATCCGCACGGCAGGCGGAGGCGGCTATGGTGATCCGGCTGCGCGCCATCCTGAACGTCTTCAGGCCGATATCGAGGACGGTAAGGTCACCCGCACCGCAGCCTGAGGCTGTGCTGGCGAATTTTTCAGGGGAGGAGGGAAACATGAAGATGATGAACAGGTTGAGTGCCGCCTTGCTCGGGGTACTCGGCGCGCTGGCCGCCATGGGTGATGTCGCCCCGGTCTCCGCAGCGGACATCGAGTGGCGCACGCACCTGGTCTGGGTGCCGACCCGCCAGGAAGCACAGGCGGTCACCACCCTGGCCGAGCGGATCAATGCTCGCACCGGCGACAAGTTCCAGATGACGGTCTTCCCGGGCGGATCGCTCGGCATCAAGGATCCGGACATGCTCCGAATCCTGCCACCCGGCAACGTCATCCAGGCAACCATGATCTCGACCAATTACGTCGCCCGCGATTCGCCGGAACTGGCCTACGCGCTGCCAGAGGGTGTCCTTCAGACGATGGAGGATTTCGCGACGATCCGACCGACCCTGGAACAGGTCTACGCGAAGGAATTCGAGAAGTTCGGCATCAAGGTCCTCAACATCCTGCTGCCACCCGACCGGACCATGGACGTCTTCTGCAAGATGCCGGTCAACACGCTGGAGGAACTCCGCACCAAGAAGCTGCGTGTGTGGGGAGCGTTCCTGGTGGACGCATTCGCGGAGGTGGGGGTCTCCGCCACCGTCATCCCACAGAACGACATGTACATGGCTCTGCAGACAGGTGTGGTCGATTGCGCGACCTACTATCCCGGGCCGGCCAACACCCTGTCGTTGCAGGAGGTCACCCCTTACTGGTCCAACATCGCCAACTACGCGGCGACGCTCGTCTTCATCGTCTCCCAGTCCGCCTGGGATAAGCTTCCGGCCGACGTGCAGACGATCATCACCGAGGAATCGGACAAGCTGGCCAAGGAGCTGATCGCGAACTTCCTGCGCGGCGACTACGACAAGGCACAGGGCGACAAGTTTAATGCGGCCGGCGGCAAGCAGCTCGAGCCGTTCCCGGCTGAGGACCGGGAGGCCTTCTACCAAGCTGCCCTCTCGATCTGGGAACGGGATGCCACCCAGAAGGGCGGCGACATGGCGACCAATCGGGAAACCCTGCTCCAGGCGCTGCAGGACTGACCATCCTGGCGGGAAGCGGCGGCCATCGCCTCTTCCCGCCAACACGTCGCCCGGTTCCCGTTGAAGGATGTCTCAATGCTCAAGCTTGCCGGAGGCCTGACTTGGCTTGTCCGCATCGCCTTGTTCGTCTCGGCGATGCTCGGGCTTGTCATGTCGCTGCTCGTCTTCAGCGCCGTGTTCATGCGCTATATTCTGAGTTCACCACTTCACTTCAGCGATGAGCTGGTGGCGCTGCTGTTCTCGGCCTGCGTCTTCCTGACCATCCCCTACACGTTCGCGATGGATCTCAGCATCCGGGTGACCCTCATCGCCGATCACCTGTCGGAGCGGGCGCGCGGGATCGCCAATGGCTTGGCCAATCTCGGCTGCATCGGATTCTTCCTGATCTTCGGCTTTCTGAGCTACGAATTCACCAGCTTCTCCCTGCTGATCGACGCGCGCTCCGATGTTGCCCGCCTGCCGGTGGCGCCGTGGACGGCGCTCATGCCGATATCGTCCTTCCTGACGGCGCTGATCATCGTAGGCAAATGGATCCTGGCTAGCCGCTCGATCCAGCTCGGCACGGACGCCGAACGCCGTGTGGGAGAGGTCGTATGATCTGGGTGATCCTGATCTGCGGTCTCGCACTCACTGGCCTGATCGGCCTGCCCGTCGGTATCGGTCTCGGCCTGATCGGCTTGACCATCCTGCATTTCTTGGTCGGCGACGCGATGTCGCTCTCGATCACGGCGGTCTGGAACACGTTCAACGATTTCATCTTGAGCGCTGTGCCGATGTTCATCTTCATGGGCGAGATCCTGCTGGCCAGCGGGGTCAGCCGGCGCCTCTACATTGCCGCCGCCCCGCTGTTCCGCGGCGTCCCGGGCGGGCTGCTCCACACCAACATCGCCGTCTGCACCCTGTTCGGCGCGGTGAGCGGCGCCAGCACCTCGACGGCCGCCGCGGTCGGGTCAGTGGCGTATCCGGAACTCAAGCGGCGCGGCTACCGGCCCAGCACGGTGGTCGGTACGCTCGCCGCCGGCGGGACGCTGGGCCTGCTCATTCCCCCGAGCCTGACCCTGCTGCTCTATGGCGCGACGCAGGGTGTCTCAATCGGCAAGCTGTTCGCCGCAGGAGTCATTCCAGGCCTACTGATCGCGCTGGCCTTCATGGCGATGATCCGTCTGCTCACCAGGCGCGACCCCTCGATCGCCCCGGTCGATCCGGCCAGGATGCCTATTGGGCAGATCGTGCTCGGCCTACTGAAGATCTGGCCGGTTGCGATCCTGGTCTTCGCCGTCCTCGGCACGATCTATCTCGGCATTGCGACGGCCACGGAGGCCGCGGCCCTGGGTGTGGTCGCCTCGATCGTGATCGGCTTCACCTGGGGTGATCTCACCCTGCGCGGGCTCGTGCTCGCGTTCAGGGACGGCATGGTCGTGTTCGCCACGCTGGGCGTCGTGATGATCGGCGCCCTGATCCTGGCCCAGAGCATGAGCGTGCTCGGCCTGCCGAGCCAGGTGATGGGAATGATCAGCGAGTTGGATGTCTCGCCCTATCTCGTCCTCCTGCTGGTGATCGTCATCTATCTGATCCTCGGCTGCTTCTTCGATGGCATCTCCTTGCTGCTGATGACCGTCCCGGTGGTCTTCCCGGTCATGACCGGGGTCGGCTTCGACGCAGTGTGGTTGGGCGTCATCGTCACCATCCTGATCGAGATCGGCATGCTCACCCCACCGGTAGGCATGAACCTGTTCGTGCTGGTCGCGATCACGCGCGGCGAGGTCAGTCTGATACAGGCAGCGAAGGCGACGATGCCGTTCTGGCTGCTGATGCTGGCGGCGATCCTGGTCTTCACGCTCTTTCCGCAGATCGTCCTCCTCCTGCCGAGCATGGTGTGAATCGCGTGACTAAACTGCCTCGCCATGTCCTGGTGGTAGGCGCCGGCATTGTCGGCGTCTGCATCGCCCTACAGCTGCGGCGCGCTGGCCTAGAGGTCACCCTGATCGATCGGGACGAGCCCGGCCGCGGCTGCTCCTTCGGCAATGCCGGGATCATCGCCGGCGACGTAGTGGCGCCGATCGCCGCGCCCGGCATCGTCACCAAGGTGCCGGGCTACCTGGCTGATCCGGAAGGCCCGCTGGCCATCCGCTGGAGCTATCTGCCAGCACTGGCGCCCTGGCTCGTCCGGTTTGTCTGGGCGGGCCGGCAGCGGATCTTCGAACAGAACACTCGGCACCTGGCGTCCCTGACGGCTCAGGCCCAGGCTGCATTCGCCCCGCTGCTCGCGGAAGCGAATGCAGCCGACCTGATCCGCAAGACCGGCATGCTGACTGTGTACGAGACCGAGCAGGCGTTCGCCGATGGGCGCCGCGACGCCGCATATCGCCGCCGCTTCGGCGGTGAGGCGGTGGAACTGGGCCCAGCCGAGGTCGCGGCGCTGGTGCCGGCCCTGGCGCGAGTAGCGGGCGGCGTGCGACGCCCCAACCCGCATCAGGTCGTCGATCCCCTGACGTTGACTCAGCGGCTGCACGACCTTTTCGCCAAGCTGGGCGGCCAAACCCTGCGCTTTGCAGTGGAGCGGATCGGACAGGTTGACGGACAGTGGCAAGCGCAGGGACAGGGCACGGCCGCGCAAAGCGACGCGCTGGTCGTCGCCTGCGGCGCATGGTCGAAGCGGCTGCTCGACACGGTGGGCCTGCGCCTCCCGCTCGACACGGAACGCGGCTATCACGTCATGCTGCCGGGTGCGGAGGGACTCCTGTCGATGCCGGTCAGCTCCGGCGAGGGCGGCTTCTTCATGACCCCGATGCGCCATGGCCTGCGCATTGCCGGCACGGTGGAGATGGGCGGACTGGAGCGTGCTCCGGACCCGCGCCGTGTCGAGGTGATGCTGCGTCGGGTCCGACGGCTCCTGCCCGGCATCGACGAGCGAAATCCCAGCAGCTGGATGGGCTTCCGCCCCTCGATGCCGGACTCCCTGCCGGTCGTGGGGCCTGCCCCGGGTCGACCCGGCCTGTTCCTGGCCTTTGGCCATGGACATCTGGGCCTGGCCCTTTCGGCCATCACCGGCAAGCTCCTTACCCAGCTCCTACAGGGGGAGGCGCCATCGGTGGATCTGGCGCCGTTCCGCGCTGATCGCGCCTGGACATGATCGAGCAGACGGCGGTCGGGCGACCGTCCCACGCCTTCCTGGTGATCCGCATCTTCTTGCCGCTCGCCTTCGGCTACATGCTCTCCTACCTGCTGCGTACGCTGAACGCGACGCTCGCGCCGGATCTGATCCGGGATTTCGACCTCAGCGCTTCGGAGCTGGGCTTGCTCACGTCGGTCTATTTCCTGGCCTTCGGCGTGATGCAGATCCCGCTGGGCATGGCGATCGACCGGTTCGGGGCACGAAGGGTCCAGGCCTGCAACCTCCTGGTCTCCGCAGTCGGCGCTGTGATGTTCGCGACGGCGATGAGCACCGAGATGCTGATGGTCGGGCGTGCGCTGGTGGGTGCAGGTGTGGCGGTGAGCCTGATGGCCGGCTTTGCCACCATGGCGCTGTGGCTGCCCGCCCGGCAGTTGCCGATGGCCTATGGCCTGCTCATGGCCTTTGGTGGTGTGGGTGCCGTCCTGGCCGGCAGCCCAGCAGAATGGGCCAATGCGTGGGTCGGGTGGCGGGCGCTGTTTTTCGGCCTGGCTCTTTGCTTTCTGGCCGGGGCTGCAGCCATCTTCGTGCTGATGCCGAACCGCCACCCGCATCAGGGCTCACCGGAATCAGCTTCGGAGCTGCTGCGCGGGCTGAAGGAGATCTATCGTAGTTGGACCTTCTGGCGCGTGGTCCCGATGGCTGTCCTCACCTGTGGCACGGGCTTCGCCTTGCAGAGTCTGTGGACGGCACGTTGGCTGGCCGAGGTCGCTGGTCTCGAACGCCCGGCGGTAGCGTTCCACATGTCGGTGATGGCTCTGGGGCTCCTGGCAGGCTCGGTCGCCTGCGGCCCGATGGCAGCGGCCGGTCGCCGCCTCGGCCTATCGCTCGCCCGTCTAGTGGGACTTCTGGCGTTCATCTATCTGGCAGTCCTGACGGTTCTGGCTGCCGGCTACACCGCCATGGCCCTGCCGCTATGGACGATGATCGGATTTCTCATGAACCCGTTGTCCTTGTCCTATGCCGTCCTGACGACCAATTTTCCCTCACATCTGGCAGGACGTGTTCAAACCGGCATCAACGTAATGGTGATTCTCGGCAGCTTCGTGATCCAGACAGTCGTCGGCTGGCTCATCGACTTCTGGGCGACCGATGATGGTGCGTTCCAGGCGACACATGCCTACGGTATCGCACTTGCCTTCCTGATCGTGCCTGGTCTGCTTGCCACTATCTGGTACTGGATGAGGGTAGATGCACTCCAGCTTGAACAGAAGTAATGAGGCCTGTGCGCGGGTGCGTCTGGACGTTGTGGCTGAGTGATGATTCTCTTGGTCAGTTCAGTGACTGAGAGATCCGTCATGGCTCGCCGTCGGATTGGCCAGAAAACATTTGGATTTGGTGTGGACCGGACGGGCCGGAACTCGGCTCTGGATGAACTGGCGGGCTTGATCGACTGGGGGCCAGTCGAGCATCGGCTTGGTGCTATCTCTTGCGCCACCAAGGGCGAGCCGGCCTGGCCGCCGCTGGCCCTGTTCAAGGCGCTGCTGCTGGCGGTCTGGCACGATTTGTCGGACGTGAAGCTGGCCGAGGCGCT